>CACDQG010000001.1 GCA_902554785.1 uncultured Pelagibacteraceae bacterium
TTTTTATGTTTTACGCCAAGAGTGCCAATAGAAGCTACAGGTACATTATTTAAACTCAAAATCTGATAATATAAATCAGCAACTGAAGTTTTTCCGTTTGTTCCGGTAACTGCTATTATATTTTTTGGTTTTTCTTTATAAAATTTTGAACAAACATTACTTAAAACATTTCTTATATCTGATGTTTTAATTATAATTATTTTATTATTTTTATATTTACATTTTTTTGAACAAATTACTACAGAAGCTCCTTTTTGAACTGCTTCATCAATAAATCTTTCACCATCAAAGTTATTTCCTTTAATTGCAAAAAAAATATATCCTTTTTTAATATTTTTGCTATCTATCGCGAGACCACGTATTTTAATTTTTTGGTTTCTGCTTGAGAGGTTATTTATTAGTTTTTTCAGCAACATAATGGTAGTTAAAATCATTACTCTTTATGGCTAAAATTGGTCCAATTTTTTTTATTATTTTGCCAGCAACATATACTGCGTTCCATCCTGCTTCATTTCGAGTGCCTTTAATTTTAATTCCTCTATAATTGTAAATTAAGTCTTTCGCTACTTGGGGATTTTCAAGCATTACTAGTAAAGCATATTTTGGTTTATCAGAAGGAAAAATGGATATGAAAGTATTTAGGTTTTTATCTTCGAATCTATAATTTTGAGAAGTCCCCGTTTTTCCACCTACATTGTAACCATGTATATCTGCAAGGTTTGCGGTTCCTTGATCCTTTGAAACTACTTTTCTCAAAATTTTATTAATATTAATACTTGTCTCTTGAGATATAAGTCTACCGTATGTTTGGTAATTTTCTTTTTTTATGAGATTTGGCTTAATTATTTTTCCACCATTTGAAAGAGCTGCATAAACTGATACGGCTTGCAAAGGAGTTGTTGTGATACCATGCCCAAAAGATACTGTCTCTAATTTACATTTGTTCCAATCAAAGATTATCGGATTTCCAACCTCTTCAATTTGTAGGTCTGGGCTGTCAAGTAAACGTGCGTCATTAATAAATTTTTTAAATTTTTCTTCACCAATTTTTCTAGCGAGTAGCAATGTTCCTACGTTAGAAGATCTTATCAAAATGTCTTCGACAGATAAATTTTTAGGAAATTCCTTGATATCTGAAATTACATATTTAGAACATTTTACTGATCGTGGTATATTTTCTATTATAGTTGACGGTTTTACAATGTCATTTTCTAAAGCTAAAGCAATAGTGAATGTTTTAAAAATTGATCCCAATTCATATACACCTTTAGTAATCTTATTTATATAATTTTTGTCCCTGAGGTCTGCTCTCGCGTTAATATCAAAATTTGGAAGTGAAACTAAAGATAAAATTTCTCCATTATTAACATTCAGTAATAAAGCTGCACCTCCTGAAGCTCTAAAAGTTTTAAGAGAATGGTCTAACTCTTGGCTAATCAGATGCTGAATATTTGTATCTAATGTAAGTTTTAGTGGCTCGTCTGCTAAATTTCTATTTTTTAATTCTTTATCAAAATATTTTTCTATACCTGAAATACCATAATTGTCGTAATCAACTTGACCTACTACATGACTGAATAAATGTGAGTGTGTGTAAATTCTAGATTGAAATGGTTCAAAAATAACTCCTTTTTCTCCTAATCTCCATAATTTTTCTTTTTCTTTTTGGTTTATTCGTTTTTTAATATAAAAATATTTACCTTTATTTAGTTTTTTTTCTATGGTTTGAATTGATAATTCTGGGAAATTTAATCTCAGCTTGATCAAGAAATTTTCTTTGTTATCTACTAATCTTGGATTAACAGCTGCGTGGTAAGATTTGATATTTCTTGAAATTAAATCCCCATTTCTATCAACAATATCACGTCTTAATGTAACATAATTTTGAGTATTTAATTCCTGATTGTATATTTCTATTTTATTTAAAGAAATATGGATTATCTTAATACTAAATATAAGAACTAAAGAAAAAAATAAAAAAAATAATAAGTAAATTCTGTCCTGTGATAATTTTTTACTTTGGTTGAATTTATTTTTTTTATTAGTTTCTAGATAATCTTCAAAGTAGAAACTTTTTTGATTAACATTATGATTTTTATTTTTTTTGGCTTTTTTTCTCATTAAAATTATTTTGGTTTGCTATTTTATTTTCAAGGTCAATTAAATTCTCTATACTTAAAAATATCTTTGAATATTCAATAGGAAAATATTGGATACTATCTAAACGTTTAATCCTTTTTTCTATCATAGCAGGGGAAGTTAAATAGGAAAAATCTAACTGCGTTTCATAAAGATCTATTTGTTTAAGATTAATATTTTTATTCATGAGAAATATTTTTTTTTCAATTTCCCTTGTTTGATTTTTAACTATAGAAGTTCCAATAAGCAAAAATGAAAAGATAGCGACGGATACAAAAATTTTGAACTTAGACATTAGTTGCCTCTAAATTTAGATATTTTTTAAATTTACTTAAAAGAATTTTTGGATAAAAAAATTTATTTACACTTCTTGTGGCACATCTCAATTTTGCTGATCTTGAAGGATTATTTTTAATGACTTCTGTTTTTGATGGTTTGATAGCCTTTTTCGAAAAGTTTTCAAATAAGCCATAATTCTTTCCTTCTTGTTCTGGAAAATACCTTGATGGTCTAGACCTGTTGTTGGAATAATTACTAAAAAAGTATTTTACTATCTTATCTTCTATTGAGTGAAAACTTATTATCAATATTTTTCCACCAGGTTTCAACATTTTTGAAGCGATGATTATCCCATTAATAAGTTCAGTAATTTCTTTATTTACAAAAATTCTTAGTGCTTGAAAAGTTTTTGTGCTTGGATTTATTTTGCTGATAAAATTTTTTCTTTTGCTTTTCTCAATTATTTTCACTAATTCATTTACTTTAGTAATTTTTTTTTGAGTTCTTGATTTAACAATATTTTTTGCAATTTTAGAGGCCTCTTTCTCCTCACCTAATATCTTAATAATTGATTTTAATTTATCCTCACTTAAATTATTAACTGCGTCCTGTGCTGAAACATCAGTCAGTCCCATTGTCATGTCCAAACTATCCTTGGACTTAAACGAAAATCCTCTTTTTAAATCATTGAGTTGAAGTGAAGAAAGTCCAAGATCGAAAATTATAGTATCTACTCGATTATTTAAAACTTTGTCGATTTGACTAAATCTTAAATGATAAAAATCGAATCTATTTTTAAATTTTTTTTTTAGTTTTTCTGCAATTGAAATTACTGATGTATCTCTATCTATCCCAATTACTTTTGTATTAGGAAATTTTAGTATAGCTTTTGAATAATTTCCCCCTCCAAAGGTACAATCAACAAAAATGCCACCTTTTTCTGGAGATGAAAATTTAATTATTTCGCTCAACATCACCGGGTAATGGGTAGACTCCAGTGATGATAGTTGAGTTTTCATTAATGTATAATTTTTTCATTAAAACTTTTGTCTTCTTAAAAATGCAGGTATCTCAAAGTCTTCGTCTTCATCTTTATCTTGATCAAACAACTGTTCTGATGTGCTATCTTCAGAGGCATCATTTGTTTGAATTTCTTCCTGATTGTTTTCCTCCGAAAAAAGCTTTGGAGTGTGTTCTTCATCAGAAATTCTTTGTAAGAGACTGTCATTATTAAAATTTGAATTTTCCTCTTTAATTTCTGTATTTTTTTCCATATACGAAGCACTTTCAATTGATACTCCAGAAGATATATCTTCATTATCATTTGAGTATGATAAGGCGTCCTCTGCAATTTTATTTTCCTCATTGTGCTCATAGCTATTAATTAAAGCGCTTTGTTCCTCGCTGCCTTTAATTTCAAAGTTTTGGTCAAGTTTTAAAGCGGTTGCCCCATCGATAGCATCTGCTACATTTGTATCGACATAATTATTGTTAAACAGACTTTCTCCATGATTAAAACTCCTATTAGCTGGTGAACCGTTACTAGAATTATTGTTTACCAAGTTAAGATAAGGTTTTGACTCTGAACCATGTAGGGCTGTTGCAACAATTGATACCCTTATCTTGCCATTCATATTTTCATCTTTTATCGCTCCAAAAATCAGTTCAGCTTCTGGGTCTACTTCTGCTCTTATTTTGTTAACTGCTGCATCAACCTCAAAAAGTTTGATGTCACTTCCCCCAGTTATGTTAACAAGCAAACCTTTAGCACCTTGCAATGTATATTCATCAATTAAAGGATTGTTTAAAGCTAATTCTGTAGCAGCCATAGCCCTATTTTCCCCTTCGGCTTCTCCAGTGCCCATCATAGCTTTGCCGCTAGAACTCATTACAGTTTCAACATCTGCAAAATCAAGGTTTATCATTCCAGGTCTAACCATTAAATCTGTGATACTTTGAACTCCGTGTTTCAAAACATCGTTTGAAAGACTAAATGACTCTTCAAATCCTGTTGACTCATTAGCAATTTTAAATAAATTTTGATTAGGAACAACAATGGTTGTGTCCAAGTGTTTCTTAAGCTCCTCTAAACCTAAAGTTGCCCTTCTCATTCTTTTTGGTCCTTCATATCCGAATGGCAGTGTTGTTACCCCAACAGTTAAAATGTTCATTTCTCTTGCTGCTTTAGCAATCACATGCGAAGCCCCAGTGCCTGTGCCTCCACCCATTCCTGAGGCAATAAAAACCATGTTACTTCCTTGGATATAATTAACAATTTCATTGATTGACTCGTCAGCTGCAGCTTGGCCAATATCGTGCTTTGCGCCTGCTCCCAAACCTTTTGTCAAATTCATGCCTATTTGTATTTTGGCATCCGCTTTGCTCATTTTAAGATCTTGGGCGTCAGTATTAACAGCCACAAATTCTACACCTTGCATGCCAGCTTCGATCATGGCGTTAATTGCATTTCCACCTGCACCTCCAACCCCTATTACCAATATTCTAGGTTTAAGCTCTCTTAACTCTCCACCACCAACATTTATACTCATAACAAGTCCCCTTTCTGTTTATTATCCCATTTTAAGTTAGATCTATTTTGGAAAGCTTTTTTTCTAGCAAAAACTTTAAATTTTTGAAAATTTTTAGGCTCCCAAATTTGAAATGTTTTTCCGAGACCAACGAATAATATATTGGTTTTTATTTTTGCATGAACGAGAAGTTTTTCTGATATAGAAACTCTTCCTTCTGTATCAAATTGAAAGATTTCACTTTCTGATAGAACAGAAGTTGCGAAGAAATCTCTTTTTTCCTCAAATGGATTTAATGTATCGATTGTATTTGATAATTTTTCAATTCTATCTTGAGAACAAGCTTCTAAGGCAGAGTAATTAAAAGAGGGATAAGTTACAAATCCATTGTATCCCATTGAATTTAGGTAAGATCTAAAAGTGGATGGCACTGAAACCCGACCTTTCTTGTCTATTTTGTTCTCGTAACTTGATAAAAACATTTCTTTTAAATAGCCTCATTGTTTTAAAAATATTCACATTACCCTCCTTTATGGGATTATTTGGGATTGTATGGGTTTTTTAAAAATAGTCAACAACATAAAAATGCTCCCAAGGTACAAAAGTAGAACGATGATGTTTGAAATTGCCAGATAATCTATAAGCCGGGTTCTGTCATTGAAGATGTCATTTATCTAGGCTTAAGTTCTCACTCAAGCTCAAGCGGTTAACCCAGAAGACTAACTAAAGACTGTTTTTAGCAATTAATGCGATGTCTTCTCTATTCAACCTTGCTCCCAGTGGGGTTTGCCATGCGTTTTTTGTTACCAAAAAACCGGTGAGCTCTTACCTCACCGTTTCACCCTTGCCTCGATAAGGCGGTCTATTCTCTGTGGCACTATCCCTGAAGTCACCCTCGCCAGTTATTAACTGGCACTGTGTCTTTATGGAGCCCGGACTTTCCTCTGTTACAAAAATAACAGCGACTATCCAATTATCTGGCAAATCCTTAATATTTGATTGTTTAAATTTATGCAAGCTTTTTCAACTATCTAGACAAAAAGTTGCTTATTTTAAAGGTTTTTTTATCTATTTTACCGTTTATTTTTTTAGAGTTAAATCTTCTCTGAAATGCTTGAATTATTAGCCTGTCATTAGGTTTTCTAATGCTCAAATCAAAATAACGATATCCTAATTTAAAAATATTTTTAAAAAAAATTTTTTTATCGATCTTATTCATGGAGATTGATTTTATCCTTTTTTTTTCAAACCATTGACCGATCCCATATTTACTTAATTTTTCCCATGGAAACTTTTCACCTGGATCTTGCTTTCTAAGTGGAGCTATATCAGAATGGCCTAAAAAATTTTCTTTTTTAATTTTGTATTTCTTTTTGATTCTTCTACATAACTTAATCAGACTTAAAATTTGTTTTTTAGGGAAATTTTGGTAACCAAATTCATGTCCTTTGTTGACCAACTCTATTCCAATCGAATTTTTATTCAAGTTAACATGGTTTTTCCACATAGATTTGCCTGCATGCCAGGCTTCGTAGTTTTCATTAACTAAACTAAAAACCTTTCCTTTTCTGTTTATTAAGTAATGTGCACTTACTTTTGATTTTGGGTCTGTAAGTCTTTTTAAAGAATCAATTTCTGATTGCATTCCAGTATAATGAAATATTACAAATTTAATAATTTTTGAGGCTCTTTTTCCTCTAGAGCAGTTAAAAGCCTTTGGTGAGATTTTTTTCATAAAAAACAAATATTATTTATTATATAGGTAAATTTTGGCCATTTTTAAGCTAAATTTTAATAGAATATTAGGTAAAATTATATATATAGCTAGGACTATGATACTTAAAAAAATAAAATCATTTGTTTTCATAATGGTTTTTACGTTCTTGACTGTTTCAAACTTGAAAGCTGCGGATGAATGCTTTGAAAATTTTAGTAGAGCAATTTTTAACTTTAACATGGCTTTTGACGACGTTATTATGGAGCCAGTAGCAAAAGGTTACAATAAACTTCCAAATCCAATAAAAACTGGTGCGAGTAATTTTACCTCAAACATTGCAACCTTGTTATCAATTCCAAATAATCTTCTACAGGGAAATTTTAAACAGCTTGGTCATTCTACTGCGAGTTTTGTAGTGAATACGTCAGTTGGTATTTTGGGAATATTTAACCCTGCTGAAAAAATGGGACTAAAGCCTCACCAAGAGGATGTAGGTCAAACATTAGGTATCTACGGTTTTGGGCCTGGATGTTATTTAGTTTTACCAATATTAGGTCCTTCAACTGCTAGGGATACGATAGGATTATTAGCTGATACTTTTATCGATCCTTTCGCCCATGTAACTATAAGAGAAAATGAATTATTTGGTGCATCAGGTAATGCTATAGATTATTATTCTGTAAAAGGTACAAGTGCTGTGAATTTTCGCTCGGATAATCTTATTAACTTAGAGAGCTTAGAAAAAAATTCATTAGATTTATATTCTTCATATAAAAGTATATATTTGCAGGATAGAAATAACAAAATCAAAAATTCGACCGAAGACCAGGATGATTGGGGAAATTTAGATAATTAAAAAAATGAGAACTCTGAAGATAATTTTCATTTTATTATTTTTTTTTAATCAAACTAATCTCCAGGCATACAGTACTAATCCTAAAGAATTTATTTTTGAACTTGTAAGCGATGCAATAAGCAAGCTTTCTGATAAAAGTTTAACTAACGAGGAGAAAGCAAAATTTATTGAAAAAATAGCACTAGAAAACGTTGATATAAAAGCATTAAGTTTATATACATTAGGAGAACTCCGTAAATCTACGGAAGAGGAAATTTTACTATCTTACCAAACTGCATTTGAAAAATATTTTTTAAAAAGCTTAACCTCAAGATTGACAGATTATTCATCAAGTAAATTTGAGGTGACAAACTCAGATCAAAAAAGTGCTAACTATACTATTATACAGTCTGTTGTCTCTCCTGATAGTGGAGATCCAGAAATTAAAATTGATTGGAGAGTTTATACTAAAAATCCAGACAAACCCTTAATTAGAGATTTGATAGTTGAAGGTTTAAGTCTTGCTAGAACTCAGAAAGAAGAGTTTGCTTCAATTTTAAATTCAAATAATAATGACATAAGTATTCTAATTAAGAAGTTAGAGGAATTTTTAAAAAAATGAAATTGTAGTGAGCGGCCCACCAATTAAATTAAAGCCTTATGGCACCAAAATTTATAAAGAATTAGTATTTGAACGAGAGTGAAACCTTATCACATCACCTTGATCCTCACTCATTTCCTTTGAACCAAGAAATGTTTTGCAGAAATCTATATTAATAAATTTTTTGACGAAAAATTCTCTTGTGAAATAATATGTGTGAGGAGGATAAATTTTATTAATATTTAAACAATTAGGTACTTCAAAAAAATAAATCGTTTTTTCATGGGATAAATTTTTAAATAATTCAAAAGTATTTTCTAAATTATTAACATGTTCCAGACTGTGGCTGCCGTATATGAGATCAAATTTTAGATTTAAATTACCCAAAGTTTCTATATTTTTCCATCTTTCAGCGAAAGGCTTTTTGTTAGTTGACCTAAAATCATAATTAAAAACCGAATGATTGGCTGCGTGAAAAAGATAAGAAACACCACCATGGCCAGAGCCAAAATTTAGTATTTTTTTTTTAGATGAATTGAAATCGGTATAAAAATTTGAAATCATCTTAAAATGATCTATATCTCTCGACTTTACAGGGTAATTTAGATCATTTCTGGATTGCCAATAGGTTTTTTCATAATACTCGTTTAGAAAATTTGTACTTGGCATTGGATTTAAATAATAAAATCCTTTGTCATCATATTTCAATTTTGATTTTGAAAATTCTGTATGAAATTTTTCTTTAAAATACAAAGATTTAGCTTTTCCTTTATAATCTTCAGGAATCAAGCCAATTTTAAATAATTTTATAGTAATGAAATTTATTATTTTTGTATTATTTAATACTAGAAATTTAATGAGACTTTTCATTTAATTAATTATAATTCTGTATAAATTTTATTTCCATAATCCTTGGATTTTTCTGGTGGGCCCGCCAGGACTCGAACCTGGGACCAATACATTATGAGTGTACTGCTCTAACCAACTGAGCTACAGGCCCAAACTATATCCTGTATATCATAAAAAATTATTTTTCTAAGAAACTTTTTAGTTGCTTTGATCTACTAGGATGTTTTAGCTTCCGTAACGCTTTTGCTTCAATTTGGCGAATTCTTTCCCTAGTTACTGAAAATTGAAGACCTACCTCTTCGAGTGTGTGGTCAGTGTTCATTCCAATACCAAATCGCATTCTCAAAACTCTTTCCTCTCTTGGCGTTAATGATGCTAATATTTTTGTAGTAGACTCACTTAAGTTAGACTGTATTGCAGTGTCTAAAGGTTGGAGAGCATTTTTGTCCTCGATAAAGTCACCTAAGCTGCTATCCTCTTCATCCCCAACTGGAGTTTCAAGTGAAACTGGCTCTTTTGCAATCTTAAGCACTTTCCTTACTTTTTCTAGAGGCATCGCAAGTTTTTTTGCTAACTCTTCTGGTGTGGGCTCTCTACCAAATTCACTCATAATTTGTCTCTGAGTTCTGACAATCTTATTTATTGTTTCAATCATATGAACAGGAATTCTTATTGTTCTAGCTTGATCAGCAATTGATCTAGTTATTGCTTGTCTTATCCACCAAGTTGCATATGTAGAAAATTTATATCCTCTTCTATATTCAAACTTATCAACTGCTTTCATAAGTCCAATGTTTCCCTCTTGAATTAAATCCAAAAACTGTAATCCTCTGTTGGTATATTTTTTTGCGATTGAAATAACTAATCTTAAATTTGCCTCAACCATTTCTTTTTTTGCTATTCTTGACTCTCTCTCTCCTTTTTGGATCCTATTTACTAATCTTTTAAACTCACCAACCGATAAACCAATCTTTTTACTAAACTCTACTAGTCTATCTTTTATTTCTGAAAAATCTTTTTTATATTTTTTAAAAAATGCTTTCCAAGTTGAATTTTCTTTTAAAAAAGACTCAAATTTTGGATTTATTTCATTCCCCAGATAATACTTTAAAAACTCTTCTCGTGAAATTTTATTATCCATTGCAAGTCTCAATAAAACTCCCTCTAAAGAAACAATTTTCTTATTTTCTTTATAGTGAGACTGAACAAGTTCTTCAACGACATTTGGTGCAAGTTGTAAATTTTTAAAATTATCTACTAAAATTTCTTGGATTTTTTTAAAGTTTTTATTTTTTGAAACAGAAAGTTCTTTGGATGCTAGGATGCAATCAAGTTTCTCTGTTTGGTATTTTTTAAGTTTTAAGTAATTTTTATTAAGAGAGTCTAAAATATTTAATATTTTAGGTTTAATTTCCTCTTCCATTTTAGCTAAGGACACATTGAATTCGTCATCCTCGCTAGATGTTACGTCTCCATCTTTTTTAGACTCAGCTTCGTTTTCCCCTTTATCTTTTTCTTCTTTTTTTGTTTTTTTATCTAATTTAAGATCTTCATCTTCGTCTTGTGCTTCAAAATCCTCGTATGTTGAGTCAATATCTATTATATCTCTTACTAAGAGTTGCTGATTTTCAATTTGGTCTTTCCACTCAAAGATTTTTTTTCCTACAATAGGGCTTTGTGTAAGAGCGTTGATCATAACATCTTTCCCTGCTTCAATTCTCTTAGCTATTGCTATCTCACCCTCTCTAGACAACAGTTCAACACCACCCATTTCTCTTAAATACATTCTTATTGGATCGTCACTTTTATCAGAAGTTTTTTCCTCAGCTGAAACAGTTGATTCTTTCTTTTTATTTGATTGAAATTGAGATTTTTTTTCTACTAAAGTGATTTTTTCATCTGCAAGGATTATTAATGCCTTTTCTACATTTTCATTAGTACTATTTCTTTTACCTAAGGATTTACCCAGTTCTTCATAAGTAATGAATCCCCTATGTTTTCCCTTATCTAAAATTCTCTCAAAAGATTTTGTTATTAGTTTTTCACCCATAAATGAAATGTTGAATATATATAAAGGCTGAATAAAAAAAATCTACTCTTTATTTATTCGCCATTTATTTGACTTTTAAGCTTAATAAGTTCCGAGTATGAGTTTTCATCCAAGTTATTTATCAATTTTTTTTCCAAAGATTCTATTTTTTTTAAATTATTTTGTTCTTTAAGGTCTAAAATTAAATCATGTAATAATTCTAAAATTTCTTGGTCATTTTTACCTTTAGTAATTAATTGAATATTTGAGTTTTCATTTATCTCTTGAATGACATTCACGTGGTCATTTTCAATTTTAGATTTAAAACTATTTTCATCTTTATTTTCAATTATTGATTTAATAATAACGTTTTTAAGTTTTTCATTTTTTTCCGAGGTAAACTGCAAAACTTCCAATTCCTCAATTTTAGCAGAAGCAATTTGAAAGTAATTCAAAATAATAAAAAGTATTGAAAATTCAACGATTTGAATTTTAGAAAGATTTTTTTTCTTTTGGTGTAAGATTTTTGTTTCTTGCAAAATTTTATAATTTTTTCCCTTATTTGATCTAAAAAATCCGTAATTTTGACGAGATGCTTGCAGTGGTGTTAAATTTTTAATTTTTTCTAAAAAACTTTCTAAAAGGTATTTTTTAAGTGTTTCATCTCTAATTGAGTAGATAATTTTTTTTATTTCTTTCTCAAATTTTGAAACCTCAAAAGGATTTGACTTATCAATTTTGCTTAAGTTGTGGCTCCAAATAAATGATTGGATTATTTCTTTTTCTTTAAGTAGATTGAATAATCCATCTTTTCCTTTTTCTTTAATAAAATCATCAGGGTCTAATCCATCGGGCATTAGCGAAAAAAAAATTTTATTTTTTTCATTTATTAAAGGAAATAATTTTTCTGCTATTCTTATAGCAGCTTTCTGGCCGCTTTCATCGCCGTCTAAACAAATAATTGGGCTTGGAAAAAATTTCCAAATTAATTCTATTTGTCTCTCTGTTAATGCTGTTCCTGAATTTGCTATAACATTTTTAAATCCTGATGCGTATACGCTCACTACGTCCATATAGCCTTCAACGATCAAAACCTCTTCGGTAGATGATCTAAAGTCTCTTGCCTTATCAAGGTTATAAATTATATTTCCCTTTTTATAAAATTCAGTTTCTGGAGAATTTATATATTTTGCAACTTTTCCATCTTTAATTACTCTTCCTCCAAATGCAATAGTTTCTCCAGATAAATTGTTAATAGGAAATAAAATTCTTGAGTTGAATCTATCAATAAATTTTCCTGATTTGTCGTGTTTATAGTACAAACCAGTTTGATTAATTTCATCTTCAGTATAGTTTTTAAGCAGTGTTCCATAATAATTATTTTGCCATGGTACAAATCCTAACTTGAAATTTTTAATTATTTTTTTACTTAAACCTCTTTTAATCAAATAGTTTAAAGCTTCTTTATTTTTTCCTTCAAATAGAAGTTCATGAAAATATTCAGAATAGTCTTTAAATATTTTTTTGTAAGTTTGATATCTCAAGTCTTTTTTTTTATCAAAATTAGAAAATTTGTAAGGTTGCATACCTGCTTCAGATGCTAAAGTTCTAACTGCCTCTCCAAATGGCATCGATTTTGTTTTCATTAAAAAATCAAAAATATTTCCGTGCTCACCAGTGCTAAAACAATGATAAAATTCTTTTTCATCATTTACAGTAAATGATGGTGTTTTTTCATTTTTAAAGGGCGAAAGTCCTATAAATTCTTTTCCTCTTTTTTTTAATTGAACAGATTTACCTACTACTTGAGAGACTTTCAGTCTTAATTTAATTTCATTAATATATTCCTTAGGGTATTTCATCATTAGCTTAGTAGTCCTTTAATTATTGAACTGACCCTAGAAAAATCTAGAGTTTCAGAATATTTAGATTTAAGTGCTCCCATTATTTTACCCATATCTTTCATCGAGGTTGCTCCAACTGATTTTATTGTTTCCTCACAAATTTTTTTGGTTTCTTCCTCGCTAAGTTGTTTTGGGAGAAATTGATTAATAATCTCAATTTCTCTTTTTTCATTATCTAATAGTTCGTTCCTTCCAGCTTTTTTGTACATTTCACAAGACTCGTTCCTTTGTTTTATCATTTTCTTTAACAGCGAAGTAATGTCGCTATCCTTAATTTCACTCTGTTTCTTTGAGCGTGCAGCTATTTCAGCGTCTTTTATAGCCGAAACTACAAGTCTTAATGTCGGGTATGTATTTTTATCCTTAGCTTTTAATGCTTGATTAAGCTTATCGTCTATAAGTTTTTTTAGAGACATAGTATGTATTTAATTTAATCACAATTCTTGCATAAAATAAAAAGAACTTTCTTGACGACTTAAATTCTATTTCATATCTTGCGCAAAATCATGTTTATAAGTTTTTTACTTTAACTTATGAGTTGTATTTGAAGAAGATTGGTCAAAATATAAACTCTAAAATAAATCTTAAAAAGATCGATCCCACTGCTATTTTAGTTCTACAAAACGGAAAGTTTTTTAAAGGAATAGGTTTAGGATATAGAGGAACTGCAACAGGAGAAGTATGTTTCAATACTTCAATTACTGGATATCAAGAAATAATTTCGGACCCTTCCTACGCTGATCAGATCATTAATTTTACTTTTCCTCACGTAGGTAATGTAGGAACAAATAAAGAGGATCACGAGTCTGATAAAATATGGACTAAAGGAGTAATAATAAACACTGAAATAACTAATCCATCAAATTACAGATCATTAAAACATTTAGATCAATGGTTGAAAAAAAATAAGATAATTGGAATAACTGGAATTGATACTAGAAATTTAACAAATTTCATTAGAGATAAAGGTGCTCCTAAGGGGACGATATCTTTTTACCACAAAAATAGCTTAAATATAAAAAAACTCATTAAATTAACTAATAAGTGGAGTGGTCTTAAAAACCTAGATTTGGCAAAACAAGTTACTACTAGGAAGAATTATTTGTGGCAAGATTATAAAACTTGGAAAAAAGAAAATGGATATTTAAAAAATAAAAAAAAGTTATTACATGTAGTTGCAATTGATTATGGAATTAAGAAAAATATTTTGAGATATTTTTCAGATTTTAATTGTAAAGTCACAATTGTACCGTGTAAGACAAGTTCAAAAGAAATATTAAAACTAAGTCCTAATGGAATATTTTTATCTAATGGACCTGGAGATCCCGCGGCAACTGGAAAATACGCAATACCGATTATTCAAGACTTAATTAAAAAAAAATTACCATTATTTGGAATCTGTTTAGGACACCAAATACTTGCTTTAGCGCTTGGTGCTAAGACAGAAAAAATGAAATTAGGCCATAGAGGAGCTAATCATCCTGTTAAAAATTTGATTGAGGGCAAAGTTGAAATTACAAGTCAGAACCACGGTTTTGAAGTAGTAAAAAAAGGTTTACCTGAAAATATAAGAGTTACTCACCAGTCTTTATTTGACAACAGTATTGAGGGTATTGAATTAAAAAATAAACCTGTCTTTTCAGTCCAGTATCATCCGGAGTCTAACCCTGGGCCACAAGATAGTGTTTATTTATTCGATAAATTTGTAAAGAGTATGAAAAAAAATGCCAAAAAGAAAAGATATTAAAAAAATTTTAGTTGTGGGTGCGGGTCCAATTATTATTGGACAGGCTTGTGAATTTGATTATTCAGGCACTCAAGCTTGTAAGGCCTTAAAAGATGAGGGGTTCAAAGTAGTTCTAATAAATTCAAACCCAGCAACAATTATGACCGATCCAAATGTCGCCGATAAAACTTATATTGAACCAATTACAATAGAAGTTCTTGAAAAAATTCTTATCAAAGAAAAACCTGATGCAATTTTGCCTACTATGGGCGGTCAAACTGCATTAAATTTAGCGATGGAAGCTGAAAAAAAAGGAATTCTTAAAAAATACGAAATTGAACTCATAGGTGCTAATTCAAAAGCAATATCAAATGCAGAAGATAGAAAAAAATTTAGAAAAAATATGATAGAGATTGGTTTAGATCTTCCTAAATCAAAAATAGTAAACAATTTTAATCAATCTTCAAAGGTCTTAAATCAAATTGGATTACCCGCAATTATAAGACCGGCTTTTACTCTAGGTGGTTTGGGAGGTGGTATCGCCAAAAATAAAAAAGATTTTTATAAAATAATAAAAAATGGACTTTACGAGTCACCTGTTAATCAAGTCTTGGTGGAAGAGTGTTTAGAGGGCTGGAAAGAATTTGAGATGGAAGTTGTTAGAGATAAAAATGACAATTGTATAATAATTTGCTCAATAGAAAATTTAGATCCAATGGGTATCCATACTGGTGACTCGGTTACTATCGCGCCAGCACTTACTTTGACTGATAAAGAATATCAAGTAATGAGGAATGCCTCTATAGCTTGCTTAAGAAAAATTGGAGTAGAAACCGGAGGTTCAAACGTTCAATTTGCGATTAATCCAAAAAATGGAAGAATGGTAATTATTGAAATGAACCCCAGGGTTTCAAGGTCGTCGGCACTAGCTTCCAAAGCTACGGGGTTTCCAATAGCAAAAGTGGCAGCGAAGTTAGCTGTAGGATATACTTTAGACGAATTAAAAAATGAAATTACAAAAGTAACACCTGCATCTTTTGAGCCTACGATAGACTACGTAGTCACTAAAATTCCAAGATTTACTTTTGAAAAATTCTCTTCTTCGGCAGCAGTTTTAGGTACATCAATGAAATCAGTAGGAGAAGCGATGGCAATCGGAAGAAATTTTAAAGAGTCTCTTCAAAAAGCTTTGGTTTCTTTAGAAACAGGTTTTTCAGGGTTAGATCAAATATTTAATTTAAATTCAAAACAAATTAGAAAAAAACTAAGAGAAAATATACCTAATAAGATTTTACTTGTTGGGGAAGCTATAAGAAAGAATATTAGTTTAAAGGAAATAAATAAACTTTCAAAAATTGATCCCTGGTTTTTAAATCAAATAAAAGAAATCATAGAAAATGAAATTAAAATAAGGAAAAAAGGTCTTCCAAAAAATTTCAATGAATTTAATTATATTAAGTCTATAGGGTTTTCTGACAAAAAATTATCTGAACTTACGAAGACTTCAGAGTCAATAGTTAGAAAGAAAAGAACTGCTCTAAAGGTTTTTCCAGTCTATAAAAAAGTTGATACTTGTGCTGCAGAATTTAAATCTTTCACTCCTTATATGTATTCTTCTTATCAAAGAAATTTTTCATCTAATTTAGAATGTGAGGCTGACCCCACTAACAAAAATAAAATTATAATACTTGGAGGGGGGCCTAACAGAATTGGTCAGGGAATAGAATTTGATTATTGCTGCTGCCAAGCTAGTTTTGCACTTAAAGAGGCAAAATTTGAAACAATCATGGTCAATTGTAATCCAGAAACTGTATCGACAGATTATGACACAAGTGACAGATTGTATTTTGAACCTTTAATAGATGAGTATGTTTTCAATATTATAAAAAGAGAGAAGTCAAAAGGTAACTTAAAGGGTGTCATTACTCAATTTGGTGGCCAGACTCCAATTAAACTTGCAAAATTTTTACATGAAAATAAGCTTCCAATTCTTGGAACGCAGTATTCTTCAATTGACCTAGCAGAGGACAGAGATAGATTTAGAAATCTTTTAAATAAACTAAATTTAAATCAAGCTGAAAGTGGAATAGCAAAAACTTTTCCCCAGGCTATAAAGATAGCCGATAAAATTGGATTACCTTTGATGGTAAGACCATCATATGTATTAGGCGGAAGAGCTATGGAAATAGTATATGAAAAATCACAGCTTAAAAATTTTGTAAAAGAAGCATTTAAAGTAGCCGAAAAAAATCCAATATTAATAGATAAATTTATTGATAACGCGATGGAGGTGGATGTTGATGCAATTTCAGATGGCAAAAATGTTTTTGTAGCAGGCATTATGCAACATATAGAAGAAGCTGGCATTCATTCCGGAGACTCTGCTTGCAGTTTACCGCCAGTATCAATTAAATCTTTTTTATTAAAAGAAATTGAAGACCAAACAAAAAAATTAGCTTTAGCATTGAAAGTTAAAGGTTTTATGAATGTTCAGTACGCGATCAAAAATGACAAAATTTATGTCATAGAAGTAAATCCTAGAGCTAGCAGAACAGTTCCTTTTGTTTCAAAAGCAAAAAATTTACCTCTAGCTAAAATAGCCGCTAGAGTGATGGCAGGAGAGAAATTATCTAAGTTCAACTTAAAAAGTAAAACCAAAGATATGTTTGCAGTAAAGGAAGCGGTGTTTCCATTCAATAAATTTCCTAATAGCGATCTTTTACTTGGACCAGAAATGAAATCTACAGGTGAAGTAATGGGTTTTGATAAAAATTTTGGAATGGCGTTTGCTAAAAGTCAAATTGCAGCTTCAAACTCCCTTCCTAAAAAAGGTTTAGCTTTTATCTCCTTGAAAAATAGTCACAAAGAAGAGGGAGTGCAACTAGCAAAGCAATTAGTTAAGTTAAATTTTAAAATTTGCGGCACTGGAGGCACAGCTGATTATATAAGCCAGCATGGTATTAAGTGTAAAAAAATAAATAAAGTGAATCAGGGCTCCCCAAATATAGTAGATGTTTTGAATGCTAAAAAAATATCATTGGTTATTAATACTGGAGGTGGAAATAGTGAAACTCAGTTAAGCGATGCTGTGGCATTAAGAAGAGCTACTCTAGCTAATAAAGTTCCTTACTGCACTAATATGTCGACAGCCAAAGTTTGTTTGGAAGGTATAAAATCTCTAAAGCTAGGAGATATTAATGTAACTTCTTTGCAAGATATCTAACTTTTTACTTTCCAATCAGTCTCGAAAGTAACATAGTTAATTTGAATACATCTTCTCTCTTTTTTTATTTCTTTTTTTTCCATTCCATGCCAAGTGTTTGGTCCACTTGTGAAAAAATATCCATAATTATGTTTGTAAGGAACTGTTTTAACTTTGTTTAATTTTGCATCATAAAAATCAGTACCTAGATTTTCTGACTCGTTATGTAAATTTACAAAAACTATTGAAGACATTAATTTTTCTTCGATATCACAATGAGGTTTAAGCCAGAAGCCCTCTCGGTCACAAATTACTTCTAGTCTAACATAAGAATTACTTAAATCTTTTCCAATTAATGATCCGATTTTTTTATACACTTCAGGTGATCTTAGTTCTTCAATGAATTTTGTTAAATTTGGAAATTGATTAGAGTTTTCTTTAGTAACATAACATCTTAGTTTTTTTGCTTTTCCACCATCTTTAATTCCAGCTCGAAAAGCTCCTTCACCTCCATCGAGAGCTCTTGTTCCATCATAATTTAAATTTTGTTCTCTGGGATCAGCTATCTCTGCACTGCAGATCTCATTAATGGCATTTTGCGTCAGTGGCTGGTTGATTTCAAAATGTTTAAAAGGATCACTAAATAATTTAGTTCTTTTTTCTAATGATTTAAATAATTCCATGTTTTTTCATTTTTGCTTTTACCATTGGAGCGATTCTGTTTACCTCATTTAAACTATTGTAACTCCAACTTTCAACCCTATCTTCCAATTCTCTTGTTATACCTAAATCTTTCAATTGTGAATAAAATTTTTTAAATCTTCCAGTTGGCTTAAAAGACTTCATCATAGCAATATAAACAGGTTTTCCAGTCATGGCAGCCTCTGAAATCATTGACGTGGAGTCGCACGTTACAACTATATAATTTGAGATTGCTAGTGCAGAAAGATAAGCTTTTTTGTCAATATTTTTTACAACATGATGATTAATGCTAAAGGTATTAAATGCTATTTTTAAAATATTTTCAGGTGTTCTGTAAGAAGGAATTACAATAATTTTAAATTTATCTGGCGTAAATAATGTTTTAACTTTGTTAAAAAGTTCATGAATTTGTTTTTCTGAATAATTATAATATTTGTTTGGTCCTCCGATAATAAATGCTACTAATTCTTTTCTTTTATCTTTTTCAATTCCTAAATACTTTGAATTATCGTTTATCTCTTTTTTTGTTAAGTAGTGAATAGCGCCTGTTGTGTTAATTATATTTTCACCTTTCAATCGATCATGCTCAGGACTAACTATAAGGTCAAAGTGTTCAAAAGAAACTTTAGGATCTTGGATGTGAATATTGAAAATTTGATTACCTAATCTTTTTTTTAAAGCAATTGATGGTATTACGCTTTTTCTTCCACAAGATATAATGATTTTAGAATCACATACGAATTTATTTTTTACTAAATTTTCTGATATTGGGCTTATTTTAGGAGGAATTAAATTCCAAAAAGATTTTAATTCAATTTTTTGATGTTTATAACTTAGGCCCAAAGCTTTAGCTAGTCCCTCTACTTGACTAACCATACCGTGCATACCTTGCGTTAAAAGAAGTGCTTTTAATTCTAACATTAGTTACTATATACCTTTACATAATGAATAATAAATCAACAAAACATACAAAAGTGTTAATTCTTGGATCAGGTCCTGCCGGCTATACAGCAGCTATTTATGCGGCCAGAGCTATGCTTAAACCTATACTTGTTCATGGTTCTCAACCCGGAGGACAATTAACTACCACTACAGATGTTGAGAATTATCCTGGATACTCAAAAGTGATTCAGGGGCCATGGCTAATGGACGAAATGAAAGGCCAAGCAGAAGCTGTAGGCACAGAGATGATACAAGACCATATAAGTAAAGTTGACTTAACAAAAAAACCTTTTACCGCAACAGGTGATAGTGGCCAGGTTTACACTGCTGATAGTTTTATCATTTCAACAGGAGCGCAAGCAAGATGGTTGAATTTAAAGTCCGAACAAGAATTTAGAGGATTTGGAGTTTCGGCATGCGCGACTTGTGACGGATTTTTCTTTAAAGAAAAAGAAGTTGCAGTAGTTGGCGGAGGAAATGCTGCTGTTGAAGAAGCAATGTTTCTAACAAAATTTGCTTCGAAGGTTTATTTAATACATAGGAGAAACGAACTAAGAGCAGAAAAAATGCTTCAAACAAAATTGAAATCTAATAAAAAAATAGAAATTATTTGGGATACAGTAGTTGAGGATGTTATTGGTACTAAAGAGCCAAAAACTGTAAATGCATTAAAAATTAAAAATGTAAAAGATAATAAAATTAAAGATCTTAAAGTTAATGGTTTATTTATTGCCATAGGTCATGATCCAGCTACATCTTTATTTAAGGATCAACTTAAAATGGACAAAGAAGGGTATTTAATTACAAAACCTGACTCTACTGAAACGAATATCCCAGGCGTTTTTGCTGCAGGAGATGTAAAGGATAAGATTTTTAGACAAGCTGTTACCGCTGCTGGAATGGGCTGTATGTCAGCACTGGAAGCTGAAAAATATCTCTCTGAATCTAATTAAGACTATCACAAAAAGTTTTAATTCTTTTCATAGCCTTCTTCAAATTTTCCATTGAAGTAGCATAAGATATCCTAAAATAACCGTCTAAACCAAAGGCAGAACCTTGAACCACAGCTACCTCAGCTTTTTCTAACAATTTTTCTACAAAATCTTTATCAGTTTTCAGTTTTGTTTTCTTGTTTAGTAATTTTTTACAGTTGGGAAAAACATAAAAAGCTCCTTCAGGGCTTAAGCAGCTTATACCTTTTATTTTATTTAAACTATCAACAACAAAATTTCTTCTCTTTTTAAAAGAATTTGATCTTTCTAAAATAAAGTCTTGTGTTCCGTTTAAAGCCTCGACTGCAGCTGCTTGGCTTATAGATGTAGGATTGCTAGTTGATTGGGATTGAATTTTAGCCATCGCTTTAATTATTTCTTTTGGACCTGCAGCATAACCTATTCTCCAACCAGTCATTGAGTAAGATTTACTCACTCCATTCATGGTTAAAGTTCTGTTTTTTAATTTTTCAATTTGTGCAATTGTAAAAAATTTAAAACCGTCATAAGTAATATGTTCATAAATGTCATCACTTAAAATATATAAATTTTTATATTTCATTAAAATCTTAGATAAAGCTATTATCTCATCTTTGGTATAACCAGAACCGGTAGGGTTTGATGGAGAGTTTATAATTATCCACTTTGTTTTCTTTGAAACTGCTTTTTTTAATTTTTCTGGTGTTAATTTAAAATTATTCTTTTCATCACACTTTATTATTTTAGGTTTTCCCCCAGCCAACAAAACAATGTCAGGGTAAGAAACCCAATAAGGTGCTGGAATAATGACCTCATCACCTTTATTAATAGTTGCCATAAAGGCATTATATAAAACTTGCTTTCCACCAGTTCCAACGGAAATTTGATCAAGCTCATATGATAAATGATTTTCTCTAGAGAATTTTGCTTGAATAGCTTTTTTTAGAGCTGGAGTTCCATCCACTGCTGTATATTTTGTATCCCCTTTTCTAATCGCCTCTATTGCTGCTTCTTTAATATTGTCTGGAGTATCAAAATCAGGCTCTCCAGCCCCTAAACCGATAACATCCTTTCCAGCAGCTCTCATTTCCCTTGCTTTTGAGGTAACTGCTATTGTAGGTGACGGTTTTATACGTTTTAAACTATTGGAAACTATGCTCATTGAAATTTATAATATAATTAATTTATTATTAACACAAAATGCAAAATACTTATCAAGAAAAATTAGCTGATCTAGAAGTTAATAACTCCAAAAAAATTAAGAAGTTAGAGGGAGGTATAAACTTTAAAATCAAAAGTGACTTTCAACCTAGCGGTGACCAACCAGAGGCCATTAAGCAAATATTAAAAAACTTAAAAGATAACAAACAAGAACAAGTGCTTTTAGGGGTTACAGGATCGGGTAAAACGTTTACAATGGCAAAAGTTATTGAAAAAGCTAATAGACCGGCTCTAATTCTAGCGCCAAATAAAACTTTAGCAGCTCAATTGTACGGAGAGTTTAAAAGTTTTTTTCCGGATAATGCTGTTGAATATTTTGTATCTTATTACGATTACTACACCCCAGAAGCTTATGTTCCAAGATCTGATACTTACATAGAAAAAGAGGCTTCAATAAATGAACAAATTGATCGTATGAGACACTCAGCAACAAGATCTTTGTTAGAAAGAGATGATGTAATTATTGTTGCGAGTGTATCATGTATTTATGGTTTAGGTTCTGTAGAGGCGTACTCAAAAATGACTATTACTCTTAAGAAAAATTATGAATACGAGCGAGACGATTTAATTAGAGCATTTATAAACTTACAGTATAAAAGAAATGATCAAAATTTTTTTAGAGGGACCTTTAGAGTAAGAGGGGAAAATTTAGAGATCTTTCCATCACACTTGGAAGATAGAGCGTGGAGAATAAGTTTTAATTTAAATAAATTAAAAAAAATTGAAGAATTTGACCCGCTTACTGGAGATAAGACAAATGATTACTCAATTATAAAAATTTACGCTAATAGTCATTATATAACTCCTAAACCTACAATCGAGCAAGCAATCAGACAAATAAAATCTGAGTTAGCTGAGACTTTAAAAAGACACAGAGAAAATAATAAACTTTTAGAGGAACAGAGATTAAGAGAACGAACTAAGTTTGATTTAGAAATGATTGAAGCTACCGGAACTTGTGCAGGGATAGAAAATTATTCAAGATTTTTGTCAGGAAGAAAAGCTGGTGAACCACCTCCTACTCTGTTTGAGTATTTTCCAGATAATGCAATTATATTTGTAGACGAAAGTCACGTAACAGTCCCTCAATTAAATGGGATGTATAAAGGAGACCGTACAAGAAAAAGTACGTTAGCCGAATATGGGTTTAGACTACCTTCATGTATGGATAATAGACCTTTGAAATTTGAAGAGTGGGATTTAATGAGAACACAAACTGTTTTTGTTTCTGCTACCCCAGGACCTTGGGAACTAAAACAAACAAGCAATAAATATATTGACCAAATCATTAGGCCAACGGGTTTAATAGATCCACCGGTTGAAATAAGGCCAGCCAAAACTCAAGTTGATGATCTTATGCACGAGGCAAAAGAGATTGTAAAAAAAGGATATAGAGTTCTTGCTACAACGCTGACAAAAAAAATGGCTGAAGATCTTACTGAGTACCTTCACGAAAATGGTCTTAAAGTAAGATATATGCACTCTGACATTGATACTCTTGAAAGAATTGAGATCATAAGAGATTTAAGAATGGGAGTGTTTGATATTCTTGTAGGAATTAATTTGTTGAGAGAGGGATTAGATATTCCCGAATGTGCTTTAGTAGCAATTTTAGATGCTGATAAAGAGGGGTTTTTAAGATCTGAAACTTCTTTAATTCAAACAATTGGAAGAGCAGCACGAAATGTTGATGGTAAAGTAATTTTATATGCTGATAAAGTCACTAAAAGCATTGAAAAGGCAATTAAGGAAACAGACAGAAGAAGAAATAAACAATTAGAATATAATAAGAAAAATGGAATAACTGCTGAGTCAGTAAAAAAAGAGATAAGTGATATTCTAGAGTCTGTTTATGAAAAAGATTACGTTAAAATTAGTGAAGGTTCAAACGTAGGTGGTAACTTAAAAAAACATCTTAAAGCTTTAAACAGAAAAATGAAGGAAGCTGCATCTAATTTAGAATTTGAAGAGGCTGCTAAACTAAGAGATGAAATGAGAAAACTAGAAGCTAGTGAACTCGAAATAACTTTAAATCCAAAAATATCTCAATATAATTTGAAAAGTAAAGTTTATCCAAAAGGGAGATCGACTATGGGTATGCCTGGCACAAAACCAAGAAAAGCGATAAAAAAATGGAAGCCAAAAAAATAATTATCACTGGTGGAGCTACTAGAATAGGATCTGCGATCGCTAAAAGTTTAGTTAGCTTTGAAACAAAAATAGGTATCCACTTTAATAAATCTAAAAGAAGCGCTTTAAAATTAAAAAAAGAACTAGAGGGACTTGGGGCTGAAGCATATTTATTTAAAGCTGATTTAAATAATTTAAAACAAACTCAAGCTTTAATAAAAAAGGCCTATAAGACTTTGAATGGATTAGATTGTTTAATTAATAATGCTTCAGTTTTTGAAAACGATAATCTTGAAAATTTTTCTGAAAAATCATTTTTAAAACATATAAATATCAACTTAAAAGCACCAGCTATCTTAACTCAAAATTTTAAAAAATTACTTAAAAACCAAAAGGGATGTGTCATTAATATTATTGATCAAAGAGTTGAAAAATTAACTCCTTTTTTTTTCTCTTATACTTTAAGTAAATCTTCATTAGCCACTTTTACAAAAACAGCTGCCATGAAATTGGCGCCTTTTATAAGAGTTAATGGTATTTCACCTGGGCCTACTTTAAAGAATAAAAGACAATCCGAAGCGCATTTCAAAAAGCAGTGGAAATCTACTCTTTTAAGAAAAAAAGTAAATTTAGATAATATAAGTAATGGAGTAAAATTTCTTATTGAAAATAATAGTATAACAGGAGAAATAATTAATATTGATAGCGGTCAAAGACTTGCTTGGCAAACACCAGATATTATTAATACAAAAGAATGAAAATAATAAAATTCAAAAAAAAGGAAAAATTTAAGTACAAAAGGAAAGTAATTATAAAAGATTTAATTTTAAGTATTTCTATAGGTATACATAATTTTGAAAAAAAAAAGAAACAGAGAGTAAAATTTAACATTGAAATTTTGACAAATCCATATGTTGTTCCAAATAACAAGAATTTGAAATCTATAGTTAACTATGAAGAGATTGTGAACAAAATTGGAAGAATTACTTCTATTAAACACCATGATTTACTTGAAGATTTAGCAGAAAGTATTTTTAATATGATATTTAAAAATGAACTTGTTAAAAAGATTAATCTTAAAATAGAAAAATTAGATATCTTAAAGAAAACCAAATCTGTGGGTATAGAGGTTTCAAAGTCAAAATTATGATCAATAGTTTAGAACAAGGTAAAAAAGTAATTAAAGATAAAATACCGCTAATTCCAAAAAATCCAGGTATATATAAGATGATCAGTTCGACGGGTGAGATTTTGTACATAGGTAAAGCAAAAAATATTCCTAATCGACTTAAAAGTTATGTAACGGAATCTAACCTCCCAATTAGGACAGAAAGAATGCTTTCACTAACCCACAATCTTGAGACTACTACAACAAATAATGAGAGCGAGGCTTTACTTTTAGAAGCAAATTTAATTAAAAAGCATAAACCTCGTTACAATATTCTTTTAAGAGATGATAAATCTTTTCCATATATTTACATCGGTAATAAGGATAAATGGCCTCAATTAACAAAGTTGAGAGGAAAAAAATCTAGATCTGGATATTATTTTGGTCCGTTTGCATCGATTGGCTCTGCTAATTGGACAATAAAAATTCTACAAAAGATTTTTCTTTTAAGAGTTTGTGATGATACAGTTTTCAAAAATAGAGAAAGACCTTGCATCTTATATCAAATTAAAAGATGCTCAGCTCCTTGTGTTGGACATATAAATGAAAAAGATTATAAAACTACTGTTAGCGACGCTATAGATTTCATATCTGGGAAATCAAGACGAATACAAAAAAACCTATCAAAAGAAATGGAAAATGCGAGTAAAGAACTTGATTACGAAAAAGCTGCAGTCGCGAGAGATAGGATCAAAGCTTTGACACAAATACAAACTTCTCAGAAAATAAATCAAACAAATTTGACCGAGGCTGATGTAATTAGTATTTATAAAGAAACAGGAAAAACTTGCGTTCAGGTATTTTTCTTTAGATCAAAACAAAACTGGGGAAACCAAGCGTTTTATCCAAAGCACGACCCAGATGACAGTTTGAAAGATATTCTAAGTTCTTTCATCTCTCAATTTTATGAAAATAAAACTATTCCTAGGCTAATTATTACAAATCACGAGATTAAAGATAAAAAATTAATTGAGAAAACATTCTCCGAAAAAGATAAAAAAAATATAATTATTAAATTGGCTAAAAGTAAAAATGAGAGAAGTATCTCAAATCTTGCAGAAAAAAATGCCAAACAAGCTTTAACACAAAAGCTAATTCAATCAGATACTAATAATAATCTTATTGAAGTATTAGCATCAAAATTTAATCTTAACAATAATATTGATTTAATTGAGGTTTACGATAATAGCCATATACAAGGAACTGACTCAGTTGGATCTTTAATTTGTTTTAGCAATGAGGGCTTTGTAAAAAAACGGTACAGGAAATTTAATATTAAAGACGAAAAAGTAAAAAACGATGACTATGGGATGATGAAAGAAGTTTTGTTTAGAAGATTTTCTAAAGCAATTAAGGAAAAATCTGGTTCTTTGTCCCTACCAGATTTAATAATTATAGATGGTGGAAAAGGTCAATACTCTGTATCTAGAGAAGTTTTGAATGAATTAGGATTACATGACTTACCAATTTTAGCAGTTGCTAAAGGTAAAAAAAGGAATGCGGGTGAAGAGAGAATTTATTACAAAAATAAAGAGTATGTTTTAGAAAAAAATAATCCTTTATTGTTTTTTATTCAAAGGCTTAGGGATGAAGCTCATAGATTTGCTATTAGCACGCACCGAGCTAAAAGGAGAAAAAATTTAAGTAAATCTTTACTCGATCAGATTCAAGGTATCGGAAAGCAGAGAAAAAGAGCTTTATTAAATCATTTTGGGTCTGCACGTGCAGTGGAGTCTGCAAGTTATGATGACTTAAAATCAGTAGAAGGAATAGAAGACAATATTGCGAAGAAAATATATGATTATTTTCACGAATAAATGAAACTAAAAATACCGAATATACTTACGATAGGCAGAATTATTATTGTGCCAATTTTTGTTGTTACTTTTTTTATTCCAGGTTTTTTTGGAGATCTTATACCTTTCTTTTTATTTGTTTTAGCAAGTTTTACTGATTACCTAGACGGTTTATTAGCAAGATTATTTAAAGAGGAGTCTAAATTAGGTGAGCTGTTAGATCCTATAGCTGACAAAATTTTAGTTTCGGCTGCTCTTATTTTACTTGTAATGAATGGAACTATAAAAAACTATGAGGTAATCGCGGCAGTAATTATTTTGACTAGGGAAATTTTAATTTCAGGATTGCGAGAGTTTTTGGCCAAAGGAAAAATAACTATGCAGGTAACAAGTTTATCAAAACTAAAAACATTTATTCAAATGACTTCAATTGCTATTTTATTAACTGGAGATATAGGAAATAAAATAATAAATTTTCAAGATTATAACGCTCAGACTGTGGGTATCATTCTTTTATGGTTATCTGCGTTTTTAACATTATATACCGGCTATGATTATCTAAGGAAAGGTATTGACCACGCTATCAATGAAGATAGTAAGGATTAAGCAGCAGTATCTTTTCTAACTAAGTTTTGATAGGCATCATTTAAATCTGATATTACATTACAAACCTTAAACTTATAATTATTTATTTCTGAAACTGGCGTCACTTCAGCAGCTGTACCTGTTAGAAAACATCCAACAAAATTTTTCATTTCTTCAGGTTTAATCTTTCTTTCCAAAACTTTAATTCCTTTAGATTTTGCTATTTTAATTACTTCACGCCTAGTAATCCCATCTAAAAAGGAATCTGGTATAGGTGTATGAAGTTCTCCAATCTCATTTTTAAAAAAAACATTTGCCCCAGTTGCTTCTGCAATATTACCTTCGTGATCTAACATTAAGGAGTCAGTAAAACCTTTGGCTTCAGCCTCGTGTTTTGATAAAGTACAAATCATGTATAAGCCAGCCGCCTTAGTATCCCAAGGAATGGTGTTAGGTGCTGGTCTTCTCCAACTAGATATATTCAATTTTATTCCTTTTAATTTTAGCTGAGGATCGAAGTATGACCCCCATTCCCAAGTTGCAATTGCAACGTGAATTTTATTTTTTTGTGCAGAAATAGCCATCATCTCACTACCCCTCCATATCAAAGGTCTTACATATCCATTTTGTACTTTTTGAATATTTACAATATTTTTAGATGCATCATTTATTTCTTTTTGGCTGTATGGAACTTTGATACCCATTCTTTTGGCTGAATAGAACAACCTCTCAGTATGATCTTCTAGCTTAAATATTTCACCGTCATAAACTCTTTCTCCTTCGAACACGCAGCTTGCGTAATGAAGTCCATGATTTAGAATATGAATATTGGCATCTTTCCATTCAACAGTTTTGCCATTGAACCAAATTTTTCCTGATCTTTTATCGTAAGGTATACTGTCCATCAAAAGTAAATATATAGATTTTTTTTTATTAAAAAAGTATATTCCAAATAAGGATAAGTCAATATAACTTACCATTATGAAAGATTTGTTATATCTCAAGGATGATCAAATAAAAGAGTTTATTCAGCTCCTTTACTATGCTTACAGAGAAACCTTCTCTGATCCAAGAGAAATATTGCAAAAAAAATTTTTTGGACCTGCTCATTTAAGGGCCTTACATCTAATTGAAAGAAATCCTGGAATAAACTTAGGTGAATTAATTTTTAAATTAAAAGTAACTAAACAAAGTCTTAACAGAGTTTTACGAGATTTAATTAAGTCTAAAATGATAAAGCAAATACAGGATGAAAACGATACTAGAAAAAAAAACTTATTTTTAGATAAGGAGGGTAAGATTTTTTTTGAAACAGTATATAATTCTCAAAAAAGAAGAATATTTAATGCACTTAAAAATTCAAGTTCAGACTCTGTTATTAAGTTTAAAAATGTTTTAAAAAAGATAATTGATGGAAAATAATAAAATGCATATTTTAGTTGTTGACGATGATGATAGAATTAGAAATCTTTTAAAAGATTATCTTTCTGAAAATCAATACATAGTTTCTACTGCCGAGAATGCTGATCAAGCAAAAAAAAAACTGGAATATCTTAAATATGATATTCTAATATTAGACGTCATGATGCCTGGTAAAAATGGATACGATTTAACAAGAGAAATAAAAAAACAGATAAAAGTACCTATTATTTTATTAACTGCTAAAGGCGAAGTAGAGAATAGGATTAAGGGTTTAGAGATAGGTGCAGATGATTATATTGGAAAACCTTTTGAACCAAAAGAGTTACTTTTAAGAATTAAAAATATAATAAAAAATAATTCAAAAATTAATCTGAATTCTAAGTATTTGATAGGAAATGCTAAAATAGATTTAAATAAAATGACTGTTAATCTAAATAAAAAAAATAGAAAAATTAATAATACTGAAAAAAAAGTTCTAATAGAAATGCTATCAAATCCTGGCAAAACTTATTCTAGGGAAGAAATCAGTAGAGTTTCTGGTATTAGTCAAGAACGTTCAATAGATGTTATGATAACAAGATTAAGACAAAAATTGGAAATTAATCCAAAAAATCCAAAATATTTACAAACTATTAGAGGTTCTGGCTATGTTCTCTGGATTGAATAGATTTATAAAATTTTTTTTACCTAAAAGATTATTTTACAGAGCCTTAATAATTGTAGCTGCTCCAACAATAATACTTCAACTTATTATAACTATAGTTTTTTATGATAGTATTTGGATTAAAGCAAATAAAAATACCACTAGAGCATTGGTGGCTCAGCTTAAAACGATTGTAGAAGTTTATCAAAATGATAAAAAAAATTTAGATTTCTTTACCGATAGTTACAAAAATAATTTTAATTTTGAGATCGGTATTAATCAAAATGAATTTCCAAACATTTCTGGAGAAAGAAAGTTTAGTCCAATGGATAGGTCTCTTAGAAGAGAATTAAAATCAACTTTTGGTACCAACAATTATTGGTTTAGCACCTCAAAATTTAAAAATGCAGTCGAAATTAAAATTAGATCTGAAAATGAGGTTATTGAATTTTTAGTTCCTAAAGAGATGGTGTCGGCTTCTTCAGTAAGATTATTTGTTCTTTGGACAACTTTGCCCTCGATAGTATTAATAATAATAGCTTTAATATTTCTTAAAAACCAAACCAGACCATTAGTGAAATTAGCTAAAGCTGCAGAAAGATTTGGTAAAGGCGATTACGTAAATGATTTTAGACCATCTGGCGCTCAAGAGATCAGAAAGGCTGCTTATGAGTTTGATAGAATGGCAAAAAGAATCAATCGCCACTTAAACCAAAGATCAGAAATGTTATCAGGAATTAGTCACGATTTGAGAACCCCTCTCACAAGATTAAAATTACAACTTGCAATGTTGAATCAAAAAGATTTATCAGAAAAAATGTCTAAAGATATAGATGAGATGGAAAAAATGTTAAATGATTACCTTCAGTTTTCGAAAACTCAGTCACAAGAGGGAACTAGCGATATAGAGTTATCTAAATTATTTAAAGAAATCGAAAAAAATTTTAATAATAAAAATTTAAGAATTTCTCATGAAGAGAGTATTTTCTTGAAAGGTAGATCTACAGCTTTAAAAAGATCTTTTGAAAATATAATACAAAATGGTCTTTTGTACGGTCAAAAAGTTTTTGTTAAAATACAAAAGAGTTCTAATAGGGCATTAATTATAATTGAAGATGATGGACCAGGTATACCGGAAGATCAGTACAAAAACGTTTTTAAACCTTTTTTTAGACTAGATAAAAGCAGAAGTTTAAACCAATCTGGCGTAGGTTTAGGGCTCGCAATTGTAGAAGATGTAATAAATTCTCATGGAGGAAACATTCAGCTAGGGGTTAGTAGTTTGAACGGCCTTCAAGTTAAGGTTTCTTTACCTTTTTAAATTTTTTTTTTTTTAATTTTTGAATTATTGTTTCTTGTTTTTGTACAATTTTTTTTAGTACCTCAAACTCTTCTCTTGATACAAAATTTAATTTTCTTACAAGTTCATCTTTTTTAAATTTAAGATCAGTTTTAATCTCTTTTTTTATATCTCTTGATGTCAAAATACCGTTTTCAATTAAAGTGGATAGAGTTTTAAAAAATTTTTCTGAATTACTCATTCCTCATCTTATTTGATAGAAATCATAATTTCAAATATGATATAAGAAAATATGTATACACATAATTTAGATCCTATTCTATTCGATTTAGGGATTATAACAATAAGGTGGTATTCTCTCGCGTATATCTTTGGAATATTTATCGGTTGGTGGTATGGAAAAAGAATAATTATAAATAGATTAGCAATTAGCCGGCAAAGTTTTGATATTAAAAGATTTGATGATTTAATAACTTATTTAATTATTTCTATTTTAGTCGGTGGAAGAATCGGTTATGTAATTTTTTATAATTTTGACTACTATTTTAGCAATCCTTTAGACGTTGTTAAAATTTGGCAGGGCGGAATGTCTTTTCACGGAGCTTTAATTGGTATTATATTGGGAACGTATATTTTCTCAATAAAAAATAAACTTAGTACTTTATTTTTTTTAGACGTAGTTGCGTGCGTTTCGCCAATAGGAATTTTTTTTGGACGAATTGCTAACTTCATAAATGGAGAGCTTGTTGGTAAAGTTACTGATGTTTATTGGGGAGTTATATTTCCACAATTTGATTTATTGCCTAGACATCCATCACAAATATACGAAGCTTTATTGGAAGGTTTAGTTTTATTTATTATTTTAAACTTAATGGTTTATAAAAAAAATTATAAAGTAGGAAAATGTTCTTACATGTTCTTAATTTATTATGGATCATTCAGAATTTTTTCTGAGTTCTTCAGAGAACCTGATGTTCAATTAGGATATATATTTAACTTACTTAGTATGGGCACAATATTAAGTTTTACTATGATTGTATTTGGTTTAATTATGTTTAATTTTTTAAAAAACAAAAATGAAATCTAATCTAAAATTCTTTAAAAAATTTAAAAGCTTACCAGTAGATAAATTTTTTTATAATGTTCTTTATGATAAAAAAGATGGATACTATTCAGTTCAAGATCCTTTTGGAAGTAAAGGAGACTTTTTAACCTCTCCGAAAATATCAAAATTATTTTCAGAAATGATTGCTATTTGGATAATTTATACTTGGGAAATCTTTGGAAAGCCAAAAAATTTTAACATCATAGAACTTGGCCCTGGAGATGGTGACTTAATTAAAGTAATTCTCAAAGTCTTTAAAAAATTTCCATACTTTAACTCAGTAAAAAAAATTTATCTTTATGAGGAAAGTAATTTTTTAAAGAAATTACAAAAGAAAACTTTAAAATCTGAGAAGGTTGAATGGATAAATAATTTTAATAAGATAAAAAAAGGTCCAGTTGTGTTTTTTGGTAATGAATTTTTAGATGCACTGCCAATAAAACAATTTAAGAAGGAAAAAAATAATCTTTATGAAAAATATTTAATTTTAGATAAAAAAAAAAAAATAAAAGAAGTTTATTTCCATGCAAGTGCAAGTGATCTGAAAGTTATCAGCTCTTTTAAAACTTTAAAAAATTTGAAATTTATTGAGTTTCCCAAAATGGGTTTTAATGAATTAGGTAAAGTTGTTCAAAAAGTCTCTAAATTGAATGGATGTATATTAATTATTGATTATGGATACTTAAAACCCAATAATCAAAATACTTTACAATCTGTATATAAACACAAAAAAAATAAACTTTTCGATAATTTAGGAAAAGCGGACGTAACTTCTCATGTTAATTTTGCTCTACTTAAAGAATTTTATACAAAAAATAATTTGAAAGTAAAAAAAACTATTACACAAGGAAAATTTTTAAAGAAGATGGGTATTATAAAAAGAGCAGAAATAGTTGAAAAAAAAATGAAATTTGACGAGAAAACTAATCTTTATTACAGACTTAAACGATTATTAAGTTCGAGGTCGATGGGAGATCTTTTTAAAGTCTCGTTGGCTTACAAGTTTAAGAGCAACAAATATCAAATTTAATTAATGATTTACTCTAAGAAATTAAAGACATTTAAATTAATCAAACATTGTTTTTTTACAAGAAAAGGGGGTTTTTCTAAAGATATTTATAAAAGTTTAAATTGCGGAAAAGGTTCAAGAGATAAAAAGAAAAATGTTTTAAAAAATTTAGGATTAGTATCAAAAATAATCGGAGTAAGAAAAGAGAATTTAATTTTAATGCATCAAACGCATAGCAGTAGAGTTACGAAGATCAATAATACTAATAAAAGAAAAAAAATTAATGCAGATGCTATGATCACAAACACAAGAGGATTAGCTTTAGCTGTAGTAACTGCAGATTGCGTGCCTATCTTAATTTATGATAAAGAAAATGGTATAGTAGGTTGTATACATGCTGGCTGGAAGGGAGCAATAGCAGATATAATAAAGAAAACAATTATTACAATTAAAAAATTAAACAAAAAAAACAGAATTTATGCAAGTGTAGGCCCGTGTATTGGAAAAAAAAGTTATGAAGTTGATACAAAATTTTTTAAAAATTTTACGAAAAAATCAAGGAAGAATAAAATATATTTCTCAAAAAAAAATAAGAACAAAATGTTGTTCAATTTAAGAAAATTTGTGGCTGATAAGCTTTTAGCATTAGGAGTTTCAGTAGACCACATTAATCGTGATACTTTTAAGGATAAGAATAACTTTTTTAGCTACAGAAGGTCAACTATCCTAAAGCAAAGGGATTATGGAAGGTGTATTTCAGTAATTAGAGTAGTTTAGATTAAATTTGAAAATCTCAACAAATAATTGTATAAGTAATTAATTTCATGAAAATTTTATCTGGAACTAGTAATTTAAAGCTGAGTAAAAATATTTCTAAAAATCTTAAACTTAAATTAATAAATACGAATATCAAAAGATTTGCAGACGGTGAAATTTATATTGAAATAAATGAAAACATAAGAGGAAATAGTGTTTTTGTTATTCAATCTACGTCAAATCCAGCAAATGATAATATTATGGAATTATTGCTGGTAATTGATGCGCTTAAAAGATCATCAGCAAAAACAATTACTGCAGTAATCCCTTATTTTGGTTACGCAAGACAAGACAGAAAAGTTGCTCCGAGAACATCAATCTCTGCAAAAGTAATAGCAAATTTAATATCCAATGCTGGAGCTACAAGAGTAGTAACTGTTGATCTGCACGCTGGACAAATTCAAGGTTTCTTTGATATGCCAGTAGATAATTTATATACTGCTCCTTTATTCTCAAAATATATTAAAAAAAAATTTAGCTCAAAAAAATTAATTTGTGTATCACCAGATGTTGGGGGAGTTGCAAGAACTAGAGCTTTGGCTACGAGAATTAAAGCAGATTTAGCAATTATTGACAAAAGACGACCAGCGCCAGGAAAATCTGAAGTTATGAATATTATTGGTGATGTGGAAAATAAGACTTGTATTATAGTCGATGACATAATTGACAGTGGAGGAACAATTGTTAATGCAGTAGAAGCATTAAAAAAAAGCGGAGCTAATGAGGTCTATGTTTTTATAACACACGCTGTATTAAGTGGAAATGCAGTAAAAAAAATTAAGAATTCCAAAATTAAAAAATTAATTATAACTGATACAATTGATAACTCTCAAAAGATTAAAAACAACAATAAAATTGAGGTGTTATCTATTGCCTCACTAATGTCAGAAGCAATTAAAAGAATAGCAAATTCAAACTCTGTGTCAGATTTATTTAATTAACACTTGTTTTAATTGAGTTCTTAAGTTATATACCCTTTTCAATTAAATTATGAGTAATCTTAAAGCAACAAAAAGAGAGAATTTGACTTCCGGCTCAAACAATAAACTAAGAGCTGATGGATTTATACCAGCCGTTTTATATGGAGGCAAAGATCCTAATAAAAGCATATCGGTCAGTAAAAAAGAATTATCGAATATAATAAATTCAGATACTTTTTTATCTAAAGTTTTGGAATTAGAACTTGATGGAAAAAAAGAAAAAGTAATTCCAAGAGAAGTTTCTTATAATGTAGTTTCTGAGGAACCAATTCATATAGACTTCATGAGAATTGTTTCTGGGAAAAAAATAATTCTAGAAATTCCTGTAAAATTTATAAATCATTCAGACTCCCCAGGATTAAAACGTGGTGGGGTATTAAACATTGTAAGAAGAAAAGTAGAACTAAAATGTCCTGCAGAAAATATACCTGACGAGATAATCGTAGACTTAACAGGAACAGATATTGGTACGAGTATAAAAATTTCATCTGTAAATTTACCAGAAAGTGTAATTCCAACAATTACAGATAGAGATTTCGTTGTAGCTACAGTTGCGGCTCCAACTGTTATTAAAGAACCTGAAAAACCAGCTGAAGAAGTACCTGTTGAGGGTGCTGAGGGTGAAGCTCCAGCAGAAGCAGATGCAGCCGGCAAAGACGGAGAAGCTCAGAAGAAAGACGACAAAGCCAAAGAAGGTGGTGCAGACAAAAAACCTGAAGAGAAAAAAACTGCTGAAAAAAAACCCGCTGAAAAAAAATAATAAATATGCTTTTACTAGTTGGACTAGGAAATCCAGGCTCTAATTTTACGAATACAAGACATAATATAGGTTTTAAGATAATTGATGCTATAAACGCACACTTCAAACTTTCAAAACAAAAACCGAAGTTTAAGGGACTTTTAACTACTGGAAGTATTGATGAAAAAAAAATTTATGCTATTAAGCCTCTTACGTTCATGAATAATTCTGGCACAGCAATCAAAGAACTTATAGATTATTTTAAAATTGATGCGAAAGATGTTATTGTTTTTCACGATGATATGGATATAGATTTTGGCAAGATAAAAGCTAAAGTCGGTGGAAGTAGCGCAGGTCATAACGGAATAGAATCAATAGATAAGTTCATAGGTAAAGATTACTCAAGAGTAAGAATAGGAATAGGTCATCCAAAACAAAAGAAAAAAGTTAATAATCATGTACTTGAAGACTTTAAAGAAGATGAAGAGGAAAAAATTAAAGAAATAACTGAAAATATTGTTAAACAAATTCCAACCCTAATCGATAGAAAAATCGATTTATTTTCAAGTAAAGTGAATCAAAATCTTAATGGGATTTAAATGTGGAATAGTTGGCCTTCCTAATGTTGGAAAATCAACTTTATTTAATGCTCTAACAGCATCAAAAAACGCTGAGTCAGCAAATTTCCCTTTTTGCACTATTGACCCAAACATTGGTATAGTTGATGTTGTTGATACGAGGCTTGATCAACTAGCTAAACTGTCAAATTCAAAGAAAAAAATTTATACAAATATTACTTTTGTTGATATTGCAGGTCTAGTAAAAGGTGCTTCAAAAGGTGAAGGATTAGGTAATAAATTTCTTTCTCACATTAGAGAAGTCGATGCAATTATTCATCTAGTAAGATGTTTTGACTCTGAAAAAATTACTCATGTTAACTCAAAAATCAACCCAGCGGATGATCTTGAAACTATTAAAACTGAGATAATTCTGTCAGATTTAGACATAATCCAAAAAAAACTCGAAAAAAGTAAAAAAAAATTACTCGATGAAAAAGAAATAAAAATTTTAAATGACAAATTGAACAGATTAAATAATGGTGAAGAAGCCAAAGTCAATAATGTGGTAGAGGAAAAGTTGCTCAATAATATTGGATTATTAAGTATTAAGCCGAAAATCATTGTATGTAATGTAGATGAAGAAAATCTATCTAAAGGAAATAAATATACTGAAATGGTAAAAATCAAATATCCAAATGAAAAAGTAATTTATATTTGCGCTGATATTGAAGATCAACTTTCTGGTCTTGAAAAAAGTGAAAAAGAAACTTTTATGAATGATATTGGTTTAGACAAAACGGGTTTAAATCAACTCATTAAAGAAGGATATGATCTTCTGAAACTAGATACTTTTTTTACATCTGGGCCTGAAGAAAGTAGAGCATGGACAGTAAGAAAAAATACTCCAGCTCCAAAAGCAGCGAGTGTCATTCATACAGATTTTGAAAAAAATTTTATTAGAGCAGAAGCTGTAAGCTGCGAAGATTTTATAAAATATGGAAGTTCTGAGAAATGCAAAGAGAATGGAAAGTTAAGGATTGAAGGGAAAGATTATATTGTTAAAGATGGCGATGTATTACACTTCCGAGTCAATCCTTGACCATATTTTTTTCATGCTTAAATAAACAAGAATTGTTAAAAGTACTAAATAAATAATTACTTTAACACCAGTTTTATGTCTCTCTTCAAGTTCTGGCTCTGCAGCCCAAGCCAAAAAAGTTGTTACATCTTTGGCCATTTGATCAACAGTGGACTCTGTGCCATCTGCATATTCAACTAATCCATCCATTAAATTATTTGGCATTTTAATTTTATTACCGGCCATATATTTATTGTAATAAACACCGTCATCAAGAGTTACACCTGGAGGAGGGTCTTCGTAGCCAACAAGAACTGAATAAATGTAATTAGCTCCTCCTTTTCTTGCTTTGACTAAAACTGACATGTCAGGCGGGTATGCCCCACCATTTGCAGCTGTTGCTGCCTGAACATTAGGGTACGGGCTCTTAAATTTATCTGAAGGTTTTCCTGGTCGAGTAAACATTTCTCCTTGAGAGTCTGGACCATCCTCTATTTCGAAACTAGCTGCAATCGCTTTAACTTCTTGTTCTGAAAACTCAGGTCCACCAGGTTCTCCTAGATTTCTATAGCTAAGATATTGCATTGAATGACAAGAAGCACAGACTTCTTTATAAACTTGAAATCCCCTTTGTAATGATGCTCTATCAAAAGTTCCTGTTAAACCTTTAAAACTCCAATCCACTTTAATTGGATCAACCATTTCAGCGCTTTGTAGTGGTCTAAGTGAGATAAAAAGCAAAAAAGATAAAACGAGTAGTTTTATATTAGACTTTATCATTAACCTTCCTAGCTAAAGATGGTTCTGCTCCTCCGGTTAATACTGGTTCGGAGATGCTCATAGGAATCGGATCCGTTTTTTCCAAATAACCAACAACAGGCATAACTACTATAAAATGTAAGAAATAATAAATAGTTCCCACTCTAGCTAATACTAAGTAAATTCCTTCAGCTGGCATCGCACCAACATAACCAAGCATTAGAACGTCTATTACTAATATCCAAAAGAACTGTCTATAAATCGGTCTAAATACAGCCGATCTAACTTTTGATGTGTCTAACCAAGGTAGTACAAATAAAATAAAAATTGCACTGAACATTAAAATCACTCCACCTAATTTATCAGGGACAGATCTTAAAATTGCGTAAAATGGTAACAAATACCATTCAGGTACTATGTGAGCAGGTGTAACTAATGGATTGGCAGGTATATAATTATCTGAGTGTCCCAAAACATTTGGAGTGAAGAATACAAATCCAGCAAATATGATCATAAAAACTAAAAGCGCGAAAGCGTCTTTAATTGTTATATAAGGATGAAATGGAACTGTATCTTTAGACGGTTTCTTTATATCAATACCTACAGGGTTATTATTTCCTGGAACATGTAAAGCCCAAATGTGTAAAACTACTAATCCTAAAATTAAAAACGGGATTAAATAATGTAAACTAAAGAATCTGTTTAGTGTTGGATTATCTACAGAATATGCTCCCCATAGCCAAGTTGTTATACTATCTCCAACTAAAGGGATCGCACTAAATAAATTAGTTATTACTGTAGCGCCCCAGAAACTCATTTGACCCCAAGGCAAAACATAACCCATGAAAGCTGCTGCCATCATTAATAGATAAATCATCAGACCAATTATCCAAATTACTTCTCTTGGTGATTTATATGATCCATAAAATAAAGACCTAAAAATGTGTATATAAACTGCTAGGAAAAACATAGATGCGCCATTGCTATGAATATATCTTATTAGCCAACCATAATTTACATCTCTCATTATATGTTCTACACTCGCAAAAGCTAAATCTGCATGAGCGACGTAATGCATTGCTAAAACAATTCCTGTAACTATTTGAGTGATTAAACAAAAAGTTAAAATTCCACCAAAGGTCCACCAATAATTTAAATTTTTTGGAGTAGGATAATCTGTAAGGTGTGCTCCAAGAGTAAGTAATGGCAAACGGTCGTTAAACCATTTAGCTGCTTTAGATTTTGGTACGTATTCGTGTTCACTCATAATTTTTTAACCTATCTTTATTGTATTACTGTCAACAAATTCGAACTTCGGTATCTCCATGTTTGTTGGCGCTGGTCCTTTTCTTATTCTGCCTGATACATCATAGTGTGAACCATGACAAGGACAAAACCAACCGTTAAAATCGCCTTTATCTTTTAGAGGTACACATCCAAGATGGGTACAAACGCCTAACATAACTAACCATTCGTCTTTTCCCTCTTTTACTCTATCTTCATCTTTTTGAGGATCAGGCAAATCGTCCAACTTTACCGCTCTAGCCTCAGCAATCTCCTCTGAAGTCCTTCTTTTTAAGAATACTGGTTTTCCTCTCCACAAAACAGTAATAGATTTACCAGGTTCTATATTGCTAATGTCAACTTCTGTCGTAGCTAAGGCTTGCTGAGCTTTATCAGGATTCATTTGATCAATCATTGGCCAAATAACTGCTCCAACACCCACTGCTCCAACTGTATAGCTAGCCGTAAATAAAAAATCTCTTCTGTTAACTTTTTTTTCTTCTTTGCTCATTTATGTAAGTGCTTATAATGTAATTAATAAATAAAACCATATTTAAAGATTTCTAGGGTCAGAATGACACATAAATTGAGCTTAAATAATGCACATAGTACTTTACAAACCTGATATCCCTCAAAATACTGCAGCAATAATCAGACTTGGAGCCTGTCTAAATTTGAATATTCACTTAATAGAACCATGTGGTTTTAATTTAAACGATAGCAGATTTAAAAGAGTAGTTATGGATTATGCTGGTTTAAGTAAGATTGTTCGGCACAATAGCTTTGAGTCATTTAAAAAAAAATATAAGAAATCAAGAATAGTTTTAATGACAACTAAGGCAAAAAAATTATATCATAAGTTTAAATTTAAAAAGAATGATATGATTTTATTTGGAAAAGAAAGTGCTGGGGTTCCAGAAGAGATACATAAAATACTCAAAAATAAAATAAAGATACCTATGAACAAAAAAACTAGATCTTTAAATGTTGCAATGAGTGTTGCGATAGTAGCTTCTGAAGCTTTAAGACAAAATAATTTACTTAAATGATTACACCTGAATTTAGAAAAAAAATGGCTGATAGCTGGTTTTCATATTTACAAACTCAGATTTGTAAAGAATTTGAATATCTTGAAAATAATAAAGTAAAATTTTCAAAAAGAGATTGGAATAAAAATAAAAAAAATGAAGGTGGAGGAACTTCATTTTTATTATCAAATGGGAAAATATTTGATAAAGTTGGAGTTAATAAATCTACCGTTTCAGGAATTTTTCCTAAACAATTTAGATCAAAAATATTAGGAGCTGAAAGAAAAGGTAAATACTGGGCTTCAGGAGTTTCTGTGGTTGCTCATATGAGAAACCCCAAAATGCCTGCAATACATTTCAACACTAGGTTTATAGTAACTTCTAAAGAGTGGTTTGGTGGAGGAATGGATGCAACACCAAGTTATGAAGATCTAAAAGAAAAAAAAATGATACATTATGAATTAAAAAAAGTATGTGACCAAAATAAAAAAAATTATAAAAAATATAAAAAATGGTGTGATAAGTATTTTTATTTACCGCACAGGAAAGAAGCTAGAGGTATTGGTGGTATTTTTTTTGACTATGAAACTAAAGATTGGATTAAAAACTTTAAATTTGTAAGAGAGCTCGGTCTTTCTTTTATAGATATTTCAAAAAAAGTTATAAAGAGAAAAGAAAAATTCAAATGGACAAAAAAGGACAAAGAAAAACAGTTCTTCAAACGAGGTAGATATGTAGAGTTCAATCTTTTGTATGATAGAGGTACAAGATTTGGATTAAACTCGGGAGGTAATATTGACTCAATATTAATGTCACTTCCTCCTGAAGCAAAGTGGAAATAGTTATGGAAAAAGAACCAATTACAGTAAGCGGTCTTCAAAATTTAAAAGCAGAATTAGAAGATTTAAAAAATATTCAGAGGCCAAAAATTGTAGAAGCAATAGCTGAAGCAAGATCTCATGGAGATTTAAAAGAGAACGCTGAATATCATGCAGCAAAAGAGCAACAAGCATTAATCGAAAGCCGTGTAATTACAATTAATGATATTATTGCTAGAGCGAATGTAGTTGATGTCACTAAAATAGAAAATAATGGAAAAGTAATTTTTGGATCGACCATAAAAGTTCAAGATTTAGAAACAGATAAAAAAATTTCTTATAGATTAGTAGGCCAGGACGAAGCAGACATAAAAAAGAATTTAATTTTTTTTAAAAGTCCGATCGGGAAAGCCCTAATAGGTAAAAATAAAGGTGAAATGATAAGCGTTACAACACCATCTGGGGAAAGAAACTTTGAAATCCTTGATGTTGAGTACATTTAATTTAAATTTATTTTAATTATTTCTTCAACCCTTTCATTTGAAATTTTAAAATTATTATTTATCCAATCTTTCTCTAAAGTTTTTAAAACATTTCCTAACATTTGTCCCTCCCGCATCCCTTTTTGCTTTAGGGTTTCACCGTCTATTGGAAATATAGGTATTTTTATTTTTAAAATTTTATTAAGGGTTTTTGTAAAATCGTGTAATTTCACTTTTGAATTTATTGAAAAGTTAATCAAATTTAGAGCTATTAAATGATTTTTTCCATTTAAATAAGCATTTTTAACTAAATCTTTTTCAAAAAATTCTTTACTATTTTTTAGTTTAATCAAATTTTTATTAAATTTTTCTAATGTCTCCTTATTTTTATTAGGTGCATTATATTTATGAATAAAATACTCATGATTATCTTTTTCATCAATTAGCATCACTGCTAATAAAATATCTACGTTTACTTTTGAGTATCGATACACTTTTTTAAGTCTATCTAATCTGTTTAGATACAAGAATTCAGGAAATATCATTAAAAATATTTCCCTCAAATTACTACTTTGATTAATTGTTAAGAAATTCTTAAGTCCTAGAATTTTTAGTAGTTCAATTAAAATTCTCTCTTTAGAAATTTTTTTAACACCATCTAAATTTTGTTTGATTACATCGCTAGTTGTTGGTTCGACTACAATATCATACATAATTTTAAATCTTATAAATCTAATAATTCTTAAATAATCCTCCTCTATTCTTTTTTGAGGGTCTCCAATAAACTTTATATTTTTATTTTTAAGATCAATTGTGCCCATTTGTGGGTCGAAAAGTTTTCCATTAATATCCATATAAATTGCATTGATTGTAAAGTCTCTTCTCTCAGAATCTTTTTGCCAATCTTCAGTATATTCTACCTCTGCATGCCTTCCATCTGTTTTAATATCTTTTCTCAGAGTTGTTATTTCAACTTTATGATTTTTGGATACGATAGTTACAGTTCCATGTTTAACTCCTGTTTCAATAACTTTTAGATTTGTGTCTCTAAATTTTTCTTTGATCTGATCTGTGGTTAAAGTTGTTGCAACATCGATATCGTCTATTCTTTCATTTGAAAGATATTTCCTTACACATCCACCTACAAATCTAGCAACTATTTTACCTTCGGGAGTACCATCTTGTAATTTTTTAAAAATAAATTTTAATTCTTTGTGTCTGTAAAACGGAAAAATAAAACTCTTGATATTTTTTAAAAAATTAAAACTTAGATTAAGCATAAATCTATGGCTGGGGCACTAGGATTCGAACCTAGGATGGCGGTATCAAAAACCGCTGCCTTACCGCTTGGCTATGCCCCAATTACAAATGACAGATATATCATAATTAAATAAATTTAAATAGTTTTTGCAATTGAGATCCAAAATTTGGGGTATTTCTTTCTTAATTTTTTAAGTGCGACCATTGAACTATTTTTATTAACAAACACACCATAACAAGTAGATCCTGAGCCTGTCATTCTTGCAAAATGGCATTCTTTAAATTCATTAATATTTAGTAGTAATTTTCTTAAAATTTTATGCTTTTTTTCAACAATGGATTGCAAATCATTTTTAGAATTTATTAAGTACTCAATGAAATTTTTTCTTAAAGATAAACTTTTATTAATAGGGTTTTTCAATTTTGAATAATTTTTGACTTTAGCATATACGCTTTTGGTGGAGCTTTTTATCCTAGGAAAGATCAATAACAAATGAAAATTATGTTTTTTATTTAAACTGAGTACAGATCTTAAATTTTTTTGATATCCCTGATTATGAAAAAAAAGTCTTAAATCGGAACCAACTTTGCTTATAATTTTGTCTAAAGTCTTTTTATTTAATTTTTTTTTTGTTAAGTGCTTTAATAGTGTTGCGGCGTTACTTGTGCCACCACCAAGGCCAGCAAAGACTGGAATTTTCTTAATTACTTTCACAGCGTAGTAATCATTGATAATTTTATTTTTTCTCATTACACTTAAAACTTTCTTTACTGAATTATTGGATTTGTTAATATCTTTTGAGAAAGGACCCGCAAAAGAAACTTGATCAAAATTTTTATTTCTGATTTTTTTTAAAAATATTTTGTCATGAAGGTCGATAAGACAATAAATTGACTGGATATTATGAAGTCCACTTTTAAGTCTTTTATTGACTAATAATGTTAAATTTATTTTTGCATAAGACTTTAAGACCATAATTTAAAGGCCATTTATTAATTTTTGTTCAATTTTTTCTTTTAGATCTTTCTCTGTTTTTTCAAGATTAAGTGCATATTTCCAATAATACCTTGCTTGAATTTCATTTCCATTTTTCCAAAGAACATCTCCATAGTGATCATTTACAACTGGGTCAGCGGGCATTAATTTAACAGCTTGTTGTAAGTAATCTTTTGACTCCTTAAATCTCTCTAGTTTAAATAAAGCCCAGCCAAGCGAGTCTATTATATAAGGATCATTTGATTTTAACTTATTCGCTTTTTCTAACATTTCTAAAGATTTTTTTATCTTTATACCTTTTTCAATCCAAGAATAAGCAAGATAATTTATAACGTAAGCTTGGTTTGGGCTAACCTCTAAAGATGCGAGAAGATCTTCTTCTGCTTCTTCCCACTTGCCAACTCTTTCATATGCAATGCCTCTGCCATCAGTAACTTCAGAAAATAATGGGTGCTTTTTATTGATTTTTTTTAGGATAAGTGAGTACCATTCGATAGACTCTTTAAACTCTTCGTTATTTTTTAAAAATTCGGCATAATCAAAAATTTCATAAATCCCTTTGCTTGGCAAATCGTTAAATGACTTACTTAATAGTTTTAATGACTCCTCTTTATTTTCTTCAAGTATCATCATTCTAGAAATTTGTTTACTTGAATACCACATAAAAGCACTTCCATTATAACTTAATTTTTTATAAATTTTTTTTGCCCCTGAAAAATCTTCAATCTTATATAAATTTTCCGCCATTAAACTATCGAAAGGATGAAAATCTTTGTTAAGAAATTTAGACAAATTTAAATAAAAATTTGATAATAGGTAAACGGATTGAGAAGATAATGCATTTGCAGTTATATATAATATTTCTGCAGCTACGTGCTGTTTTCTTTTACAGTCAAAATCAAAATTATTTTCAGAATTTTTCAAATCAATTTTGTATTGATTAAGTAGTAAGTTTCTAGGATATTTTTTTAAGGAATTTCTAATAATTTGTTTTGCTTTATCTATTTCGTTATTCTTTTCTAGGTATTTTGCCTGAAAATAATTATACCTAGAAAAATCTGTATTTTGGTCTGAGGTAAGTTTATTGAAAAGTAAATCAGTTCTATCAGAATTATAAAAACAATGTAAAAAAGCATTTTGAATTTTTTTAAGATTTTCAAATCTATCATCTAATTCACTTAAGCTTAACTTTGCTTTTTCAAACTCTTTAATATTTAAATTTGACCAAATAAATAAAGATTTTGCGATATAACTCTCCAAAAGTGATCTTGGGTTCCTATTAAAAGCTTTTAGAAAATATTTGGATGAAATTTCAAATTTACTATTTTTAAATTGGTAAATTCCAATTATTAAATCACTTTCAAAGGTATCAAGGTTTTCTCTTTCAAGTTTTTTAGAATATAGAAATGCTTGATTAAAATTTCCAGAATTTATTAATGAATATAAGAATTTTGACGAATATGCTAAGTGATTTTTCTCAAGTCCATCGAGTTTTTTTAGGTATTTGTATGAATCATTAAATTTGCTTTGATTTAAAAGCAAAATTCCAGAGAAATAATTTGATATATTATCTGCTTTGTTAAATTTATCTAAATTTTTAGCTTGAAGTGTGGAAAAAGATAAAAAAATAATGACAAACAAAATAAGATCTATAGTCTTAAGAAGTTTTTTAAAAATATACATAAAATGTTAAAAAAAAATAATAAAATTAAATTAATAAAATATTATGATTTTATAAATTATAATTTAATTTACAATAATAAGGCAATCAACAGATATAAAAAAGACAATTTTGAATTGTCAGAGGATAAATCTGAAAATTTAGAGAAACTAAAAAAATCTATAATAAATTTAAAAAACTGTGACCTTAAGAATGGGGCTAATAATATGGTATTTTGTGATGGTAACCCGAAAGCAAAAATAATGCTTGTTGGTGAAGCTCCAGGAGCAAATGAAGATAAAGAGGGCTTACCATTCGTCGGGCGAGCAGGAATGTTGTTGGATAAGATGTTAGCGGCCATAAATTTAGATAGAAAAAAAGTTTACATATCAAATATCATAAATTATCGCCCCCCCGGGAATCGAAAACCCACTGACAAGGAAATTGAAAGATACTTACCTTTTATTACTAAACACATTGAAATTATTAATCCAAAAATTCTTGTGCTGCTCGGAAGTACTGCAATGAATGCGCTTATTGAAAATAACACTGTTATTTCGCAAATGAGAGGTAAATGGATTGAAAAAAAATTTGGAAATTGTAAAACATCAGTAATTATTACTTTTCATCCTGCATTCTTAATGAGACAACCTGCTCAAAAAAAAATGGCATGGATTGATTTAAAAATGATTAGAGATAAGAAAATTAATTGAAAAATCGAAATTGAAAGAATTTACTACAGCTGGGGTTGATGAAGTTGGCAGAGGGTGTCTTGCTGGTCCTGTGGTGTCCGCAGCTGTGATACTCAAGGAAGGAATAAACTTGGGGCTTCTTAGAGACTCAAAAAAAGTTTCTTTTAGAAAAAGAGAGAAAATATCAAAACATATTAAAGACAACTCCTATCATGCAATAGGTATAGCTACTGTGCATGAAATCTTAAATCTTAATATTTTACAGGCATCATTACTTTCAATGAAAAGAGCTATTGATGGACTGAATATTAAACCTAATTTAATTTTAATAGATGGTAAATATGCACCCAAAGGTCTTAAAAATTATAAAACAATTATTAATGGGGATGAAAAAGAAAAAGTTATAAGTGCAGCCTCAATTGTTGCAAAAGTTTTTAGAGATAAATTTATGATTAAATTATCGGAAAAATTTTCAAATTATGCTTGGGAAAAAAATTTTGGCTACGGCACTAGGGATCATTTAGCTGGTTTAAAAAAGTACGGCGTTACTTCACATCACAGAAAGGCTTTTAAACCAGTACACAAGATATTGTCTAAGTAAGACACGGAAACACTAAAGTAGTTAATTTTCATTTGAAAAGGTTTGACGCTTGATTCAATTTAGAGTTGAATCTTAAAATGTCAAAATATTTCAATAAAATTTTAAACGGTGATTGTCTTAAAGAGTTGAAAAAAATTCCAGACAAAACTTTTGATCTTATTTTTGCTGATCCTCCTTACAACTTACAAATTGGAGAAAGTCTAACTAGACCAGACTCAAGTAAAGTTGATGGAGTTAATGATAGTTGGGATAGGTTTAACTGTTTTAAAGATTATGATGATTTTTGTAAATCCTGGTTAAAAGAATGTAAGAGAATTTTAAATGATAATGGAAGTATTTGGGTTATAGGATCCTATCATAATATTTTTCGATTGGGATATCATTTACAAAATTTAGATTACTGGTTACTTAATGATATAATTTGGAGAAAAAATAATCCAATGCCTAATTTTCGTGGAACAAGATTCACTAATGCTCATGAAACATTGATTTGGGCTTCTAAAAGTAAGAAATCAAAATATACTTTCAATTATCAATCTCTAAAATGTTTAAATGATGACTTACAAATGAGATCTGATTGGACATTCCCAATTTGTAACGGAAAAGAGAGATTAAAAAAAAATGGAAAAAAAATTCACTCTACTCAGAAACCAGAGGTGCTCATTCACAGGATAATACTCGCCACTACTAATAAAGGAGATAGCGTATTTGACCCTTTTTTAGGAACTGGTACTACAGCAGTAGTATCAAAGAAGTTAGGAAGAAATTATTTTGGAATAGAAAAAAATAAAAAATATTTTATAGCTGCTAGAGAAAGAATTGATAGAGCTTCAAAAATTGAAGATGATTATCTTGATACGATAGAAAACAACAGATTAAAACCTAGAATACCTTTTGGATCTCTAGTTGAATTGGGTATAATTAAACCTGGAACTTCTTTAACTGATTCTAAGAAAAAAATTCATGCAAAAATAATGGTTGACGGCAGTATTAAATACAAGAAAGCTGAAGGATCAATTCATAAAGTTGCAGCAAAAATAATGGGAACTGAAAGCTATAATGGGTGGACCTATTGGCATTATAATATTGACGGATCCAGTGTTTTGATCGATAGGCTCAGACAGAGATTTATTGCCGAAAAATAATTCTAATTTTTATAGACATTACCCAAGTAAGAGTTGATAAAACCTTTTCTCTTAATTAAAAACTTCATAAAAAAGTTCCTAATTGTTTGTAGGATATTATTTGAAAAATGAAATATAAAAAAATTGAGGTTTGATCTCTTTCGAACTATTTTTGCTCTTTTTGATCTTTCCTGGAAATAAAAGTTTTGTATATCCGATTTATTAACTTTTAACAGATTAAATAATTCGTTTGCACTTTCAATCGATTGCCCGGCTCCTTGAGCCAATGTGGGTAAAAATCCATTAAATGCGTCTCCAATGTAAAATACTTTACTGTTTGTTGATGGAAGTATTTTCGGAGTATAATATAAAGGCCAGGTTCTCAGGTCACCCTTAAAAAATTTTTCTAACTTTGAATTTTGAATAACTACTTTATCAATCAGAGACTGTATATTTTTCGGATCATATTTCTTTTCTCTAACAATATATATTAGATTAAGTTCTCTATTTTTATTGACTGGGTAAATTACCATATGACAATTGTTACCCATCATAAGACTAATGTTTTCATCATCAATTTCTAAATCTGATTTTGATTTAAGTATTCTTCTAATAGCTATTGCTTTTTTAAATTTTGGTGTATTTTTTTTCTTTTCAAAAAAAGACCTAGTATTAGAAAAGATACCGTCTGCACCAACTACTATGTCTACAAGATCATTTGTATTATCATCAAATTTTATTAAGATTTTTCCTTTCAATTCAGAAACCTCACTTATTTTTTTTCCAAATCTTAAATGTTGGTTGTATACATCATCTTTTAAAAACTCAATTAAAGTTGACCTTTGTAATGAGGTATATTTATTTTCAGTCGTATTAAATTGTGTGAGATCTAAATTACAAATTTTCTCATTTTTAATATTATAAAAATCTACTCCTTTAGGATGAAATATTTTTTCACGATTGATTTTATTGAACCCAATAGTATTTAAAATTTTTGTACTATTTGTTGACAGTTGAATTCCATATCCCTCCTCGAGAGACAAACTTTCCTGTTTTTCATATAAGATAAACTCATGCTCAGAATTTTTTTTTAATAAATTTGCAAGAGTCAATCCTGCTATGCCGGCACCAATAATGGCTAATTTTTTTTTCATTAAAATAAAGTAGAAACTTGTCTAAATATTTTTTTTGTGAAAGATGGAATAAATTCTTTATTTTCTTCTAAAGAATGCCACCTAAATGATGGAGGAATTTTATCAGAAAATTTATAATAGAGATTTATATTTAATTTTAAATTTGAAATAGAGTTTTTATAATTTTTTAAAAATTTCCAATTTTTGTTTTTTCTATAATGAATCGTTTCTTTAATATATGGCATGTAAAAATTTTTTAAAAAGCTTATTTGGTTGTTATTTGTTAAAGCAATTTGTTTTTTTTTATTTATGTAACAAAAAACATCATAGTCTTTATTTCTAATTATTTTTTTTCTTGAACTCTTAATTTTATGCTTAGATTTAAAATACTTACAACTTTTATTCAAACAGCAGATCAGACATTTTGGGTCTTTTGGTCTACAAATTAATGCCCCAAACTCCATCAAAGCTTCAACTAAATCTGCATTACGATTTGAAGTAAATAACTTTTTCTTATTTTTTTCAATAAATTTATTAAAATTTATTTTGTGTTCAATTATATTTATATATCTTGATATTACTCTTTTAACATTTCCATCCACCGCTATTCTAGGTTTATTGTAAACCAAAGCTAGTAAAGCGTTTCCGGTATAATCACCCACACCTGGAAGTTTTTTTATTTCTTCTAATGTTTTTGGTAATCTTAATTTGTGATTATTTACTAGTTCAATGGAACAAGCTAAAAGATTTTTAGCTCTTCTGTAATAACCTAAGCCCTCCCACATCTTTAAAATTTCTTTTTCACTGCTTTTAGATAAAGCTTTTAATGTTTTAAATCTTTTAATAAAAATATTAAAATATGGAATAACTGTCTTAACTTGTGTTTGTTGCAACATAAATTCACTTAAAAGTCGATAATATAGATTTTTAGGTGACTTTTTGCCAACACGCCAGGGTAGTTTCCTTTTGTTATTATCATACCATGCTAAAATATTTTTTGGTAATGTTGAGCTAATATGCATATAAAAAATAATAATAAATCAAAGACTTTCATTCAAGGGCTTCGTCCTTTTGCAAACTCTATTCCAAAGACTTTAAAGAAACATTTAAAAAAAAATGGTTATAATTACTCAAATATAATTGATAATTGGACAAGAATAGTAAGCAAAAAAATTTCAGACGGAAGTTATCCAATAAATGTTAAGATGGATAAACAGATGAAAGGAGGAACTTTAGTTTTGAATGTAATTCATGGCAAAGAAGTTGAAATAGAGTATATGAAAAATGAAATAATTGATAAGATTAATAGTTTTTTTGGTTATAATTGTATTAGTAATGTTACATTAAAGATAGTTCAACCTAAAGTTAAAAAACACAAAACTTTGCCAAAAATTAGAAACTTAAACAAAATTAGTTCAAAAATGAAAAATATTAATAATAATCATTTAAAGATTTCTCTTAATAATTTTTTGAAAGCATATAATGAAAAAAGTGAGTAAAATTTTTTATAGAACATTATTTTTATTTTGTTTTATATTAATTACTAATGTTGAGAGTAAAGTTTTAAGCGTCGGCAATTCTGATGCAAAGATAACGGTAAAGGTTTTTTCTTCATTAACTTGCCCGCATTGTGCGGACTTTCATATTTCAATATTTGATAATTTAAAAAAAGATTTTATCGACAAAGGATTAGTAAAGTTTGAACATCACGCTTTTCCTCTTGATCTAGCTGCATTAAATGCAGAGATAATTGTTAGATGCCATGAAAATAATGACAAAAAATTTAAACTTTTGGAGAGGATATATCAAAAACAAAAAATTTGGGCAGTTGGATCCGATATAAATAAAATAAACGATTCAATAAAAAAAATTGGCTTAGAATTAAATTTATCAGAAAAAAATATGAATCGTTGTTTAAAAGATGAGAAAACACAAGATATTATCTTAAATGAGAGGATAGAAGCTCAAAAAAATTATAAAATTGATTCCACTCCAACAGTATTTATTAATGATAAAAAGTACACGGGAAAAGTAAATTATAAACAATTTAAAAAAGCTATTGAGAAAAAACTTTAGATGAAATTTAAAAATTTAGAAATGACAGGATTTAAATCTTTTTCTGAAAAAACAACAATTCTAATTGAAAAAGGTTTAACTGGAGTCGTTGGGCCCAATGGTTGTGGAAAATCCAACATTGTTGAAGCTTTAAGATGGTGCATGGGTGAAAATTCAGCAAAAAGTATGAGAGGTTCTGGAATGGAAGATGTAATTTTTTCAGGAACATCTAATCTTCCTTCAAAAAATATATCTGAGGTGATGCTATTATTAGATAATCAAGAAAAGAGCGGACCTATTCAATACAAAGAATTTGATGAGATTTCCATAAAAAGGAGGATTGAAAAAGATAAAGGTTCTAAATATTATATAAATGATAAAGAAGTAAGAGCAAGAGATGTCCAAACTTTCTTCGCGGATCTTTCTACGGGTGCTCACTCTCCATCCTTAATTAGCCAAGGTAGAATTGGTCAGTTAGTTACTGCTAAACCTATTGAGAGAAAATCTATACTCGAAGAGGCAGCAGGTATCTCTGGTATCCACGCCAGAAGACAAGAAGCTGAAACAAGATTGAAAGCAGCTGAGAATAATCTTAAGAGAGCTGATGAGTTAAAAAGGCAGCAACAAAAACAGCTTGATAATTTAAAAAAACAAGCTGAAGAAGCTACAAGATACAAAGAAATATCAAATCAGATAAAAAAAATAGAGGCAGGATTATATTTTCTAAAGATTAAAGAAATAGAAAAAGATAAAAAACAAATCCAAGAAAAACTAAGTGAGCTAGATGATGAAATAAGTGCAATAAATATCGATTATAACCATAACAATTCTTTACTAGAGGAAGAAAATAAAAAACTCGCACCTTTGCGGGATAAAAAAATGGAAAGTGTAGCTTCACTTCAAAAACTTAACCTAGATATGACCAATCTTGTTCAAGAGGAGTCAAGAGTTAAAACTCTTCAAGAAAAACTTGAGAAATCTATTAAAACAGTTGAGTCAGATCTCGAGCGGGAAAAAAGTATTTCTTTAGATGCTGACATAAATGAAAAAAGAATTTCAAAAGAGAAGGAAGATTTGCTTAATACTGAGAATAAGTTGTTAGATGTAGAGACAAAATCTTCAAAGGAACTACAGTTATCAAAGTTAGATCTAGACAAATTACTTAGCCAACTAGATGCTATATTAAGCCAAATAGAAAATGATATAGATGAAAATAAAAAACTTTCAAAAGATACATTTAAACAATTAAAACAACTTGTAAAAAAAATTACTTTATCACAAGAGGAATATGCTGAAAAATATGGAAAGAATAAATCTATACAAGGTGACTCAATAAAAAGAAAAGAGAGAATAAAAAATATTGATGTAGAGTTAGAAAACTGGAGAAATTTACGAACAAACTCTGAGAAAATGATTTCAGAATTGAATAACAGAAAAAATAAGATTAAATTAGAAATATCTGAAAATCAAAAAAATCCAGAGAGAATAGCTACCTCGAAAGGACAAAATTTACAAAATCTTGAAAATATAAAAAGAAGAAATGATGAAATAGAAAATGAACTCATTGAAGCTGAAAAAAAATACAGTTCAATTAATGAGAACTTGAGAGAAATTCAATTAAAACTTTCAGACTTAAAAGAAAACAAAGCAAGAAATGAGGCGACCATTGAAGGAATAGAAAACAGAAAAAAAGATTTATTATATTCAGTAAAAAATGATTTAAATATTGAAGGTGAAACCTCCATTTTACCTCAATCTGATTTAAATAATTTAGAACAAGAAAATTTTCCTACAATTGAAGAACAAAAAGCAAAAATTGAAAAGACAAAAAAACAAAGAGAATCTCTTGGTTCGGTAAATTTAAGAGCTGATGAAGAGACAAAAAAATATGAGTCAGAAATAAAAAAAATGGAGGACGATAGAGCTGATCTTTATTCCGCTATTGTAAAACTTAAAACAAGTATAGATGAACTAAATCAAAAAGGAAGAGAAAGGTTACTAGAGGCATTTACAAAAGTGAATAGAAAGTTTAATGAAGTTTACACAAAACTTTTTAATGGTGGAACAGCTAAGATAGAGCTAGTTGACTCTGAGGATCCGCTTGAAGCTGGTTTAGAAATGTTTGTTTCACCTCCTGGGAAAAGACTCCAATCTATTACGTTGTTATCTGGGGGTGAACAGGCTTTGACTGCTTTATCTTTAGTTTTTGCAGTTTTTTTAGTAAATCCTTCACCTATATGTGTTTTAGACGAGGTTGATGCTCCACTAGACGATGCAAACGTTACAAGATTTTGTGGTTTATTAGATGAATTAACAAAAATTACCAACACAAAATTTATAATAATTACACACCATGCTTTAACAATGTCTAGAATGGATAGACTTTACGGTGTTACGATGGCTGAACAAGGAGTTAGCCAACTTGTTTCGGTTGACCTACAAAGAGCTGAAGAATTAGTTGCATAACTATTAACATGACAAACCCAGAAGATTTTAAAACTCGCCTAAAGATTGCAAAATCAAAAATAAAAAATCAAGTTCAGTTTGATAATAAAAGAGGGAGTTTTATGGGTAACGCCTTTAAATTAGGCACTGAACTTGTGGCAGCTGTCATGGTTGGGACAATTATTGGGTTTATTTTAGATAGCTGGTTTGATACTAAACCTTGGCTAATAATAATTTTCTTTTTTTTAGGAACGGCGGCAGGCATATTGAATGTAATTAAAACAGCTAATAAAATGCAGAAAGATGATTAAAGTAAATTATGGCAAGTAATCCAATGCAACAGTTCGAGGTTTATAAAATTGGACCTGAAATAAAAATTGCCGGTATAGATTTATCTTTCACCAATGCCAGCTTATTTATGATCATCAGCGCCTCAATAATACATCTATTTCTATTTTTAGGATCTAAAGAGAAAAAGATAATTCCAGGAAAATTACAACTTATATCTGAGATGTTTTACACCTTTGTAGCAAAAATGATAAGTGATACGGCAGGATCGAAAGCAAAACCCTATTTTCCTTTTATATTCAGTTTATTTATGTTCGTTTTGTTTTGTAACATGGTGGGTATGCTTCCTTACTCATTCACTGTTACCAGTCATATTATAGTGACACTAATAATGGCTTTATTTATTTTTATTGCAGTAACTATTATTGGTTTTATCAAACACGGATTTAAATATTTAAGTATTTTTGTACCAAGCGGTGTACCAGCTGTTCTTTTGCCATTAATAACTGTTATCGAAATTATATCTTATTTAAGTAGACCTGTAAGTTTATCAGTTAGATTATTTGCAAATATGATGGCGGGTCACACAATGTTAAAAGTATTTGGAGGTTTTGTGGTAAGTTTAGGAATATTAGGTGGCTGGTTACCGCTTAGTTTTTCAGTAGCATTAACAGGCTTAGAAATATTAGTTGCTTTTTTACAAGCCTATGTTTTTGCAATTTTAACCTGCATCTATTTAAATGATGCATTAAATTTACACCATTAAATAAAAAAAGGAGGAAAAATGGAGTTAGAAGCGGCAAAAATGATTGGAGCAGGTCTTGCTGCAATCGCGTTAGCTGGGGCAGGAGTGGGTATTGGAATTATTTTCGGTAACTACTTATCTGGAGCAATGAGAAATCCATCTGCGGCTCAAAAACAATTCCCTAATTTACTTTTGGGATTTGCATTAGCGGAGGCAACAGGATTATTTGGACTAGTGGTAGCTTTAATTATTTTATTTGCATTTTAGTAAATTGAATATGAAAAGTTTGTTAAGTTTATTAATAGCTTTTACGGCTATAAACATAGATTTATATGCAGCTGAGGCTGGAATGCCTCAGCTGGATCCAAAATATTGGGCGTCTCAAGCGTTTTGGTTGATTTTAGTTTTTATAATATTATATATTTCAATTTCAAAGTTTTACTTGCCAAAAATTAAAGATAATTTAGATAACAGGGAAAATAAAATTAAAGAAGATCTCGAAAACGCTAGTAAATTTAAAGAACAGTCTGAAGCTAAATTCAAAGAATATGAAGTCATATTAAAAAACGCTAGAAAAGAAATCTCTAAAATACATTTCGACTCTAAAACAATTTTAGATAAAGATATTCGCACAAAAAAAGAAGAGATGGAAAAAGAAATTGAAAAAGAAATTTTAAAAGCTCAAAAACAAATTATAGATCAAAAGAAAAACTCTATAATCTCAATTCAAAATATTTCTAAGGAGATTGCATCTAATATTATTGAAAATATATCAGGTGATAAACTTAATGAGAGCAGTATAAAAGCAACTGTAGAGGAAGTTACAAAAAAAAATATTGGTAAGCATTTATGACTTTAGACGCAACTTTTTGGGTTACTATCTCTTTTATTATTTTTCTTGGAGTATTAATTTATTTCAAAATACCACAAAAAGTTAAAGAAATTCTTGAACAAAATATCTTAAATATAAAAAATCAAATTAGTGAAGCTGAGAAACTTAAAGAGGACGCTAAAAATATTTTAGCTGAAAATGAGAAAAAAATTAGCAATTCAAAAAGTGAAGTTAAAGAAATGATCAATAAAGCTAACGATGAGGCAGAGAAAAACGTAATAAGAGTGAATGAAGAATTTCACAATTTAATGGAAAATAGAAAAAAAAATGCTGAAGAAAGAATAAGACAACTCAAGAGCCAGGCTGAAAAAGATATAAAAAATGCCTCAGTTAAAATAGCCATTGAGTCAGCAGAGAAATTGATTAAAAACTCCCTAGATAAAAGCAAATTAGATAAAATTTATAGTTCTAGTATAGAAGAAACAAAATTAGCACTTAAGAAAAAATCCAGCTAATATAGGCCATAAACAAAATGGCAAAAAAAATAATTGTAATAGGTTCAGGCTTCGGTGGTTTAGCTGCTTCATTAAGATTAAAAGCTAAAGGTTACGAAGTTACCTTAGTTGAAAAACATCCTGACTTAGGAGGAAGAGCGAGAGTTTTTAAGAAAGGAGACTTTACATATGATGGTGGTCCTACTGTAATTACTGCTCCATATCTTTTCGAAGAATTGTTTAGTCTTTTTAATAAAAAACTTTCAGATTATGTTCAAGTAGTTCCTTTAGATTTATGGTACAGATTTGTTTTTAGTGATGGACAAACTTTTGATTACTCAGGCGATGAGAAATCAATGGAAAAAGAAGTCAAAAAATTTTCAGATAAAGATTTTGAAGGTTACAATAATTTAGTTAATTTCACTGAAAAAATTTTTAACAAAGGTTTTACAGATTTATCAGATAAACCTTTTAATAAGCTTACTTTCATGCTCAAACAGGTTCCGTCATTATTAAGTCTGAAAAGCTATAAATCTGTTTATCAATTAGTTTCAAATTATATATCAAATGAAAAATTAAGAAGAGTTTTTAGTATGCACCCTCTTCTTGTCGGTGGTAATCCTTTCACTACAACCTCAATTTATACTTTGATTTTATTTTTAGAAAAAAAATGGGGTATTCACTACTCTATGGGTGGAACAGGAAGTGTGGTTAAGGCTCTGGAAAAATTAATGAGAGAGGAAAATATTCAAATTATTAAAGAAGCTGAAGTAACTGAAATAATTTCTTATGAAAATAATGTTAAAGGTGTGAAAATTAACAATTCCAAAATTATTGATTGCGACTATATAATTTGTAATTCAGATCCGCCGAATGTTTATAAAAATTTAATTAAATCTAAAAAAAGATACAATTTTTTATTTAAACAAAAAATGAAAAGAATGGATTATTCTATGGGACTGTTTGTTTATTATTTTGGATCAAAAAAACAATACAAGAACGTCGCCCATCACACTATCTATTTTGGTAAATCGTATGAAAAACATTTGGATAAAATTTTTGAGGAAAAAGTTTTATCTGAAGACATAAGTTATTATTTACACAGACCCTCAGCTACAGATCCAAATATGGCTCCAAAAGATCAAGACGCGTTTTATGTTTTAGTTCCGGTTCCAAACAATTTATCCAATATAAATTGGTCTGAAGAAAGTGAAAAATTTAAAAATTTAATCTTAGATAAAATGGATAAATCGGTTCTACCTGGGATAAAACAAAATGTTGTAAGTGATTTTTATTTAACTCCAGATTACTTCGAAAAGGATCTAGCAACATTACATGGCTCTGGATTTTCAATACAGCCAAAATTCTCACAGTCAGCCTATTTTAGATTTCATAACCAATCAGAAGTATTTAATAATTTGTATTTTGTAGGAGCAGGAACACATCCAGGTGCCGGAATGCCAGGTGTTCTTTCATCCGCTAAAGTACTAGATAGATTATTTTAATGGATAATTTATTAAGAAAGCACGCAAAATCTTTTTATTGGGCAAGTTTTTTTTTATCTAAACCAATATTTAATAAATGCTCATCTTTATATAATTTCTGTAGAACTTTAGACGATATTGTGGACGAAGATAATAATCTTGAAACAAAAAAAGAAAATTTCTTAAATTTTAAAAATTATTTTGAAAACAAAGATCTCACAAAACCTATTATAAAGGAAATGTGGTCTATAATATATAGTGAAGGTATATCTAAACAGGTAGTGATGGATTTATTTGATGGCGTTGAAACAGACCTTAAAAAAAAAGTTCAAATTAACTCAAAAAAGGAATTAATTGTTTACTCTTATAGAGTTGCCGGAACAGTTGGTTTGATGATGTCAAAAATTTTGAAAGTGAGCAATAGAGAAGCGTTTAAGGGAGCTATTGACTTAGGAATTGCGATGCAACTCACTAATATTGCACGAGATGTTTGTGAGGATAAAGCCAGAAATAGGTACTATGTTAATCACGATTTTTTATCTATAAAAGAGATAATAAACCAATCTCGAATATTTTATGATAAATCTTTTCTTTCGATAGGTAGTATTCCAATTAAATCAAGATTTTCGGTCATAGTGGCAAGACGAGTTTACAAAAAAATTGGCGACTATATACTTAAGAAAAAAAATATAGAAAATTATAATAATGCTGGAAAAATATATGTTCCGTTGTATCAAAAAATTATTCAAACTTTTTTATCTTTTTTCGACTTTATAAAATTATTATTTGTTAAAGAGTTAATCTACGATAACCATACAGGACATAATATTCTACAAAATGAAGTTAATATAAATGAAAGAATTTAATTACGTAATAATTGGTGGCGGATGTGCCGGACTGTCTTTAGCCTATGAATTAGAAATTAATAATAAGCTAAAAGATAAAACTCTTGCAATAATTGAAACTCGTGATGAATATAAAAGAGACAAAACGTGGTCTTTTTGGAAAGTTTTTGATCATAATTTTAATGATTGTGTAATTAAAAGTTGGAGTAATTTTACGATCAATACTTCAGAAAGCTCTCATGAATTAACTAATAAAAAATTTCCTTACCAGAGTATCGATAGTGGAAAATTTTATAAAAAAATAAATTCTAAACTGTCTGCAAATTCAAATGTAAGTTTTTTTAAAAATCTTAATGAAATAAAATCGGAAAATTCAATAATTTTTAATAGTGTTTTTGAAAAAGAGCCTGATAAATCAGAATTATGGCAGCACTTTCAGGGTATCGAGATAGAAACACCTAAGAACATTTTTGATGAGGGAATAATAAACTTAATGGATTTTAATTGTGATCAGAGAAAAGATGTACATTTTTTCTACACATTGCCATTCAGCAAAAACAAAGCTTTGATTGAAACTACTTGGTTATCAGATTTAGAGGATCAAAGCCTAAGAGATTATGACCTTCAGTTAGAAAATTATATTGAGAATAATCTTGGTATTAAAAACTATAAAATAAATTTTACTGAAAAAGGAGCTATACCACTCTTTTCTCCAACATTAAGAAATAATAATAATATAATTAATATTGGATCAGCTGGAGGAATGACTCGGTTAAGCACAGGTTACACTTTTTTAAACATTCAAGAACATAGTCGTTATATTGTAAAAAACATTGATAATATTACTGAAGCAAAAATATTTTCCTTAGGAAAAAAATATCAATTTTTAGATAAAGTATTTCTAAAAGTATTGGAAAAATATCCCGAAAAGATGCCCAAAATTTTTTTTAATATGTTTAAAACCTCTTCAAATACGATTATAAAATTTTTATCAAATAAAAGTAATGTTATTGAAGACATAAATATTATTAGAAAAATGCCAAAATTAATTTTTTTAAAAGCATTGTTTAATTAATGGAAAATATTAACTATAAGCACTCAATTATATTTTTTAATTTTTGTATTTTGGTAAGCCCTCTTTATGTAATGCTCAATTTTGAGCCAGTTATATTTTGCTTATTTTTAATTTTAATTTTAGGAATTTCCCACGGTGCACTAGATAACAACAAAGGAAAGAAGCTTTTAAAATTATTTGGATACAAACAAACTGTATTCTTTTATCTCACATATGTATTAATTTCTTCATTGATAATAATTTTCTGGTTGATATTTCCTAATACAATTTTATTGTTATTTTTGATTGTGGCCGCCTATCATTTTGGAAAAGAAGATACGGTATTTTTTTTCAGAAAAAAATTTTTCATATCTGAGTGTTTATTCTTCTTAAAGGGATCAACAGTAATTATCGCTCCGTTATTATTTAAAAGAGAAGAAACTAATGAAATATTTAGGATACTAAATTTTAAAGTTTTTGAGTCAGGATTTTTTAATAACGAATTTTTAATTGGAATGTTATGTCTTAGTTTTTTATCATCTATTTACATTTCAAAAAAAGAAAACGCAAATCTAAAATGTGTCATGATAATGGACTTCTTTTCGTTAATCATACTAAATCTTTTTTTGTCACCTATTTTAGCTTTCACTCTTTATTTTTGTTTTCTTCATTCAATCAGGCATTCAATTACTCTTATTTTTGAGTTGGATAGATCTTTCAAGCCAGGATTTAAAAAATTTATAATTAAAGCTATCCCTTTAACTTTAGTAACTGCTGTAATATTTTTAATTGCAATATATTTTTTAAACAATTTTTATAAGCTTGATGAGGCTATTTATAAGGTAATATTTATTGGTTTGGCCTCACTTACTTTTCCGCATATATTGTTAGAATATTTTTTAGAAAAAAATGAAAAAAGAACTTAAAGTTTATTTAGCATCACCAAGAGGATTTTGTGCTGGAGTTAAAAGAGCAATTGAAATAGTTGAAAAATCTATCAGTAAGTTTGGAGCTCCGGTATATGTTCGTCATGAAATAGTTCACAATAAGCAAGTTGTTGAAGAATTAAAAGAAAAAGGTGCAATTTTTGTTGATGAATTATCAGACGTAGATGACACTAGTAGACCTGTTATTTTCTCAGCTCATGGAGTACCTAAGTCAGTTCCAGCTGAAGCAAAATTAAAAAACTTATCCTTTGTAGATGCAACATGTCCTTTGGTTTCAAAAGTGCATAGAGAGTCTGAACAATTAAATAAAAATGGCTTTGATATATTATTAATAGGACACAAAGATCATCCAGAGGTCATTGGTACAATGGGCCAGCTTCCAAAAGGTTCCATTAAACTTATTGAAACAAAAAATGACGTGAAACTTATAAAAAAAGAAGATTTTAAAAAACCTTTAGCATATATAACTCAAACAACTCTGTCTGTAGATGATACAGCTGAAATAATCACAGCCCTTAAAAATAAGTTTCCAAATATTAAGGGTCCTGTGAAAGAAGACATATGTTATGCAACTACAAACAGACAATCTGCTGTTAAAGAAATAGCCTCTAAATGTGATATGTTTTTTGTAGTTGGAAGTCGTAATTCATCCAATTCTGTCAGACTAGTTGAGGTTGCGAAAAAAGCTGGTTGTAATAATTCTCACCTAATGCATTCTGAAAAAGAAATACCTTTTAATGAAATAGAAAATTCCGGAACTATCGGAATTTCTTCAGGAGCATCAGCGCCAGAAAAGCTTGTTCAAACTTTATTAAACAATATACAAAAAGATAGAAAAGTTTCAATTGAAGAAGTAATAGTTGCAGAAGAAAAGGTTATTTTTAAATTGCCAAAAGAATTGAATTAATGGCTGTCTACACAAAGTTAAATCAAAGTAAAATTGAAAAAATCTTATCAAATTATAAATTAGGTAAACTAGAATCCTTTAAGGGAATTGAGGAGGGTATTGAAAATACAAATTATTTTTTATTAGTGGATAAGAAAAAATTTATACTAACTATTTACGAAAAAAGAGTTAAATCTACAGATCTTCCTTTTTTTTCAAATTTGATGTCATCTTTAAATGATGCAAACTTTCAATGTCCCGCTCCAATTTCTAATAATAATGGCGAAACTATTACAAATTTTGAAGGAAAAAAATTAATGATCGTCTCATTTCTTGAGGGAAAGGCAAAACAAAATTTATCTCCGGCCAACTGTAAATCAGTTGGATCCGAAATAGCTAAAATGCACGAGTTAACAAAGACTCTAAAATTAAATCGAAAAAATGACCTTTCGGTCAATTCATGGAGAAAATTATTTAATTCAGTTAAAGATAAATGTGAGAATATACATAAAGATCTTCCAAAATTAATTGAGGAAAATCTTAATGATGTTGAAAATAATTGGCCAAAAAATTTACCGAAGGGAATTATCCATGCAGATTTATTTCATGATAATATTTTTTTTATCCAAGATAAATTTAGTGGAGTAATTGACTTTTATTTTTCATGTGAAGATTTTTTTGCTTTCGAAATTGCTATTTGCTTTAATGCTTTATGTTTTGACGGTCTAAAAAGCAACTTAAGTTTTAACGTTACCAAAGCAAAAAACTTAATAGACGGATATACATCTATAAGAAAATTAACTAATGAAGAATTGGACAGTATTAAAGTATTGTCTCAAGGTGCAGCTTTAAGATTTTTGCTTACTCGAGTATTTGACTCTTTAAATAAAGTAGAGGGAGCTATTGTAAAAATTAAAGATCCAGTGGAATACTTAAAAAGATTAGAATTTCACAAAAATTCGAAAAATCACGAGGATTATTTCTTCTAATGAAATTAAAAATTTATACTGATGGTGCTTGCTCTGGAAATCCTGGGAAGGGAGGTTGGGCAGCTATCATATTAGATAACGATTTAAATCAATCAAATATCTCAGGAAGTGAAAGTAATACAACTAATAACAGGATGGAATTATTGGCTCCAATTATGGCGTTAAAAAAGATAAAAAGGAAATCAGAAATTATAATTTTTACGGACTCGAAATACGTGAAAGATGGAATAACTGACTGGATTAAAAAGTGGAAAGTAAATAATTGGAAAAGCTCAAATAAAAAACCAGTTAAAAATAAAGATCTTTGGGTAAAATTGGATAATTCTTGTCTTAAACACAAAGTTACTTGGAAATGGGTTAAAGCACACGCTGGAAATAAATATAATGACCTTGCTGACAAATTAGCAGTATCAGAAACTAAATAGATTTTAGAAAATTTTCAGCAGAAGATAATTTACAGGTAGCAGTTTCTGTTTCTACCTCTAATTTTTTAACTTCACTATCTTCCACAAGCATAGTGTATCTATTAGACCTAATTCCTAATCCTTTTTCAGATTTATCAACTTCTGCTCCAATAGCTTGTGTAAATTTAAGAAAGGGGTCGCCAGCCATGAAAATTTTATTTTCAGTATTTTGATTTTCTCCCCAGGCCTTCATTACATTTGGATCATTTACAGCAATACATACAATTTTAGAAACTCCCTTTTTAATAGCTAAATCATAATTTTTTATATAACCAGGAAGATGAAGCGCCGAGCAAGTTTTTGTAAAAGCACCAGGCATACCTAAAATAATAGTCTTGCCTTTACAAAGATCTAATATATCAATTTTCTTTACATCATTATTTTGATCAAGATAAAATAATTCTGAGCCTGGGAGTTTATCTCCTTTTTTTATTTTCATTGTATTTTTTCTAAAATATAATTTTTTACTTCTGTATTTGAATTACCAATAATATCAAATATTTCTTTTTTATCCATATTCAATTTAAGATGTTCAGGTGAAACTAAATTTTTACCTATAGCTTTTTTAATAGTATCGCTGAATTTATAAGGATGAGCTGTACCAAGAACAATTATATCTCCTAAATTTTTAAAACTTTTTGCTGCTACTACTCCAGTAGCAGTATGAGGGTCAATTATAAATTTGTGTTCCTTGTATATTTCATCAATGATACTTAGTGTCTCTTCATCTGTAACTTTTACTGCTTCGAAATCTTTTTTTATTTTATCTATTTCTTTTTTTTCTAAATTAAATGAATTTTTCGATGATAAATCATTCATTAATGACCCTACCTTACTATCATTTTCATCTAATATATAATAAAGCAGCCTTTCAAAATTACTGGCGACTTGGATATCCATACTTGGTGTGATGGTTGTTTTCACTGTATCAGGTTTATATTCACCAGTATTAATAACTCTTTGTAAAATATCATTTTTATTTGTAGCGACTATAAGTTTATTAATTGGTAAACCCATTTTTTTTGCTACATATCCAGCATAAATATCTCCAAAATTTCCAGTTGGCACAGAAAAGCTAATATTATTCTTTTTTATTTTAAAGAAAGAATAAAAATAATAAACAATTTGACAAACAATCCTTGCCCAATTGATAGAATTAACACCTGACATATTTATTTTTGCTCTAAAACTATCTTCATTAAAAAGTTCTTTTACAATTTTTTGACAATCATCAAATGATCCTTTTATTGCAATATTATAAATATTAGTTCCACCAATTGTTGTCATTATTTTTCTTTGAATATTTGAAATCATATTATACGGATGTAGAACAAAAAGATTTATATTTTTTCTATTACTTAATGCTGCTATAGCTGCTGAACCAGTATCTCCTGATGTAGCAACAACGATATTTACAGTTTTATCTTTGGCGACCTCTAAATGATCATACATATTTCCAATTACCTGCATTGCAATATCTTTAAAAGCTAAAGTGGGTCCATGATAAAGCTCAAGAAGATCGATTTCTCCAATCTTTTTTAAATTAACAACTTCCTTATCTTTAAAACAGCTATAGGATTTTTGAATCAATAATCCTAGTTCTTCCTTTTTAATTTCATCTGGGCAGAAATTAAATATAATTTCTTTGGCGAGTTCATTGTAATTTAGCTGACTTAAATTATTAAGCTCTTCTTGATTATACCTCTTTATTTCATAAGGTAAAAATAGCCCTCCGCCTGGGGCAAGTCCTCTTAAAAAAATATCTTTAAAACTAAATTTTAAAGATTTGTCTCTAGTACTATAATAATTCATTTTTTTCTTCTAAAATATAAATAATAAAAAATTATCGAGATTGATATTGCATACCATGTTATAGCATATTTAAGGTGATTATTTGGCACATCTATACTTATCTTTTTAGGTAAGGGTGAGTTAGTCTGATTATCTTCTAGAAAAATTACAAATTTGTTAAATTGCTCCCCTGTAGCTTCTTTTAAATCTTCTAAATTTAATGAAAACCAAATATTATTTGAAATATCATTATCTGGTTTAAATATACTCGGTTTATAAATTTCTCTTAAAAGACCAATTATCTCACCATCATTTTCTGCATTAAAATTTATGCTTGGATTATCTTTTAATTCTTTTTTAATCCAACCCCTGTTAATCAAAACATTTTGATTCTTATCGGTTCTGAATGGAGTAATTACATCGTATCCGGGTTTTCCGCTATCGTTCAAGCTATAAAGGTAAATTTGCTTGTCGAAATTAAATTTTCCTTTAGCGCTTACTCTCTGATAATTTTTTTTAATAGAATTAGAGTATTCTATTGGTTTAGAGTCTAATCCAAAAGTAATTTCGCTTATTAGTTCTAGCTTCCATTGCAATCTATAAAGTTGCCAAGTTCCTAAAGCACAAAATACCGTTACAAAAAAAATTACAAATAGTTGAAATAAAAATGCTCTTTTCAATTTGAGATTAGCTTCCCCAAATATAGATCGCAGCAAATAAGAATAACCAAACTACGTCAACAAAATGCCAGTACCAGGCTGCTGCTTCAAATCCAAAATGGTGTTGGGGCGTCGAGTGGCCTCTCATTGATCGAAACAAACAAACTGCAAGAAAAACTGTTCCGACAATTACATGAAAACCATGAAAACCAGTCGACATATAAAATGTGGAACCATAAATTCCACCATCTAAAGTAAATGTTGCATGATGATATTCGTAAGCTTGAAAACAAGAAAATATAAATCCTAAAAATACTGTTGCGATCAAACCATTTACCAATCCTTTTCTGTCATTTTCTAACATTGCATGATGCGCCCAAGTCACAGTAGTTCCTGATAACAATAAAATTAGAGTATTGATTAATGGGATATCCCAAGGATCAAAAGTTTTTATATCTGCTGGTGGCCATATACCACCTATAGAGTCAGGTGGAAATAAACTAGCGTTAAAAAAAGCCCAGAACCAAGCAACAAAGAACATTACTTCAGAGGCAATAAATAATGTCATACCGTACCTGTGTCCAATTTGAACTACTGGAGTATGGTGACCTTGATGCTCTGCTTCTTCTATAACATCTCTCCACCACATAAATGCACCATAAACTACTAACGCAAAACCAATCAAAAGTAGCCAAAGGGCTTTAGAGTGAAAGTAATAAACTGCTCCAAAAGCTAAGACTAAAGTTGCAAATGAAACATAGATCGGCCAAGGACTTGGGTCAACTAAATGGTAATCGTGTTTTGGTTTTTCTGCTGACATTATGTGTTGCTCTTTTCATAATAGCCTGATGAAAAAAAAGTAAAAGATAAAGTTACATCAGACATATTTTTAGTTTTATTATCATCAACAACTTTAGGATCCAAGAAAAATGTTAATACAAACTCTTTTTTTTCACCTGGTTGTAAAGTTTGTTTTTCAAAACAAAAACAACCTATCTTATTCAGGTAAATACCAAATGGTGATGGAGATACATTAAATGTCGCTGACCCTGAAGAAATTTCATTACTAGGATTTTCAACGTTAAATTTAACTGTATGAACTTCGCCTGGTTTTAAGTTTAAAGTATTCATCTCAGGATAAAATTTCCAATCTAAGGTGCTATTAATGTTTGTATCAAATCTCATTTTATAGTCTTGGTTTACTATAATTTTTGGGATTTCTTTGTCAGTAGCGTTTTGAGTAGTTCCACCAAATCCTGTTACTCTGCAAAACAAATCATATAAAGGAACTGCTGCAAAAGACAATCCAAGCATTAGTAAAAATATCGATACTAAAGCGATAGGTGTTAAGTTTTTTTTGCTTATATTCATTATATTTCTCGATTATAAATTCCAATATTATAGAAAGTTAATACAAATAAAAAAATCATAAATAAGATTAATATTAAAGCAGTTATTAAATTTTTTTTCTTTTTATTCATCATATTATTTTAGAAAATTATCAATTAGTAAAATTAAGAAAATAAAAAACAAATAAAAAATTGAGTATATAAAAATTTTTCTCGCTATTTTATTTGAAATACTTGATATTTTAGAACTATATAATCTTAAACATAAATAAACATAGTATGCAGACATCATAGAAGATGCGGCTAGATAAAATACACTAGCAAAATTTAAAAAGTACGGTGCGATTATTGCAGGTATCATTATTAAAGCATAAACAAGTATATTCGCTTTTGTCGTTTTTGTTCCTGAAATTATTGGGAGCATTGGAATTTTTGCTTTTTTATAATCACTTGACTTATATAAACTTAAAGCCCAAAAATGTGACGGTGTCCATAGAAAAATTATTAAAAATAAAATCAATGGCTCAACAGAAATACTTCCGGTTGCTATTGTCCATCCAATAACAGGTGGTAGTGCCCCAGCTGCACCACCTATAACAATATTTTGTGGAGTTTTCCTTTTTAACCAAATTGTATAAATGAAAAAATAAAAAGCAATTGTTGAGGCTAATAAAATTGCAGAAATTAAGTTAGCTGAAAAATAAATTGTGCTTACCGATAAAGTTGATAAAATTATACCAAAATATAAAGCTTGATTCTTTTTAACTTTTCCAGTTGGTATTGGTCTTAAACAAGTTCTGCTCATTAAGGCATCTAAATCTGACTCATACCACATATTAAGTGTTCCAGCAGCTCCAGAGCCTATAGCTACAGCTAAGAGTGAAATACAAGCAGATGTGAAGTCCACATTAATTGGCGCTATTAATAAACCTACCATACAAGTAAATAGGACGAGAGACATAACCCTAGGTTTCATTAAGTTAAAAAATGAACTTAGGTCCAATGATAAACCAAGTTTAGAGTTTCTAGATTTTATACTTATCTGGCTCAATTTACTTTACTTTAGGTAGCTCTTCAAAAGTATGGAATGGTGGCGGTGATGACACTGTCCATTCTAGAGTCGTTGCTCCTTCTCCCCATGGATTTGGTTCTGCTTTTTTCTTTTTCATAAAGGCGTACAATAGATTTAATAAAAATACTGCTAAACCTATAATAGATATATATGAACCAATTGAAGATATATAGTTCCAACCAGCAAATGCGTCTGGATAATCAGCGTATCTTCTTGGCATTCCTGCTAATCCTAAAAAATGTTGTGGGAAGAATATTAAGTTTACCCCTATGAACGTTAGCCAAAAATGTAGTTTTCCCAAAAATTCTGAATATTCATAACCTGTCATTTTACTAAACCAATAATAAAAACCAGCAAAGATTGCATACACAGCGCCCATTGATAATACGTAGTGGAAATGCGCAACAACATAATAAGTATCGTGAAGTGCTGTATCAACACCTGCATTTGCCAGAACAACTCCAGTTACTCCTCCTAAAGTGAATAAGAAAATAAAGCCAATAGCCCAAAGCATAGGAGTCTGAAAGCTTATAGAGCCACCCCACATTGTTGCTATCCAAGAAAAAATCTTAATTCCAGTTGGGACTGCAATAATCATTGTCGCCGCTAAGAAATAGGCCTTTGTATCTGTGTCAAGTCCAACAGTATACATGTGGTGAGCCCAAACAACGAAGCCAACCACTCCAATAGCCACCATCGCATAAGCCATTCCTAGATAACCAAATACAGGCTTTCTTGAAAAAGTTGAAACAATATGACTAATCATTCCGAATCCTGGTAAAATTAAAATATATACTTCTGGATGTCCAAAAAACCAAAACAAGTGTTGGAATAAAACCGGATCTCCACCTGTTTGTGCTTCAAAAAAAGCAGTTCCAAAATTCCTATCTGTTAGAAGCATTGTTATAGCTCCTGCTAAAACTGGCAATGATAATAAAAGTAAAAATGCAGTCACTAGAATTGACCAAGAGAATAATGGCATTTTGTGTAAAGTCATGCCAGGAGTTCTCATATTTAAAATTGTCGTGATAAAGTTAATTGCTCCTAGGATTGATGAAGCTCCTGCAACGTGCAAACTTAGAATTGCTAGGTCCATTGCTGGACCTGGTTGTCCAGTTTTTGATGACAGAGGTGGATAAATCGTCCAGCCCCCTCCTACTCCTTTTGCGCCTGGAGGGCCATCAACAAAAATTGATACTAACAATAAAATTAGGGCAACTGGTAATAGCCAAAAAGAGATATTATTCATCCTTGGGAACGCCATATCTGGTGCGCCTATCATAATTGGAACAAACCAGTTTCCAAATCCACCAATCATTGCTGGCATTACCATAAAGAAAATCATGATTAAGCCATGACCAGTTACTAACACGTTATATAAATGATAATCACCTCCAAGAATTCCGTCACCTGGATGCATTAGTTCCATTCTCATTAAAACTGAAAAAGCAGATCCAATTATCCCAGCGATAATTGCAAAGATAAGATACATTGTTCCTATATCTTTATGATTTGTTGAGTAAGCCCATCTTTTCCAACCTGTTGGATTTTGATGATGCTCGTGATCTGCGGTTGTTGCTGACATTAATTTATCTCCTTAATTTTTTTTGCTACTTTAATATTATTTTTGATTTCCTCTTTGGCAAATTTAACTTTAGCCTCTTCTAACCATTTATTATACTCTTCTTCTGACACAACTTTTACTGTGATTGGCATGAAAGCATGTTTTATTCCACAAAGCTCAGAACACTGGCCGTAGAAAGTTCCAGTTCGGTCAGCTTTAAACCATGTCTCATTTATTCTTCCAGGAATTGCGTCTCTTTTAACTCCAAAAGACGGGAGCGCCCACGCATGTAATACATCATTTGCAGTTATCATAACTTTTACAACTTTATTCACTGGTACGTAAACTTCATTATCAACGGCTAGTAATCTTGGTTGATTTTCTTTTAAATCCTTTTCATCAATCATATAAGAGTCAAAAATGATATTTTCATCTGGGTATTCATATCCCCAATACCACTGATAACCTATAGCTTTAATGGTAACATCTGCTTTAGGGATTTCATCTTGTGAGTATAATACTTTAAATGAAGGTACTGCCATGACAATCAAAATTAAACAAGGAACCAATGTCCAAATAACCTCGATTAAAGTGTTGTGACTTGTTGTTGATGGAACTTGATTCTTAGAGGCCCTGTATCTCACACAGACATATAAAAGTAGAAATAAAACAAAAGCAGTGATAGCTGTAATTATTGGCACAAGCATGTAGTCATGAAACCAAACAATATCATCCATACTTTTTGAAGCTGATTTTTGGAAACCTAGTTGCCAATCCCTAGGCTCATTAGCAAAAAGTGCTATTGGCCAAGCTAAGAAAAGTGTATAAGCAATTTTTTTAATCATGAGTTTTTATACAGCTTTTAACCAATTTCACAATTTCAATTAATGCGACAATTAATAAAAGTTATTGATAAAATTTACTAATGAAATAGCGCTTATTACAGCTGTATCAGACCTTAGAATGTTTCTAGATAACGTAAAGGGTTTTACGGCTCTATTTTGTAGTATTAACTCACGTTCAGCTGTAGAAAAATCACCCTCGGGACCAATTAGTATACTACAGGAATTAATATTTTTAAGATCTTCAGCTTTTAAGTTTTCTTTAGAATTAACATCCGCAAATAAAATTTTTGAGTTTTCATCAAAAGTTTGTAAAAAATCTTTTAACTTAATTACATTTGCTATTTCTGGAGGCACAAGTTGATTAGATTGTTCAGTCGCCTCAATAACTATTTTTTTTGCTCTATCAAGATTTAATTCTTTAACTTCTGTTCTTTCTGAAATGATTGGAGTAATTTTACTTATACCGAGCTCTGTGGCTTTCTGTAAAATAGTATCCATTGGATTTTTTTTTACTAAGCAAATAGCTAGCTCGGTTTTAGATAAATTATTAACTTCTTTAATTTTTTCTAAAAACCTAACTTCAACTCTATCTTTGTTTAAAAAAATTATTTCGCTTTTCCATTCTCCAGTTTTATTAAAAAAATTTAATTTTGAGCCTCTTTTAAGTCGCATAACATTAACGATATAATGAGTGTGCTCTTTGCTTAACAAGCTTGTATTATTTTCTAGTATACTGTCTGGATGATATAATCTAATATTCATTAATTTATATAGTATAAACAAATTTAAAAGATATAAAGGAGCAATAATGAAAAAAGGTAAAAGAGCTGGGGAATCCCCAATAGGTATTAATGTACTAGAGGGAAAATCTTATTTTTGGTGCTCTTGTGGAGAGAGTTCTAAACAACCTTTTTGTGATGGTTCGCATAAAGGAACTGATTTTACGCCATTTAAATATTTTGCCGAACAATCAAAAAAAGTTTTTTTCTGCACATGTAAACAAACAAGCGATCAACCGTTATGCGACGGTTCGCATAATATTAAATAAATTATGAGCACAAAGGCAATAGTATTTGATGCTTATGGGACGTTATTCGATGTAAATTCAGCTGCTGAAAAATGTAAAGATAAAATTGGAAGCAAGTGGGAAACATTTGCTAATTTTTGGAGAACTACTCAGCTTGAATATACTTGGCTTAGAAGTTTGATGAAAAGGCATAAAAATTTTTGGGAAGTTACTGAGGACAGTTTAGATAAATCAATGAAAGTGTTCAATATTAATAAGAGTTTGAAAAATGATTTGCTTAGCCTTTATAAAATTTTATCTCCTTATCCCGAAGTAAGAGGTGTTTTAGAAAATTTAAAAAAGAAAAACTTCAAACTTGCTATACTTTCTAACGGGACCCCTAATCTTTTAAATGAATTAGTTGAAAGTAATAAGTTAAATAATCTATTTGATGATCTTTTTTCTATTGAAGAAGTAAAAATTTATAAACCTGACTCTAGAGTTTATGAACTGCCAATTAATAAATATAAAATTAAATCTGATGAAATTACTTTTTTAAGCGCAAATACATGGGATGTCTCAGGAGGTGGAAACTTTGGATATAATTCCATTTGGGTTAATAGATATAACTCAGTCTTTGATATCCTTGATTTTCAACCCAAAAAAGAGATCAGCAATTTAACGCAGCTACTTGATATAGTTTAAACTTTCATTATAAATATTTCTATGTCTCAAATTGAAGTAAAAAAAATTATTACAGCCCTTAATGCCTCAGATGGCGCAGGAGTAAAATTAAAAAGAAGCATAGGAACTCCAGAAGCAGATTATATTGATCCATTCTTAATGCTTGATGAATTTGGTTCTGAAAATAAAGATGATTATGTAGCTGGTTTTCCTCCTCATCCACATAGAGGGATAGAAACAGTAACTTATATGTTAAACGGAGAATTTGAACATCAAGACAGCACTGGAGCTAAAGGTATTATGACATCTGGGGATGTACAATGGATGAAAACTGGAAGAGGAATTATTCATTCAGAAATGCCTGCTATGAAAGAAGGTAAATTATTAGGTTTCCAACTTTGGATCAATATGCCCGCTAAAATGAAAAAGAATAAGCCTGAATATCTTTATATAAAAGGAAATGAATTAGGGGAACATAAAGATAGTGATAAAATCGTAAAAGTTATTGCAGGTAAATTTGAAAAAGCTGAGGGTCCAGAAAAAAAACACAATGTTGAGCCTATTTACTTTCATATTTTGCTTAACGAAGGTAAAAAATTTAGTTGTGATGTTCCTGATGGGCATAATTCTTTTATATATTTGCTTAAAGGTGAATTAAAAATTGGAGAGAAAAACCATACTAAGACTACAGACTCAAACCTAATTTTGCTTGAAAGAGGAAAAAAGTTAAAATTAAAAGCTATTAAAAAGTCTGAATTTCTATTCATAGCTGGTAAACCAATAGGTGAACCAATCGCAAGAGGTGGTCCTTTTGTAATGAATACAAAAGCAGAAATACTTGAAGCAATTCAAGATTATAATAATGGAACATTTGCCAAATATTAAAAGTTAAAGTACGTTCCAGTAAAATGCCAAAATCTATAATTCTTAAAAATAATGGGGGCCCAGAAGTTTTAGAACTTCAAGATGTTGAGGTTGGAACTCCAGGACCAGATGAAATTAAAGTTACAAATCATGCAATAGGTTTAAACTATATTGATACCTATCATAGATCAGGATTGTATCCAATTAAGCTTCCAAGTGGAATCGGATTAGAAGCTGCAGGAAAAATCGATGAAGTTGGTTCTAATGTTACTGAGTTTAATAAAGGAGATAACGTTGCATACGCATCTGTTCCGCTTGGTGCTTATTCTCAGCAAAGGGTTATTCCCTCTAAAATTGCAGTCAAAATTCCTGAAAGTATTTCTTACGAGCAGGCCGCAACTTTGATGACAAAAGGTTTAACAACTAATTACTTATTGACAAAAACATATAATTTAAAAGCTGGTGAAACTGTTTTATTCCATGCTGCTGCAGGTGGAGTGGGACAAATATTTGCGCAATGGGCAAATAGTTTAGGTGCTAAAGTTATAGGAACAGTAGGATCAGATGAGAAAATTAAAATTGCAAAAGAAAACGGATATTCTCATGTAATTAATTACTCTAAGACTGATTTTTCTAAAGAAGTTTTAGATTTTACAAATAATGAAGGGGTGCCTGCTGTTTTTGATGGAGTAGGTAAGGAAACATTTCTTGGTTCCCTTGCTTGTTTAAAAGTAAGAGGCATGATGATAAGTTTTGGAAATGCCTCTGGTCCTCTAGATCCAGTCAATGTTCCTAAGCATATTCAACCCAAAGGTCTTTACTTAACGAGACCATCAATAGGGCAATATTTTACTAATAGAAAAGAACTTCAAACTGGTGCGGATCAAATTTTTGAAAAAGTAAAATTTGGAAAAATAAAGATTAATATCTTCAAAAAATATAAATTAGCTGATGCAAAACAAGCTCATGAAGATCTTGAAGCAAGGAGATTGAAGGGGCCAGTAATCTTAATACCTTAATGAGTGATAAAAAAAAAATAGTATCGCCTTGCATAAGTATTTGTAAGACTGATCCGATAACAGAATACTGCTATGGGTGCGCTAGAACTATTGAAGAAAAAAAACTATGGAAAGATGAAAAGACAACAGATGAATGGAAGACAAAAAACTTAAACGAAATACTTAATAGAATGAAAGGTTGGCAACTAGATACATTTAAGGAGTCTTATGACCACAAAATTAAACAAGGTATTTCTTTATTTAAAAAAAAACTTTTACAAAAATAATTTATAAATCCTTTCTCATAGAGTCCATATCACTCAAATGAAATTTTAAGGCATCGTTTGAAAGTCTTATTTCTTGTAAAAACAAAAAAATAGAAAAAATCATACAGATACAACACATAGCAAAACTTAACCTAGCATAAAAAACTAGATCTAAATAAAGAAGTAAAACTGTAAGCATATTAAATAAAAAACCAAACGCTGAAAAACCCATAACAAATTTTAGATAATTTGTTCTTTTATTTAGTACATGAAGTTGATTTTCCCACTTTGGTGGAACCTTTTTTTCAAAAGTATACTGATCATGAATTTTTCTGATCAGTGCACTCAAAGTATGAAAACGATTACTATACATCGTCATCATTAAAGGAATAGCTGGAAACATTAAGGCTGCTACAGTGTAATCTATATCCATATCGAATCAAATTGATTATGTAATTAGTGTTTGATATTTACAAGTAGTATTTCATGCGCCAATTAGAAATTTTTATAGATTTAACCAGACTAAATAAGCCAATTGGTTTTATGCTTTTATTTTGGCCCTGTTCGTGGGGCTTGTCATACGCTTTATTAATTAATCAAAATTTAAAACTTTTCTTATACTACTCTTTTTTGTTTTTCTTAGGTTCAGTTTTAATGAGAAGTGCTGGGTGTATATTTAACGATATCATTGATAGAGATCTTGATAAAAAAGTAAAAAGAACTAAAAGTAGACCAATCGCAAGTGGCATAATCTCAGTTAAAAAATCTTTTTTTTACGTAATTATTCTCTGTTTAATCGCTTTTTTAATCTTAATTCAGTTTAATATAAAAACAATTGTTCTTGGATTAAGCTCTATGATTTTGGCATTTTCATATCCTTTTATGAAACGAATTACTTATTGGCCACAACTTTTTCTAGGTCTAACTTTTAATTGGGGTTTGGTGATGGGCTATGTAGCAATTTTAGATCAGATTTCCTTTGAAATCCTTTTACTTTATATATCAGCCATATTTTGGACATTGGGATATGACACGATTTATGGAGTGCAGGATATAGTTGATGATGAAATTATAGGTATAAAATCAACTGCTATAAAATTTAAAAAAAATATTAAAACTTTCGTAAGTGCGTGCTATTTAATCAGTTTTTTATTAATTATTTTTGTTTTAAAAATGAATTTAGGTATTAATTTATCAACTTTTTTTATTCTAATGTTCTTAGTTACATTAATTTTTCAAATAAAAATTTTTAGTGAGGATGACCCAGTGAATTGTTTAAAGGCATTTAAAATAAATAATTTATCAGGAGCTTTTGTATTTTTATCAATATTGTTTTAACTAATGGAATTCGAACATTTTAAAATTGCTATAAAAAGATTATATTACGAGCATATCAGGTTTCATCTAACTCGAATTTTTATATGTTTGATATTATCAATTTGTGTTGCTGGCGCTACTTCGTCTATTGCTTGGCTTCTCGATCCAGCTGTAAAAAAAATTTTTATAGATAAGAATGAAACTTTAGCTTGGTTAATACCATTAGCTATTATCTTTGCTTTTGCTGCTAAAGGCTTATCTCTTTATTTTGCGAGAATAAATCTTAATATTGTTGGTCAAAGAGTTTCTGGTGAGCTGCAAAAAAGGATAGCTAAATCTATTTTATTTTCAGATATTCAAACTTTAGATGATCGTCATTCTGGAAAATATATTTCTAATATTCAGTTTGATGCTGGACAAGTAGCACATTTTGTTAGCACTGGTGTTCTTAATTTAATGAAAGATTCTTTTTCAGTTGTGCTTCTAGTTGGGTTAATGTTCTATCAAAATTGGAAGCTCGCTTCATTCGCAATTTTTATGATACCTCTAGCTGGAGGACTAGCCAAAAATTTAGGCAAACAAGTTGCTAAAGCAACAACTCAGGCAAGTAAAGTATCTGGGAATTTAGTCTCATATCTTGCTGATATTTTAAGAGGATCAAGAATGATAAGAATTTTTCAGAAAGAAATTAAAGAAAATGAGAATGCTAATAATGTCATTACAAAACTTGTAGACAAAAATATCAAAATAGCTGCAATTATGATGAGAGCAACGCCTATTATGGAAACTTTAACAGGTATTATGATTGCTGGATTTATTTTTTTTTCAGGTAAGTTGATTAATTCTGGTGAATTAGGCCTTAATAACTTCTTTTCTTTTTTGGCTGCAATGATGTTGGCTTACCAACCAGTTAGATCTCTAGCTACTATAAACATGGTAGCTTACCAAGGTGCTGCAGCATCTAAAAGAATTTTCGATATCATTGATAAACCAATCAATATTAAAAATGAGAATAACCTGCCGGACTTAAAAATTTCAAATTGTAATATCGAATTTAATAATGTTAGTTTTAAATATCAAAAAACTAATGATAAAGCCCTTAATAATATAAATTTAAACGTAGAAGGTGGAAAAATTACTGCTCTTGTCGGAAAAAGCGGAGCAGGAAAGAGTACAATAATTAATCTTTTACCTCGTTTTTACGATCCGCAATATGGTACAATTTTAATTGACGGCCAAAATACAAAAGATATTAACCTTAATTCTTTAAGAAGTAAAATTTCTTTGGTAAGCCAAGATGTAATTTTATTTGATGACACCATTAGAAATAACATCGCCTATGCAAACTCAGAGGCAACTAGTGAAGAAATTGAGGAGGCATGTGAATTTGCGGCTGCTGCAGAATTTATTAATAAACTACCAAATAAATACGACACTATGGTTGGGGAAAATGGAGTAAGACTATCTGGTGGTCAAAAACAGAGAATATCTATAGCTAGAGCAATTCTAAAAAAATCACAAATAATATTATTAGATGAGGCAACTTCTTCATTAGATACTGAATCAGAAAGAATAGTACAAAACGCTATTAATAACTTGATTAAAGGAAGAACAACTATAGTGATAGCTCATAGAATGTCCACTATTCACAACGCAAATAAAATTTTTGTCTTAAAGGATGGTACAGTAGTTGAAAAAGGGAATCATCAATTTTTAGTGAAAAATTGTGATGAATATAAATCTTTATATGAAAATCAACTCAAATAAATCAAATGATTCTTTTTTTATATAGAGTCCTTTCAACTGTACTTTATCCTTTTCTTTTGCTTTTAATTTTTATTAGAAAAATTCAAAAAAAAGAACACAATAAAAGATACAAAGAAAAAATTTTTCCTTCCAAATTTAATATTATAAGAAAAAAAGATCTAAAACTTATTTGGTTTCATGCAGCAAGTATAGGAGAGATGAAAAGTATTTTTCCAATAATTAGAGAGTTAAATAAAAATTATAAACATTTTGAATTTTTAATTACAACCACAACGCTTAGCTCTGGAAATTTAGCTGAGATCGAGTTAAAAAAATTTAGTAATGTACAACATAGATTTTTTCCTGTGGATGTTGAATTTATAGTAAAAATTTTTTTAAAAAATTGGAAACCAAATTTTATTTTTTTAGTTGACTCAGAAATTTGGCCAAATTTAATCTTAAATGCAAAAAAAAATAAAATACCTATTGCTATTATTAATGCTAGAATTACCAAAAAAACTTCCGATCGATGGTTATCCTTTCCAAAAACTTCTAAATTAATTTTTAATAAAATAGATCTTTGCCTTTCATCAAATAAAGAAACAAATGAATTTTTCCTAAAATTTAATGAAAAAGTTTATAACACTGGAAACATAAAACTTATTAGTGAAGTTACTCTTGATCATGAGATGAATTTAAATGAGAAAAAATTAAAATCTAAAAAATTTTGGATAGCTGCAAGTACACACAAAAATGAGGAACATTTTTGCTTGAACGCTCATCTTATTCTTAAAAAAAGGTTCAATAACTTAATTACTGTAATTGCTCCGAGACATATACAAAGAGTTCATGAGATAAAAAAGATTTGTGATAAATTTAATTTAGTATCACAGGTTTTAAATAAGGGAGATTTGATTCAAGATAGAAATGAAATAGTTATAATAAATTCATTCGGAGCATTAAATTTATATTTTAAATTAGCCAAGAGTGTTTTTATTGGTAAATCTACTGTTCCGAAACTTAAATATCAAGGCGGACAAAATCCAATTGATGCAGCAAATTTAGGTTGTAAAATTTATCATGGGCCTTATGTCTATAACTTTAAGGAGGTTTATGAGATCTTAAGAAAAAATCAAATTTCTGAAGAAATAGAAACCTATGAAGATTTGGCAAATAAAATTACAATAGATTTAACTGATAATATAAAAAATACAGAAAGATTTTATCAGACAATGAAAAATCTTAGAGAAAAAACTTTAAGTTTAACAATGAAGCATATTAATAGTTTTATAAATAATGCGAGTCTTTAAACCAAAATTTTGGAATTCAAAATTTAATATTTTTTCAATAATATTGCTACCAATTAGCTTATTATTTTATATTTTAACAAAAATAAGAAAAGCTTTTTTAAGACCAACTGAATTTAAAATTCCAGTTATTTGTATTGGAAATATTTATCTTGGAGGAACAGGAAAAACACCTTTTTCCATATTTTGTGCAAATGAACTAAGCGCTAAAGGTAAAAGACCAGTTGTAATAAAGAAATTGTACAAAAGTCATTTTGACGAAAATCGTTTTATTCAAAATTACTTCAAAGATTTAATTGTAAAAAAAAATAGAGTTGAGGCAATATTTGAAGCTGAGAAACAAAAATTTGACAGTGTAATTTTAGATGATGGTTTTCAAGATTATAAAGTGAAAAAAGATTTAAATATTCTGTGTTTCCACAAAAATCAGTTAGTGGGAAATGGCTTTATTTTTCCTTCGGGGCCTTTAAGAGAAAGTTTAAATAATATTAAAAATGCAGAAATAGTAATCATAAATGGTGGACGCTCTGAGATGTTTGAAAAAAAAGTTTTTGAAATTAATAGAGATATTGATTTATTTTATTCTGACTATAGACCATTAAATATTGAAAGTTTTAAAAACAAAGAGATTCTTGCATTTGCTGGTATTGGAAGTCCTGAAAATTTCTTTAAGCTATTAGAGTTGAATGACATAAAAATCCAAAAAAAAATATCTTTTCCAGATCACTATAATTTTAAAAAGAGAGAGATATTGGAAATTATTGATTACGCAAACAAACATGATTTAGAAGTCTTAACTACGGAGAAAGATTATTATAGAATTAAAGATTTCTCAGTTAATAATATAAATTATTTAAAATTAAAACTAGAGATTAAAGATAAGGAAAAATTAATTCAAAAAATATTAAGAGTTTATGATAAAAAAATTTAACTATCTTATTCAAGCTGTTTTAATATCAATATTTTTTATTCTAGCTCGTTTAATTGGATTAAGATTAAGTAGAAAATTATTTTCAGCAATATTTATCAACGTAGCACCGATATTTAAATCAAAAAAAATAATTAATAAAAATTTAGAAATTCTATCAAAAAAAAATCCAGTTTTAGATAAAGAAAGAATTATATCAAATATGTGGAGTAATTATGGAATGACTTTTGTCGAGTATATTTTCTTAAATCAATTTAGAAAAAATAACTCCCAAATTGAAATTGAGGGTGAAAAAAATTTAGAAAATTTAATATCAAAATACAAGAAAGTAATCTTTGTTTCAGGTCACTTTGCAAATTATGAGCTTATGTCGATGGAGATTACTAGAAAAAAAATCAAACTTGCAACTATTTATAGACCACTAAATAATTTTTTTTTAAACCCTTTGATGGAATTTTTAAGAAGAAGATATGTTTGTAAATTTCAAATTAAAAAAGGTATAAGAGGTGTGAGAGAGTCAATTGAATATTTGAAAAAAGATTTTAGTATAGCATTAATGATTGATCAAAGAGTTAGCGAAGGTGAAAAGATAAATTTTTTTGATAGGCCGGCCTTTACTACGACTCTTCCTGCACAATTAGCTATAAAATTTAACCTTCCAATTGTACCTGTTTACATAGAAAGAAAAATTAATAATAATTTTCGTATAAAGTTTTTTAAAGAGTTGAACCCATTAAATTTTAAAAATAAATTAGAAATTACTAATAGGCTTAATTTAATTTTAGAAGAAATGGTTTTGAGAAATCCCAGTCAATGGATTTGGACGCATAATAGATGGAAATAGATTATTTTTTATCAAGTATTTCTTTTCTCTTTTTAACTTCTTCAGGCGAAAAATATGCTTCTTGTAGATCTACATTCCAATAGTTTAGTTCTTGTAAGTAAATTTTTTTTCCAGAAATAGCACATAAAACATAATCTCCTTCTTCTAAAATATCAAAAGAGTTGTGTTTAAAAAAAAGTTTAGCTTTTTTTTTATTCATCAATAAATTATACAATATTAAATCTATCATGAATATTGGATTAATAGGAAGTGGCGGTAGAGAGCACGCATTGTGTCAAAAAATCTACGACTCTAAATTTTCAAAAAAAATAGTGTGTATACCCGGTAACGCTGGAACATCAAAAATTGCGGAAAATGTTGATGTTGACATCAAAAATTTTAAAAAATTATATAATATTATAAAATTAAAAAAAATTGATTTAGTTGTAGTAGGCCCCGAAGAGCCTTTGGTTAATGGGTTGGTTGATTTTTTATCAAAAAAGAAAATAAAGGTTTTTGGTCCAAATAAATTTGCATCTAAACTTGAGGGATCGAAAGCTTTTATGAAAAAATTATGTAAGGAAAATAATATTCCAACGGCAAATTTCAAAGTTTGTAAAAATAAAAAACAAGTAATTAATTTTATAAATAACAACAAACTTCCTTTAGTCGTTAAGGCTGATGGTTTAGCAGCTGGAAAAGGGGTTACAATTTGTAACACTAGAAAAAAAGTAATAAATATTTCAGAGGAAATCTTTAAAGGAAAGTTTAAATCCTCAAAAAAATTGGTCCTAGAGGAGTATTTGGAAGGAGAAGAGGCCAGTTTTTTTTTAATTGTAGATAAAAAAAGCTACAAATTTTTCGGAACCGCGCAAGATCATAAGCGTGTCAAAGAAAATGATCTTGGTCCGAACACAGGCGGAATGGGAGCATACTCTCCTGCTAATATTGTAAATAAACTTATTAAAAAAAAAATTATAAGTAGAATAGTTAAACCAACTCTTCACGCACTTAAAAAAAAAAATAACCCTTACAGAGGATTTTTATATATTGGTTTAATGATTAAAAATAATAACCCATATCTAATTGAATTCAATGTAAGAATGGGAGACCCTGAATGTCAAGTTATCTTGCCAAGATTAAAATCGGATATAGTAAAAATTTTTTATAATGCAGTAAATAACAATTTGAAAAAAACTAAAATCGAATGGAAAAAAAATAAGAGTATGACAGTAGTCCTTTGCGCAAAAGGTTACCCGGGTAATTATAAAAGAAATATTATTATTAAAAACTTAAATAAGATTAAACTAGAAAAAAGTGATTATATATTTCACGCTGGAACAAAAATAAAAGATAATAAAATTGTTTCTAGCGGTGGAAGAGTTTTAAATTTTTCCTCATCTGGTAATAGTTTTCAAAAAATAAGAAAAAAAATTATTAAACTTTTAAAGAAATTAAATTGGAAAAGCGGTTTTTTTAGAAAAGATATAGGATGGAAAGTTATTAAGAATGAGAATAATTAGTGGCATATTTAAAGGGAAGAAGATAGATTTTCTTAGTTCGGCAACTACAAGACCTCTTAAAGACTCAGTAAAAGAAAATATCTTTAATATTTTAGCCCATTCAAATTTTATTAGAGTGAAAGTAGAATATGCTAAGGTTTTAGATCTATATTCCGGAATTGGATCTTTTGGTTTAGAATGTCTGTCACGTAAGGCAAGAAAAGTAACTTTTGTGGAACAAGATAACAAAGCCTTAAGTGTACTAAAAAAAAATTTAAAATATCTTCACTTAAATTCCAGATTCGAAATAGTCAAAGAAAATGTTGAAAAATTTGTTCAAATAAGCATTTCAGAAAAATATACGATTTTTTTTTTTGACCCTCCTTTTTCAGACAATCGACTATTAAAAATATTAATAAGAATTAAAGAAAATAAAGCTTACGAAAAAAATCATATTATTATTATTCATAGAGAGAAAAAATCAAAAGATGACTTTAATTCAATTTTAAAAAATAAATTTGAAAAAAGTTATGGTCGTTCAAAGATAATTTTTGGTACTTTTACTTAAGATTTTTTTGGTTAAAACTTTAATTTCCTCAACGGCTGGTTGATCAAATGGATTGATATTTGTAAGTTTGCCAATAATAGCAGTTTCTAAAATATAGTATGCAAATAATTCCCCAATGGTCTCTTCATTTGATTTTTTTACTATAAACTCTCTAAAAGGAATTCTGTTTTTTTTCAAAACATTAAGCATTGCATCTTTTTGAGACTTTTTAATACTACTCAATGTTTTGTTTTTTAAATAACCCATTTCTTTTTTAAATTTTTTAACATTAAGCTTTATATTTGATTTCTCCTCTAAACTAAAAATTATAAACATTTTATCTTTTGGGCCAGCTAAATATAATTGAAGTAAACTATGATGGTCTTTCGGTGAATTAGATACTATTGGAAAGAATCCCTTTCCTTTTTTTCCCAAGCTTTCAGAAATCAGCTGTTGACACCAATAAAGAAATTTCTCTAGCCTTGGTGAATAATTTAGAAAAACTAAGTTAGGATATTTTTTTTGTAAAAGAAAGTTTGCTAGCAATAAAGAGCTCTCTTTTAAAAAAGACTTTTTTTTTGTATTTAGATAAATTTTTATGTTTTGCCTAAATTTTTTTATATTTAAGCCCATTAAATATGCTGGAACCATCCCGACTTCAGATAAAACTGAATATCGTCCTCCAATAAAATCTTTATGCTCAATATAAAATAAATTAAATTTTTTAGCTAAAGAAAATAAAATATTATTTTTTTTTTCTGAAATTATAATGATATTTTTAGAATTTTTTTTAATAATATTAAAAAATATTAGATTAGATAATGTTTCTAATGTATGGCCAGACTTGGAGATAATTAAAAAAAGAGTTTTATCAAAATTTTTTGTATTCTTAAACTCTAATGATTTTTTTTCATCTAAATTATCAAAAAAGTAAATTTTTTTTTTTACTTTATTTGCCATAAATTGGTGGATACCTTCAGCGCCGAGTATTGATCCCCCCATTCCAATAATTACAATCGAATTGAATTTTTTAAAATTGTAAAGATCTTTAATGTGAAAATTAAGTTTAAACTTTTTGCTTAATGAATGAAATACGTCTTTTGAGTGATCAGAGTTTTTTTTAATATTTAAAAAAATCTTATTAAAATTTTTGTTAAGTTTTTTGTTAATCTTTTTGTTTAGATAATTTTGAGGAATAAAATTTTTATGATAAATATTTTTTGAAATCACTTACGTATTTTGTTTAAGATTGACTGTTCAACTGAGGAGGATTTATTATTAACAGATTTTTCCTCATCAGGCCCTTTTAGAATATTTTTTATTTTTTGTTTCTCACCTGCCTCTCGCTGCTCCATAGAATCTGGTTGCGGCATTTTATTATAATCTGGAGGCAAAACTAAAGGCTCTTTTTTTTTTACAAGAAATTCATCTGTTGTATTGACTTTCTCGTTTCTCATAACCTTTCCTGCCTCTTGCATACTCGTACAAGAAGTTAGTAATAAATACAAAAAAATTATTAAAATACTTTCTTTCATTTTTTAATTAGAGCCTCTTTAACTAAATAAATTATAATTCCAAATGTAATAAATATATCAGCTACGTTAAATGTAAACCAATGAAAATTCCCATAGTGAATATCAATAAAGTCAGGTACAGCTTTATATGTAATTCTATCATAAAAATTTCCAAAAGCACCGCCTGCAATTAAAGCAAAAATGACTTTTTCAAATTTTTTAGAATATAAACTTACAAAGATTAAAATTAAAATAACTATACCAATCAAAAATGATATTAAATTATAAACAAAACTCGACTCTACTTGTAATAATCCAAAGCCAATACCTGTATTCCAAACTAAATCAAAATTCATATAATTATTTAAATAATATGAATTTTCAGTGAAATTATTTAATATGAATAATTTTGTATATCTATCTAAAAAGAATATTATTGAAATAATACACAAACAATAGAGATTATTTTTTGTAATAATTTTATTTTTTATTTCTTTAAGATCAATCAAAATATTGACTTTCTAAATTATTGGACAACTTTCTCTTTGGCATTTTTTTTCTAGAATTTTCCAACATCTTTCACATTTTATTCCTTTGGCCTTTTTCACCTCAATCTTAATTTCATCATTATTTGATAATTCCTTTTCAGCTTTTGAAACTATAAAGTAATCAGATAAGTCTAAATTGTTGAGGAGTTCGAATTGATCTTTCTTTAATATAAGTCTAATTTCAGCCTCTAAGCTTGATCCTATTTCTTTGTTAGCTCTCTTCTCCTCGATCGCAATATTTGCATCTTGTTTTATTTTAAATAATTTCAACCATTTTTCATTTAGCTTATCATTTTCCCAACTTGATGGAATTTTTACAAAATGAGCTTCATGTATACTTTCATCACTATTTTTATTTAATAAGCTAAAAATTTCCTCAGTGGTAAAAACTAGAATTGGAGCAAACCATTTTAATAAACTTTCTAAAATTATATTTAAAACGATTACACAATTTTTTCTTTTTTTTGAGTTCAAGCTATCGCAGTAAAGAACGTCTTTTCTGATATCAAAATAGAAAGAAGAAAGGTCAAGTGTGCAAAAATTTAAAAGTTCTTTATATAGTTTATGAAAATTGTAATTTTTCAAATTTTCATTAAAAGATTTATTTATTGAAAATAACTTATGTAAAATAAATTGTTCCAATTCATCTAATTCGCTAAGGTTAACTTTCTCAAAATTTTGTTTTTCAAAATTATCTTTTAAGTTTCCCAGCATAAATCTAAAGGTATTTCTTATTTTTCTATAAGACTCTGCATGCTGTATTAAAATATTTTTATCTATTCTTAAATCTTCTGCATAATCAGATGCTGAAGCCCATACTCTAAGTATGTCTGCGCCATAATTTTTTAAAATATCTTCTGGAGAGATAACGTTACCCATAGATTTAGACATTTTCATACCTTTGCCATCTACAACGAAACCATGTGAGAGAATACTTTTAAATGGTGCTTTTCCTCTAGTTCCGCACGACTCTAGTAAAGAAGAATGAAACCAACCCCTATGTTGATCGGATCCCTCCAAATACATATCTGCAGGCCATTTTAAATCTTTTCTTTTTTCTAAAACAAAACTGTGTGTCGAGCCGCTATCAAACCATACCTCAACAATATCATTAAGTTTTTCATAATCATTGGCATCATAGTCATCACCTAAAAAAATTTTTGCATCATCTGTAAACCAACAATCGGAGCCTTGCTTTTCATAGATAGAGGCAATTCTATCTATAATTTTTTGATCTCTTAACGGCTCTTTTGTTTTTTTATTTATAAAAATTGGTAATGGTACTCCCCAGACTCTTTGTCTTGAAACACACCAATCTGGCCTTCCCTCGATCATTGATAAAAGTCTATCTTTTCCCTTGTTCGGATAGAAGACAGTCTCATTTATAGCTTTAACAGCTTTATCTCTTAATTTATTTTTTTGCATAGAAATGAACCATTGAGGTGTTGCTCTATAAATTAATGGAGCCTTAGATCTCCAAGAATGAGGGTAGCTATGATTAAGTTTATCAGATTTAAGCAATTTATTTTGCTCTTTTAATTTTTCTATAACTATCGGGTCAGCTTTAAATACATGTGTATTTGTAAAATATGGGACCTCTTTAGTATAAACACCAGCGTTATCAACTGTGTAAAGTGATGGTATATTGTTTTTTAAACACAAATTAAAATCATCCGGACCGTGACTTGGAGCACAATGAACAATTCCTGTTCCTTGTTCTAAATTTACAAATTGAGCATCTAACATTGGAACATTATAGTCGAAATCCAGTTTGAGAAATGGATGGCTACATATTGTTCCTGTAAATTCTGAACCTTTAAAAGTCTTTAATTCTTTATAACTTTTGATTTCACATGCTTTAGTTATTGACTCAATTAAATTTTTTGCAACAACTATTCTCTTATCTTTAAAATGTTCAAGATTATCAATTTCTAGTATTGTGTATTCAATATTACTATTAAAAGCTAATGCTTTGTTGGCAGGTATAGTCCATGGCGTAGTCGTCCAAATTATTACACTTGTATCTTTAAGAAAGTCTTTATTTGTCTCTTTAACTTTAAATGCAACATAGATCGTATTAGAAGTGTGATCTAAATATTCTACTTCTGCATCAGCTAAAGCAGTTTTTTCAACAGTAGACCAAAGAACTGGTTTAAAACCTTGATATAAACTTCCATCTAAAAGAAATTTACCTAATTCTCTTACAATTTGAGCCTCTGCTTCGTAACTCATTGTGGAATAATAATTTTCGAAATCTCCGACTACTCCCAATCGTTTAAATTCTTTGATATGAACATCAATCCAGCTTTTTGCGAATTCCCTGCATTCTTGTCTAAAATCTTTAATAGGTACTTCGTCTTTATTTTTTTTCTTTTTTTTATACTGTTCTTCAATCTTCCATTCTATTGGAAGTCCATGACAATCCCAGCCAGGAACGTAAACTGAGTCCTTGCCATTCATTTGATGAAAGCGAGTAATCATATCTTTTAAAATTTTATTCAACGCAGTACCCATATGTATATGGCCATTCGCATAAGGTGGACCGTCATGAAGTATAAATTTTTCTTTTCCCTTAGACTTTTTTCTTAACTTTTCAAAAATTTTATTTTTTTCCCATTTCTTCAAAATTTCAGGTTCTTTTAACGGCAAACTAGCCTTCATCGAGAAAGCTGTCTTGGGAAGTTGTAAAGTATCTTTCGACATTATTTGCTTGCCTGTTTTATATCAAGTTTGATTTGTTTTTTTAAATATTTCAAATTTCTAAATTTCTTTTCTGGTCTTATAAATTTTTTAAAGTTTATACCTATCACTTTATTATATAAATTTTTATTAATTCCAAAGATATTTGTCTCTAATAATAATTTTTGTCCATTAAAAGTAGGTCTATAACCTACATTTGCTATACCATTTTTGTAAAAATTATTACTTTTAACTTTAACAGCGTAAACTCCACGCTTTGGGACAACGTAATCATTTAATTTTAGATTACACGTTGGAAAGCCAATTTTACGTCCTCTTCTCTGTCCTTTAATTACTTTTCCAATAACACACCAACTACGACCTAATAATCTATTTACTTCTTCGATTTTTCCCAATCTTATTTTTTTTCTTATAAAAGTAGATGAAATCGTTTTGTTATTTTTTTTAAATGGTTGAGTTACAATATTTTTAAAGTTGTATTTTTTTTCAAATTTTTTAAGCGTTGAGATATTACCTTGTCTTTTAAAACCAAACTTAAAATTTTTACTGACGTATAAATATTTACATTTAGTTTTTTTAAAAATTATCTTTTTAATAAACTGTTCTGGTGATTGAGACGAAAATTTTTTATTAAATTTTATTATAATTAAAAAATCTAATTTAAATTTTTTAAGGTGAATCTTTTTTTGCTCTAAAGAATTAATTCTGTGATTTTTAATTTTTTTATTAAAAAACATTACAGGCACTGGCTCAAAAGTCATAACTCCAAAAGGTAATTTGTTTTTTTTTGCTTTTCGCTTACCTTCATTTATAACTTTTTGATGGCCTAAATGTAATCCATCAAAATTTCCAATAGCAATCACACCGTTACAATGTTTTAAATTTAAATTTGGATTTTTGTAAATTTTCATTCTACCACTTTAACTCTTTTTGAAAAAAATTTGCTTTTACTTCATATTTTTCTAAAAGTTTATTAAGATCAGAAAAATTATTGAATTCTTTTCGATGAACCCCTTCAGATATAAATATACAATCAATTTTTAAATTGTTAGCTCCTTTAATATCTGTTCTTAAGTTATCGCCAATGGCTAAAACTTTTTCATTAGAACCAAAACACATATTATAAATCTCCTTGTGTGGTTTACCAAAATAAATGACTTCTCCTCCAAGATCTTCAAAAACTTTTGCCACTGATCCTGCACATAATTCTTCCGTGTTTCCTCTATGAACTATTAAATCTGGATTTGTGCAAATTAATTTTTTTGAGATATGTTTTAATAAGAATTTCTTATAATAATCTAAATCATTATCATAATCATCAAATAGCCCAGTACACAAAATAAAGTCACATTCATGAAGATCAGTTCTGTTGTCTTTTACTTTTTCAAACACTGAAATATCTCTTTCTGGTCCAAGATGAAAAAATGACTTTCCAAATTTTTTTTGATTTATCGCATGCATTGCTGCTTCGCCTGAGGTGATTACATGATCAAGAAATTTTCTATCCATTTTCATTTTGAGTAAAAAATTAATAACTTTAGAGCTGGGCCTAGGCGCATTAGATAGAAATACAATTTTCTTTAGATTCTTTTTTAGTTGGTCTACTGCCTCTATTGCTTTCGGATTGAGAACTACACCGTTGTGCATAACGCCCCATAAATCTATAACAAACGTGTCATAGTTTTCGAATATATCTTCTAAGTGTTTAAGTTCTTTCAATTTACTGTTTCTCTCCTTTTAATGCCCATAAATATAGTATTTAATGGTTTTTTTAATGATTTTTGCCTCTTGAAATATAGTTAAAACATACCATATCAACACTACGTAAAAATTTATAGGAGAAAATACATATGAAATTTAGACCTCTGCACGATCGTGTGCTTATTAAAGTGCTAGACAGTGAGGAAAAAACTGCTGGCGGAATTATCATACCAGACACGGCTAAGGAAAAACCACAGGAGGGTGAAGTTGTAGCTGTAGGTCCTGGAGCTAAAAATGAAAGTGGAAAAGTTTCTGCAATGGACGTCAAAGTTGGAGATATAGTTCTATTCGGAAAATGGTCTGGAACTGAAGTTAAAATTGACGGTAAAGAGTACAGCATTATGAAAGAGTCAGACATAATGGGAATTTCAAAAAGTAAAAAATAAACTTTATAGGAGAAGAAAATGGCAAAACTAATTAAATTTGACACAGAAGCTAGATCAAAAATGCTCACAGGAGTTAATACGTTGGCAAACGCTGTGAAAGTAACGTTGGGTCCAAAAGGACGTAATGTTGTGATGGACAAATCTTATGGCGCTCCAAGAACTACAAAAGATGGCGTTTCTGTTGCAAAAGAAATTGAACTTGAAGATAAATTTGAAAACATGGGTGCTCAAATGGTCAAAGAAGTTGCAAGCAAAACAAATGACAATGCTGGCGATGGAACTACTACTGCTACCATTTTAACACAAGCGATTGTTAATGAAGGACTTAAATATGTTACAGCTGGAATGAACCCGATGGATATCAAACGTGGTATCGACAAAGCGGTAGAGCAAGTCATTGATAAATTAAAAACATCTTCAAAAAAAGTAAAAGCCAACGAGGAAGTTGCTCAGGTTGGAACAATTTCTGCAAATGGTGAAAAGTCTATTGGTGATATGATTTCTAAAGCAATGCAAAAAGTTGGGAACGAAGGTGTAATTACAGTCGAGGAAGCAAAAGGAGTTGAAACTGAGTTGGATGTTGTAGAAGGTATGCAATTTGATAGAGGATATCTGTCACCTTACTTTGTTACAAATACTGAAAAAATGACAACTGAACTTGAAAATCCTTTAGTGCTTTTAGTTGAAAAAAAATTAACTAATCTACAACCTATGGTACCTTTGCTTGAGTCAGTAGTACAAGCTAACAGACCACTAATGATAATTTCTGAAGATGTTGAAGGTGAGGCTTTAGCAACTTTAGTTGTAAACAAATTAAGAGGTGGTCTGAAAGTTGTAGCTGTTAAAGCTCCCGGATTTGGTGATAGAAGAAAAGCAATGTTAGAAGATATTGCTATTCTAACTGGAGGACAAGTTATCTCAGAAGATCTTGGAATTAAATTAGAGAACGTCAAAATTGGTGATCTTGGATCTTGTAAAAAAGTAAAAATTGATAAAGAAAACAGCACAATTGTAGCTGGTGAAGGTAAAAAATCTGATATTGAAGCAAGATGTAATCAAATTAGGTCTGAGATCAATGAAACAACATCTGATTATGATAAAGAGAAACTTCAAGAAAGATTAGCTAAACTCGCTGGTGGAGTTGCTGTAATTAAAGTCGGCGGTGCTACAGAAGTAGAAGTGAAAGAAAGAAAAGACAGAGTTGAAGACGCTCTTAATGCAACTAGAGCTGCCGTTGAAGAAGGAGTAGTAATCGGCGGTGGTTGTGCATTACTTTACGCTGCACAAGATTTAGATGGTGTTAAAGTAAAAGGCGATGACCAAAAAGCTGGGGTTGAAATAGTTAAAAAAGCTCTTCAAGCTCCAATCAGACAAATTACTGCTAATGCAGGTGTCGATGGTTCAGTAGTAGTAGGTAAACTATTAGATGGTAAAAAAGCTTCTCAAGGTTACGATGCTCAGAATGAAGATTATGTAGATATGTTTGCTAAAGGAATTATTGATCCAACTAAAGTTGTAAGATCAGCATTACAGGATGCCGCTTCAATAGCTGGACTGTTAATTACAACAGAAGCAATGATTGCAGACAAACCTGAGGAAAAAGATGCTGGTCCTGCAATGCCTCCAATGGGTGGCGGCATGGGTGGAATGGGCGGCATGGGTGGAATGGGAATGTAGTTTCACCTATCCAAAAATTTTTAAAAAAGGCTGCAGTTTCGCAGCCTTTTTTTTTGCAATAAATAAACATGCATTTGAGCTTAGTATCAAACCATCTTTAAGAACTCTTAAATTATTATCAGCCAAAGTTTTGCCGGTAGAAGAAATATCTGTAATGATTTCGGACGAACCTATAAATGGATAAGTTTCAGTGGCACCTAGACTAATTATCAATTTATATTGAGTAACCCCTTTAGAAATCAAAAAATCATTAGTTAAATTTGGATATTTAGTTGCTACTCTCAATCTAGAATTTCTTTTAGATCTAATATCAAAAGACACCTCCTCAAGATCAGCAATCGTCTGCACATCTATCCAATCATCTGGCACTGCTATAACTAAGTTGGCATTACCAAAATCAAGTTTTTTTTGAATATTGATTTTATCCTGTAAGTTTTTATTAGACTCTTTTAAGAGATCTAACCCGGATATACCTATATCAAGAGTTCCGTCTCCTAATCTTTGAATAATTTCTTTAGCGTGAAGAAAAATAATCTTGATATTATTTCCATTTTCAATTGTCCCAAAATAATTTCTTTCTTTCTCATTTTGTAAAATCTTTAATCCTTTATCATTAAAAAATGATATTGCTTTATCTTTTAATCGTCCTTTACTTGGTAAACCTATGGTAATTAGATCTTTCATATATTTTTTAAGTTAATTGCAGCACCAACTGCTGGAGTATTTTTTTTTGCCCCCAGACTTTTAAGTAAGTCATCATAACGACCACCCCTAGCAATTTCCTTTTTACCTGAGAATACTTCAAACACAATTCCAGTATAATATTCTACGTCTCTACCAAAATTTGCGATGAAATTGATATCTTGATTAAGTTTTTTCAAATTAAGAATGGATTTAAAGTCTTTAAATATATTTTTTTTGAGATTATTTTTTTTAGCAAAATCTAACAATCTTTCGTCAAGTTCTGAGAGTTTGCAGTTTATTTTTAAAAAGGATCTAATAATTTTTACAATTTTTTTTCCATCAACAAAAGATCTTGGATCTTTAATCTTTTTATCAAATCTTTTTAATATTTCCAATATTGACCTTCCGGCAATCACTTTGTCTTGATCTTTCTTTTTCATTTCATAAAATCTTTTTTTATCTGTATCAAAAGTAACTGCGTCAATATCAGTATTTTTTTCCAATCTTTTTAAAAGTTCCTCAAAATAACTTGGTCTCCAAAAATGTCTTATAAGTCTAAGCTTCCATCTTTCGGGCATATCTAGAGCATTAATTAAACTTTTAAATAAACTTATATCTCCAACTTTAATTAAAATTTTTTTTCTCTTTATCTTCTTTGCGGAGCTTAAAATTGTGCTTATAATTTTAAAATCATCTTGAATTTGATTTTTTGAACCTAGAATTTCAATCCCTAACTGGTCATTAATGAATTCCGCGCCTTTATTACCTGATCTTCTATATGCTTGGCCGGAATAATAAATTTTTGAGGAAGATTTTTTTTGCAAGAAACTTATACATGAAGCTACAGTTAAATCGGGTCTTAAGCACATCGTTTTTCCATCTACATTATCAAATGTGAGCATTGAACTTCTAAATTTTTCTCCTGATCTCTCAATAATATAATCAGAGTCTAAAAGAACATCAGGTTCTGATAAAACAAAACCATTGCTTTTAAAATTTTTAATAATAGTTTCAGATAATTTTTTTGATTTCATTAACTAATTCTTTTATATTAATTGATTGTTCTTTACCGCTACTTAAATTTCTTAGTGTTGGTTTACCTAATTTTATTTCATCTTCTCCATATAAAATAACAGCCGGAGATTTTATTTTATTTGCATATTCCATTTGTTTTTTTAACTTACTTTCTCCAGGATAAATTTCTGCACTGATGCCTGCTTTTCTTAATATCGTTTGCACATTTATGTATTCTTTCATTGAATTTTTATCAAAAACACAGATAACGACAGGTTTTGATTGTTTTATTTTAAATTCTTTTTTCTGCATCAATGCGTAAACCAATCGATCTAATCCTATTGATATACCTGTAGCAGGAGCATCGAAGTTACCAAAATTATTCACTAAATTATCGTATCTCCCCCCACCACCTATGGAACCAAATTGAATTACTTGTCCTTTGTTGTTTTTTACATCAAACTTTAAATTCACCTCAAAAATTGCTCCAGTATAATATTCTAACCCCCTAATAATTGATGGATCAAATTCAAAATTATTAAAGTTATAATCTCCAAAAATTTTAAATATTTCAGTCAGATCCTCTGTTTCAGGTAACTTTTTCTTGAGCGTTTTTTCTATTATTTCGATATCCTCAGATTTTAAATTCGCACCTTTTGTGAAATCTCCAGATTTGTCTTCTCGACCAGCGCCTAACAATTCTTTAACTCCATCCCAGCCAAGTCTATCAATTTTGTCCAAAGCTCTTAAAGCTGTAAGTTTTTGCTGTTTTTCGTTTATATTAATTTTTTTAAATAACTCCTCAGTTATTTTTCGTGATGAAATTTTTATAATATATTCTGATTTAGTTAGTCCGCAATTTTCAAGAATTTCTGAGATCATAACACATAACTCAGCATCTGATTGTAAACTTTTTGTTCCAACAAAATCAGCGTCGAATTGTAAAAATTCTCTAAATCTACCTGGACCTGGTTTTTCATTTCTCCAAACAGTCCCGAGTTGATATCTTTTGAATGGTTTAGGAATTTCTAAGAAATTTTTTGCTACATACCTCGCTAGTGGTGCGGTAAGATCGTATCGTAAGGATAACCATTTATTTTCATCTTTAAACGAGAACACACCTTCGTCTGGTCTTTCCTTATCTGGTAAAAATTTTCCAATACTGTCTGAATACTCAAAACTTGGTGTTTCAAGATATTGGAAACCGTATTTGATCATAACTTCTTTAATATTAGAAATTATAAAATCACGTACGAGTAATTCTTTTTCTTGTCTATCTACAAACCCTAATGGAATTTCTTTAGAAGGGTTGTTATTTTTTTCTTTTTTCATTGTTTGGTACAGCAGGGTGGATTCGAACCACCGACCCCTAGTTCCACAAACTAGTGCTCTAACCAACTGAGCTACTGCTGCATCCCTTTAGTTTTTATATTAATTTTAAATAAATTTATATGTTTTTGATTACAAGCTAAGCAATAGCCTAGCGTGCATTCTGAGCGAATGTGATCTTAATGTTGAAATGATTCTCTTAGTTATAATCATAACTAGTATTTAGAAAATAATTGTGACTTTTTCAAGATCAAATTAGCGGGACAGTAAAAATAGTTTAGACTAAAGTTAATGTCCCGATAATCAGTGATTTTTGGAAATTTAGATTAAGATGTTTTCTGCAGTTTTACTGCTGAAGGACCTTTTTCTGTGCTCTCCACTTCAAACGTTAACTCATCACCCTCGTTTAAATACTTTAAACCAGCTTCTCTAACTGCAGAAGAATGGACGAACACGTCTTTTTCTTTGTCTTCTCTTTCAATGAAACCATATCCTTTAGTACCATTGAACCACTTTACTTTACCTTTTAGTGTACTCATATTTACTTTTTTCCTTATTATTATTTACTTTTACTAATAAAAATTAGTATGGAACCTCTTAAATAGCTTTGAGTGACTAAAGTCAATAGAAGAATAGTAATATTTGACGCAATTGTTTTTTTGCAACAATGTTAAAATAATAGAGCAATTAGGCTTACTATTGCTAATAACCCAAAGCCTAAATAGGTATATTTATTTTTTTCAACATGGGATCTCAGTTTTTTAACACTTGATTCAGTATAACTAAGACCTTTGTCATTTAAATTAGAAGATTTGCTGAAACCTTGATCTCTGCCAATTTGCAAAAATTTAGATTTTCTATGATCATAAATTTCTTCTTTGCTTAAATTTTCAAAACTTTTTAAATTTTTTATTATTGCGTGTTTAATATCTGCTGCAATCGTATCTGGATCTCGATGAGCACCTCCAAGTGGTTCGGGCACGATTTCATCTATAATTTTTAATTTTAAAAGATCTTTTGCTGTAAGTTTCATCGCTTCAGCAGCTTGTAGAGATTTACTAGGGTCTCTCCAAAGTATAGATGCGCAACCCTCTGGAGATATAACAGAGTAAATCGAATTTTCTAACATAATTACTTTATTTGACGATGCCAAAGCGATAGCACCACCTGATCCACCTTCACCAATTATAATTGAAATGTTTGGAACACCTAAAGACATACAACATTCTATAGAGTTAGCTATAGCCGAAGCCTGCCCCCTTTGTTCAGCGCCTAATCCAGGATAAGCACCGGGAGTATCAATGAAGCTTATAACTGGTATTTGAAACCTGTCCGCAAGTTTCATTAATCTTATACATTTTCTATAACCTTCTGGACGCATCATTCCAAAGTTTCTCTCAATTCTAGTATTTAAATCCTCACCTTTTTCCTGACCGATTATTAAAACTGATTTGTTGTCTATTAAGCCAAATCCTGCAATTACAGATTTATCGTCACCGAAATACCTATCTCCAGAAAGTAAGGTGAATTGAGAAAATATTTTTTTTATATAAAAATTTGCTTTTGGACGATCTTCATGTCTTGCCACTTGAGTTCTTTGCCAGCTATTAAGATTTGAGTAAATCTCATCAAGTTTTTGATTGATTTCGTATTGAGTATTTTTGATTTTGCTTGTGTCTACTTCCGATATACCTTCAGAACCAAAAGGGCTTTTTAAATTATCTACTTCCTGCTCTAGAGCTTTTATTTCTTTCTCAAAATCTAAATAATTTTTCATATTAAATGATACAATATTATTAGTATTATTATATTAAAAAATAATGTAAATATCAGCCTCAATGAAAATAATAGATAAAAATGGGCTCAAAATTAGTTCCACGCTTTACGAATTTGTAAATGAAGAAGCTATTCCTGGAACAAAAGTAAATTCTGATGATTTTTGGAGTAAATTTTCAAAAATAGTTCATCAACTAGCTCCAATTAATAAAAGTCTAGTTGAAAAAAGAGAGATAATTCAGAAAAAAATAGATAATTGGCACAAATCGAATGATGGTAAAGATTTTGATAAAAAAGAGTATATTAATTTTTTAAAATCAATTGGATATTTAGTAGAAGAAAAAGAAAATTTCAAAATAGAAACAACGAATGTTGATAAAGAGATATCTTCAATAGCTGGGCCACAACTTGTAGTTCCGGTTGATAATTCAAGATATGCTTTGAATGCAGCTAACGCCCGTTGGGGAAGTTTGTATAATGCTTTATACGGAACAGATGTTATACCTGGTGTTATAAAAAAAGACTGGGATAAAGAGAGAGCAAATAAGGTAATAAGTTATGTAAGAGAATTTTTAGATAACTCGATACCTTTAAGAAATGTTAGTTGGAAAGAAGTAGAAAAAATTGAAGTAACTAAGTTGGCTGGAGAATACGCACTTGCTTTATCGGTAGGTGAAAATAAATACAATCTTAAAAATGTTAATCAATTCATCGGTTTTTGTGGAGATATAAGTAATCCAAAATCAATTTTAATGAAAAATAATAACCTACATATAGAATTCAAAATCGATGAAAATTCAAAAGTAGGGGAAATTGATAAAGCGTCTATTTCAGACATAATAGTTGAGTCAGCTTTATCTACAATAGTTGATAACGAGGACTCAGTAGCAGCAGTTGATGCAGAAGATAAAGTAAAGTGTTATAGAAATTGGCTAGGCCTTATGAAAGGTGATCTTGTGTCTACTTTTAAAAAAAATGGTAAGAAAATTGTCAGGAAACTTAATGCAGATAGAGAGTATATTTCAAAAGATAATAAAAAAATTAAACTTCACGGAAGAGCTCTATTGTTAAATAGAAATGTAGGCCATCTGATGACTAACCCAGCTATTAAATTAAATAATGGTGAAGAAATACCTGAAGGTATATTAGATGCTTTTATATCTACTTTATGTGCTTTACATGATTTTCAAAATAAAAATAATTCTAGAACTGGATCTGTATATATAGTAAAGCCAAAAATGCATGGGCCAGAGGAAGTGAACTTCACAAATTCTTTGTTTGAAAAAGTTGAGGAAACATTAAATATAAAAAAATACTCTATTAAAGTTGGAATAATGGATGAAGAAAGAAGAACAACTGTCAATTTAAAAGAGTGTATTCGACAAGTTAAAAATAGAATTGTTTTTATAAATACAGGTTTCTTAGATCGAACTGGAGATGAAATGCATACCTCTTTTGAGGCAGGTCCGATGATCTTTAAAGGTGATATGAAAAAATCTACTTGGTTAAATACTTATGAGAATTGGAATGTTGATATAGGTTTAAAATGTGGATTTTCTGGTAAAGCCCAAATAGGAAAAGGAATGTGGGCAATGCCTGATCAAATGTTAAATATGATGGAACAAAAAATTGCTCATCCAAAATCAGGTGCTAATTGTGCTTGGGTTCCATCACCTACAGCTGCTACTTTACATTCTCTTCACTATCACAAAGTAAATGTTTTTGATGAACAAAAAAAAATAAAAACAAGGAGTGAGTCATTGTTAAAAAATATATTAGAAATTCCAAAAGCTGATAGACCAAATTGGTCTATTGAAGATATAACACGTGAATTAGAAAATAACGCACAAGGTATACTAGGTTACGTTGTGAGATGGATTGATCAAGGCGTTGGGTGCTCCAAAGTTCCAGATATTAATAATATAGGATTGATGGAGGATAGAGCTACTCTCAGAATATCCTCTCAACATATAGCTAATTGGCTACATCACGGAATTTGTAGCGAACAACAAGTATTAGAAATAATGAAAAAAATGGCCAAAATAGTTGATGAGCAAAATAAAAAAGATCAAAATTATATAAAAATGTCCGATAACTTTGAAAATTCTGTAGCATTTTCCACAGCTTGTGATTTGGTTTTCAAAGGAAGAGTGCAACCATCAGGTTATACAGAGCCACTATTACACAAAAAAAGATTAGAGAAAAAAAACCTAAATTAATTATCTGTAACTGGTATCCTGTTTTTAAAAGCAGATAATAAAGTACCATCATCAAGCTGTTCAATTTCCCCTCCTACTGGGAGACCTTGAGCTAATTTTGTAATTTTAATTTTATCGCTTTTAATTGTATCCTCGATATAATGTGCTGTTGTTTGTCCTTCAACTGTAGCACTTGTTGCAATTATAACTTCTTTTAAATTATTTTTTTTTATTCTTTTAACCAACGAGTCAATCAACAAATTTTTTTGCTCATAATTTTCATTTGAATTTAACGTACCTCCTAAAATATGATAATGTCCCTTATAAATGTTAGCTGAGTCAATAACCCACATATCTGCTAAATTTTCTACGACACATATTTTATCATACGAGTTATCTGAAGAGCAGATACAAATCTTATCGATAATTTTCAAATTTCCACAGTCGGCACAACGAACTACTTTTTTATAAACCTGAGCCAATGACTTTGCTAAAGGTTTTACCATATTATCTTTATTATTTATTAATTTAAGAATAATTCGCTTAGCAGATTTTGGGCCCAAACCAGGTAATTTTGCAAATTGCTGAATTAATTCATTAATTTCTGGGATATCGTTATCCATTAAAAAGGTAATTTAAAATCTAAAGGCAGATTTAAACCACCAGTTACTTTTGACAGCTCCTCTGCAGATTTTTTTTTCAAATTTTCTTTTGCATTGTTATAAGCAGCGATTATTAAATCATTGATTATTTCTTGATTTTCCTTTTTGGCGGCATCTGAGATTTGAATAGATTTAAGCTCATAATCACCAGACAAGATAACTTTAACAAGGCTCCCACCAGAAACACCCTCTACTTCTATCTTTTTGATTTGATCTTGAGCCTCTTTCATTTTTTCTTGCATAGCTTTAGCTTTTGAGAGCATTTCTGAAAAATTTGTCATTTATTCCTCGATTATGTCAATTAATTTTGCATCAGGAAAAGCCGATTCTATTTCTTGTGCAATTTTATTTTTTTTAAATTCTAGTATTTGTGTCTTTTTATTTTCTAAGTTTTGTTCATATATACTTTTTGCGTCATTATTTTTACTTAAAGATATTATCCACCTATCGCCAGTCCATTGAAGCAGTTTTTCACTTAAGTTTTTTATAAAATTTTTATTTAATTTGTCGTTGAAACTAATATCAATCTTTCCTTTATTAAAACTAACGAGTTTTACATTTCTCTCTAAGTCAAATTTCAATTCAATTTCCTTATCTTTGTCAGCGTAATTTATTAAATCCTGGAAACTTGTAATTTTTACCTCTGATTTATTATTTTTGTTATTAATATTTTTAATTGGATTTGTTTTAATTTGATTTGTGCTTTTTAATTGATTTTGAATTTTATTAGTAAGGTTTGCCTCAGAAGTCGGGTTGATAATTTTTTTTTCTGGGAAATTATCTTGGTTGTTCCTTATAGCAGTTTGATCAATTTCAGTTTCTTTCTTATCATCTAACTTTTTTAGATGTACTAATTGCATTATATACATTTCAAGAGTTAAATTTTCATTTCCAACTATTCGAAGATCATCAATAGTTTTAATTGTGAGTTGCCAAAATAATCCTATATCTTGCATATCAATATTTTTGGAGTACTCATCAACCATCTGCACCTCGGACTCTGATACTGACATATCTTTTTGTATAGGGCCTAAATTTATTCTTCTACTAAAAAGATATAAAACTTCTAAAATGTCATTAAGAAAATTTTTTGCGTCCAAACCATTATTTATTAGCTCTTTCAAATAACTTAAAGCTTGTTTTTCATTGCCACTTAAAACTTCTTTAAACAAAGTAATTATCTTACTTTTTTCTGCAAGACCCAACATTTCTCTAACATCTTGATCAGTGATAGGTTTATCTTCACTAGTCGATTGAGAAATTAGTGCTCTATCCAGAAGGGATATAGAATCTCTAACTGATCCTTCTGAAGTCCTAGCAATTAATCTAATTGCGTCGTCCGTGATTTTACCGCTTTCTTTAATTATGATATCTTTTAAATGACTGCAAAGTTTTTCGATGCTTACCCTCTTAAGGTCAAACCTTTGGCATCGAGATAAAATCGTCACAGGTATTTTTCTCACTTCTGTCGTTGCTAAGATAAACTTTAAGCTTGGTGGTGGTTCTTCTAAAGTTTTTAATAAACCATTAAAAGCTTGTTTTGAGAGCATGTGAACCTCATCAATTATAAATATTTTATACTTAGCACTAGTAGGACTGTACTTAGAATTTTCAATTAGCTCTCTAATATCATCAATACCTGTTTTAGAAGCTGCATCCATTTCTAAAATATCTATATGACTTGAGATTATTATTTCTTTACAGGTTGAACAAAAATTCTCACTTGAACATTCTATTTTTGAATTATTATTTTTCTCGCAATTCAAAGCTTTTGCTATTAATCTTGCGGTTGTAGTTTTACCTACTCCTCTAATTCCGGTAAGAAGGTAGGCATTAGGAGTTTTGCCAAGTTTAATGGCATTAATTATAGTTTGAGCCATTACTTCTTGACCGATAAGGTCTTTAAATTCTTGAGGTCTATATTTAAGTGCTAATATTTTATTTGTCATTTTTTTAGAGGCAGGCAACAACCTGAAAAATTTTCACTACGGCTGCTTCTTTTCAGACCTGACCGGGTTTATGAAACATCCACCTGATGCCAACCTCAATATGATTATATCAAGATAAATTTAAATTCTACAAGGGTAGAATCTAATTTTGTGGACTATTTTTGCCTGAAATGTGAAGCCTCGTAAACACCCAGTATATCTAAAGTTTCTGTATGAAACCCAAGTTCTTCTAGTGCCTTTTTTACTCCAGGTTGTTCTATATGACCTTCTAAATCTAGATAAAAGTTTGCTTGATCAAAAGTATTCTTCACAGAAAAACTTTCAAGCTTTGTTAAATTCACTTGATTGGTAGCAAAACCTCCAAGACATTTGTATAGGGCTGAGGGTTCACTTTTTACTCTGAAAATACAACTGGTAATAAATTTTTTCTTGATGCTAAAATCTGGTTGTTCAATATCTTTTCCCATTATTAAGAAACGTGTAACATTACCTTTTTCGTCTTCAATATTTTTTTCTAAAATTTTCAAATTATAAATTTTGGCTGAAAGTCCAGATGCAATTGCAGCTATAGAGTTATCGTTCCCCTCTGCTAAGTCTTTTGCTGAACCTGCTGTATCAGCTGAAATTATTGGTTTAAATTTTTTCTTATTTATCAAATTTTGACATTGCCCGATAGCTTGGGCGTGGCTTCTAACATACTTTATGTCCTTTATTTCAGCACCAGGCTTGCAGAGTAAATTATGTTCTACTTCTTGAAAGTGTTCTCCATGAATTTGTAATTTATACTTTGGGAGTAAATAATGAATATCAGCTACTCGACCTGCCAAAGAATTTTCAATGGGTATTACAATTTTATAATTTGCGTCGTTGTAGGCTTGTTTAAAAGTTTCTTCAAAAGTTGTGCAAGTTTTAATTTCAACATCCTGAAAAAGATTTTCAACAGCAATATGTGAGTACGCACCAAGTTCACCTTGAATTGCAATTTTTTTTTTTATCATTTTTTTTCCATTAGTTTTTTAACTTGAGCTAAATCTCTCTCAGTATCAACACTTAAAGGTGGTGAACCAATGTATCCTACATGAATTGACATGCCATTTTCCATAGCTCTTAGTTGTTCTAACTTTCTTTCTAATTCAAGTTTTGACCTGTTAAGGTTTACATACCTTAACAATGCTTTACTAGTAAAGGCATATATTCCTATGTGATGATAAGCTTCTAGACCAGATTTTGGTTCATTTCTTATGAAATCTAAAGCCTTGCTAAAAAAACCAGTTTTAATCTTTTCCTTAACTAAAACTTTAACAATGTTTGGATCCTTCATTTCATCGCTTAAAGCAAATTCGCTTGCGAGAGTTCCAATATCACAATGTCCTTTTTTCATATAAGTAATTAGATCTTTAATTGCTTCAGGGTCGATATTTGGCATATCTCCTTGCAGATTAACTATTATACTTGGATTTTTTTTCAAAGTTTTATTAAAAACTTCAAAAACCCTGTCTGTTCCAGTTTGATGATTTTCGGAAGTAATTATTGCATTACCACCATTGTCTTTAATTATATCTATTATTTTTTTGTCTGGTGAAGCTACATAAACTTCCCCTGAATTTGATTTGATGGCTGCATCATAAACGTGAAGAATCATTTCTTTGTTATCAATAAGTTTTAAGGGTTTATTAGGTAATCTTTGAGCATCCAATCTTGAGGGTATTATTATTGCAGTTTTATTCATAATTATGCGTCCTAGAGACGCAAAAAAATTTAGTAATTTTAAGTTTTTTTTTAAAAACTCGTGTTATACGTCTTATAAGTATTTACCAAAATTATGGATAGTTTTGAAATAAATAAAATTATAGCCGCGGTCCTTCTTACAGCCCTAATTGTTATTGGTATTGGAAAATTCACAGACATATTATTTCATGTAGAGAAACCTGAGCAAACAGCCTATAAAGTTGAAGGATTGGAAGTCGCCTCAACTAGTGGTGTGACTGAGTCTTCTGAAAAGGTTCCAGAAGTAGTAGATATAAAAGCTTTATTGGCTATGGGAGACCTGGCGCACGGAGAAAAAGTTTTTAAAAAATGTAGCGCTTGTCACATGATTGCAGCTGGTGGTAAAAACATGATAGGTCCAAATTTATGGAATGTGATTGGAAGAACAGCCGGTTCGGTAAGCGATTATAAATATTCTAAAGCAATGGTTGCTTACGCGAAAGAATGGTCTTTTGAAGAAATGAATAGTTACTTAATTAAACCGCAAGCATACATTAAAGGAACTAAAATGGCTTTTGCCGGACTTAGAAAAGAAAAAGACAGAGCGTCAGTTATTTTATATATGAATTCAAAAGGTGATAATCCAAAACCTTTACCCTAATCAATACACCATTTAATAATACTTTTTTGAGCATGCACTCTATTTAGTGCTTGTCTCCAAACTACTGATTGGTTTCCATCTATTACTTCGTTCGTAACCTCTTCTCCTCTTCCTACTGGAAGGCAGTGCATAAAAATAGCGTCTGAATTAGCTTTGCTCATTAATTTCTTATTAACCTGGTAAGGTTTTAAAGTTTTCTTTTTAGAAACTTTATTTACTTTATCATTCATTGAAACCCATTTGTCAGTCATTACACAATCAGCACCTGTAGCTGCTTCTAAAGGTTTTGAAGTAATTGTTAATTTTACTTTCTCCTTTTTCGCTAGCTTCAATATACTTTTACTCGGAGAATATTTTTTTGGACAACCAATATTAAGTTTAAAATTAAATTTCCCTGCAGCTTCTATCAAGGAATTTGACATATTATTATTACCATCTCCAATCCAAGAAACAGTTTTATCTTCGATAGAACCGTTGCTTTCCTCATAAGTAAGAATATCAGACATTATCTGACATGGATGGCTCAAATCTGAAAGGCCATTAATAATAGGGACATCTAAATGCTTTCCGAACTCCTCTAAATTTTTGTGAGATGAAGTTCTCAACATAACAATATCAACATACTCAGATAAAACTTTTGCGGTATCTTTTAAAGTCTCATCTCCCTTTCCGTAATGTATTCCATCTGGATTTAAAATAATTGATGATCCACCTAATTGTTTAACAGCAATGTCAAATGACATTCTTGTTCTTGTTGAGGGCTTTTCAAAAATCATAGCCATCGACTTACCTTCAAAGGGCTTATCTTTATCAGGTGCAGATTTATTTAATCCAGATCTATTTTGTTTTCTCCTTTTTGCTTCTTCAATAATCGCTCTAAGCTCTACTGAAGAACAGTCAGAGATATTTATAAAGTTTTTCATTTAAAATTTTTTGCAAACTTTCTCTATTATTTTTAAACCTAAGTTTATTTCGCTCTTTGTTACATTCAAAGGAGGCAAAAGTCTGACAACATTTTCAGCAGCTCTTACTGTCAATAAATTATTATCTAAAAGTTTTTGAATAAATTTAGCTTGATTTACGTGAAGACAAAGTCCAATCAGTAATCCTTTGCCTCTAACCTCTTTAATAATCTTAGGATACTTATTTTTGATTTTATCAAGTTGATTTAAAAAATATTTTCCATTTATATTTACATTGTTTAAGAAACCTTTTTTAAACATGATATCCATGACAGCATTTCCAGCGCTCATTGCTAAAGGGTTCCCTCCAAACGTTGAACCGTGCGTTCCAGGCTTCATGCCTGATGCTACTTTTTTATTAACTAAAACTGCACCTATTGGAAAGCCACCGCCGATCCCTTTTGCTATTGGGACAATATCAGGTTTGATTTTTGCATATTCAAAAGCAAAAAATTTACCACTTCTTCCGATGCCGCATTGTACTTCATCTAGAATTAATAAAATTTTTTTCTTATTACATAGTTTTCTTAAGCCTTTGAGACAAAAATCTGGAATAACTTTAATGCCCCCTTCTCCCATTATTGTCTCAACCATGATAGCAGCAGTTCTGCTGGTTATCGATTTTTCTAAACCTTTGTGATCACCAAAGTTAAAGTGATCAAAACCATCTACTTTAGGTTTAAAACCCTCAATAGCTTTTTTACTGTTACTAGCAAAAATAGCTGCGATAGTTCTCCCATGGAAACTATTATTAATACAAAGAACTCTATTTTTTCTTGGTTGACCTTTTGAATAAAAATATCTTCTAGCAAATTTTATAGCTGCCTCTGTTGCTTCTGCACCAGAATTTTGAAAGGTTACATAGTCTGCAAATGTTTTTTGGGCAAGTCTTTTCGCTAATCTCTCTTGCTCAGGGATAGTGAAAACATTTGAAACGTGCCACAATTTTTTAGATTGTTTATTAATAGATTTTATTAAATAGTCATTAGCATGACCAAGGCAATTTACAGCAATTCCTTGAACGAAATCTAAATATTTCTTTCCATTAGTTGTATATAAGAAACTTCCTTTTCCCTTGGAAAAAGAGATTTTTTTTCTGTTATAAGTATTTAAAATTTTACTCATGATTTTATTTTATAACCTTTTTTATACAATAAATAACAAACAAGCCAGCTAACAAAGCTTAAGCTAGTTAAATATACCAAACCAATAGAAATTGAACCGTCTGAAGAACCAATAAAACTATATCTAAAACCATCGATCATATAAAAAAATGGATTAACTTTACTTACCGCTTGCAAAAAGGCAGGGAGTCTCTCTATTGAATAAAAAGTGCCTGATAAGAAAGATAATGGAACTATTACAAAATTAGTAACTGTTGCCATATGATCGAATTTTTCAGCCCATAATCCTGCAATTATTCCTATGTTTCCTAAAATAAATGAAGAAAGCAAAGTAAAAGCTATAAGCGTTAAATAGTTTTTGATTTCAATATCAATAATTAAATGAAATACAATAATCGAAACTATTCCAATTACGACGCTTCTTGTTACAGCTGCAAGTGAAACTGAGATGGTAACTTCTCCTGCAGATAAGGGGGCAAATAATAAATCAACTATAGTTCCATCAATTTTTTTAATCATAAAAGATGATGAAGAATGAGAAAAGGATTGCTGAATTACCTGCATTGAAATCAACCCTGGCGCTAAAAAAGTAATAAAAGGTACTCCAAGAACATCTCCTCTATCTGCTCCAATGGCTAGAGATAAAACAAGTAAAAAGAGTAAAGATGAAACTAGTGGGGAAAAAATAGTTTGTATCCACACAATTAAGAATCTTAGAACTTCTTTTTTATATAAAGTCCATGTTCCGTACCAATTAACTAATCCAAATCTTCTTTTTCCAATTTTATATTTTTTCGAAATTTCAACCATTGATAGTCTTATAACCTGTTATTAAAAAAACTGTGCAAAACTAAATCTACTCACAGCTTTGATGCGTTTTAATGTTTTAAACCCCAATATTATGCCCTAAGTTTTTATAAATTACTAAATATTGTAATTATATACTATGAGTTGGACAGAAGAAAAAGTCGCTAAATTAAAAGAACTCTGGTCTAAAGGGCATACTGCAAGTCAGATCGCTGAAGCATTAGGTGACACTACTAGAAACGCAGTAATTGGAAAAGCTCATAGGTTAAATTTAGAAGCTAGAGCGCCTTCTAAGCAATCTAATTCGCCTAGAACCAATGATAATAAGCAGATTAGAAGAGGACCCGCGCCAACATCAAGAAAAGCCAAATTTCAATCAATTTTATTAGACAAAAACTTCGAGCCAGAAAACCCTAAATCACTTGAAGAACTTACAGATGAAACTTGTAAGTGGCCTATCGGTCACCCTAATGAGGAAAAGTTCTATTTTTGCGGTAGAAAACCTGAAGGAGATTTTCCTTATTGCAAACTTCATGTTTTGTATGCCTTTCAACCTAAAAATCAAAAAGACGATGATCTTGGTGATGAGATACCAGAATTTATCGAGAAAAAAGTTAAAGCCTCGTCTGGTTAACAAAACTTTAACATTACAATCATATAATTGATTATGAAGTTTATTAAAAAATACCTTAAATGGTTAAGTACTTTTTTAGTTCTTACAGGTATTTTATTAACAAATTTGAATATGTATCCAGTAAATATAATGTTTCATGGAGCGGGAGTTGTTGGTTGGACAATTGCAGGTTTTATTTCTAAGGATAAAGCAATATTAACCAATTTTGGGTTACAGATTCCATTATTTATTATTGGTTTTTATCAAATTTTGGTTCCGTAAGTTCGGGACACTTCAATACATTTTTTATGAGTAAAATAAAAACAATATTATTTGTTTGTACTGGAAACTCTGCGAGAAGCATAATAGCGGAAAGTATTGTAAACAATAATTTCCGAAATCAATTCATCGCATTTAGCGCTGGAAGTAATCCTTCAGGGAAAATCAATCCCTACATTAAAGAGTATCTTGAAGGAAAAAAATTTAATTTAGCCACGTATTATTCGAAAAATTTTGATGAATTTTTAAAAAATGATATTGATATTGATTACGTGATTACAGTTTGTAATAACGCCAATAAAGAAGTTTGTCCTGTATGGCCCAAAAAAAAAACCATTACGCACTGGGACATCGCGGACCCTGTTGAAAAAATTAAAAAAACTAAAAATAAAGATAAAATAAATTTAATAGCTGAAGAAACTTATAATATAATTAATGAAAAAATTAAACATTGGGTAAAAAATGAAAAGTAAAAAGATATTTATTGGTGAATTTATAGGAAGTTGTTTTTTAGTCATGATTATTGTTGGTTCAGGTATTATGGCTCAAAATCTAACTGATGATATCGCTGTAATGTTAATAGCGAATACTTTAGCTACAGGTGCAGGATTATTTGTTCTGATTACTTCAATCGGTGATATCTCCGGCGCACATTTCAATCCTGTCGTTACTTTAGCAATGTATTTTACCAACAAGATTAAAAAAAATTTAATTATCACTTATATCTCTGCTCAAATCTTAGGTTGCATGTTAGGGGTAATGTTAGCAAATTTTATGTTTGATCTTCCTTTGTTGCAGCTTTCACAGAAGATAAGACCTGGAATAAATATTTTTACAGCTGAGATCATTGCAACTTTTGGATTAATTTTTGTAATATTTGGATCTTTAAAGAGCGGCAAACTTGCGGTCGCTTCATCAGTAGCTACTTTTATAACAGCGGGGTATTGGTTTACCTCTTCAACTTCTTTTGCAAATCCAGCGGTAGCAATCGCAAGAACTTTTACAGACACATTTACTGGAATTAATTACTTAAATACTCCTAGCTATATCATTGCTGAGATGCTTGGTGGAATATTGGCTGTCTATTTAATCAGAAAAATTATTTTGTAATTGGAGGCCAGCCCAAGGAAATATTGATACCTTGGGCTGATGGGCTAATTAATTAACAACACAGTTGGGAGACTGATAATCAGTTAATAATATATAAATGCTAAAAAAATATTTAAATTAAGTTAAAGATTTATTAATTTTCAAGAATAAATGATATTGGAGTCGACATTCATCTCTCTTGCCAGGTTTTTAAGTCTTTTAGTTACTTGTTTTGAGACAATATCGCTATGATTGTTAGGTATTTTCAAAAAAATAGTCTTATTTCTTTTATAAATTTTAAATTCATCTAACAACAAAGAAGACATGCTAGTGAGTGACTCTGCTAATCTTAAAGCAGATCCCACTTGCTTTGAGGATAAAATTTCGTTGTTATTTAATAAGGATAAAAACTGATAATTCGGATTATATTTTAAGCCACAATGTCTCCAAAAACTTGCTGATGCAACTTTTACTCTATCTCTATGTTCTAGTTTTAGTAATGGAGTATTTAACACTTCCATAAAAACTAATTCTGCTTTTTGAAAAGCTCCTAGGCCCCAATCCATTTTACTTAAGATGCAAGCCAAGATTAGTAATCTTCGATTAAAATATTCGTTGTCTTCAAATAATGGTGAAATAAAATTAAAATATTTCTCAAAACTCTTTCCATAGTCCCCTTTTTTAAAAGATATACCGTCAGTTTTTAATTTGAAAATTTCATCCTCGCTCATTCCTTGGTTTATAATTGTATTCATATGTCCCTCTCTCAGTCCACTGATTGAGCAAATAACTTTTGAGGGGCTTGCTGCTTCAATTATTTCGTTTAGTATTATAGAGCTAAAAGGTAAATAGGGAGTTCTAGATTTAGTAATATATTCCATTGATTTCAAAGATGATTTATTAAATTTTGAAATTCTATTTAAGTATTTTACTGCTACATCTTTTGAGAGTTTATATTGATGCAAAATATGTAATGGGTGTTTTTCTTTAAAGAGATGATATTTAAATAATGATCTCCAAGTCCCTCCTACCAAATAAATATTTTTAAATTTCTTTTTAGAAAGCCATTTTTCATCTCTTAAAAGTTTTCTAACATATTTTCCCAAATTTCTTTTTTTTATAATAGGATTATTTTCAAGTCTTAATACTCCAAGAGGTAAAGAGGTTGTTTCAAAAATTTGATTTTTAGAAACTCTGGCAAGTTCTAAACTTCCACCTCCTAAATCTGCAACTAATCCATCTACTTCATCAAATCCTACCATTACACCATTTGCTGATGTTCTTGCTTCTTCCTCGCCAGATAATACTAGTGGTTTTTTATTAAATATTTTTTCAATTTCTCTTAAAAATTCACTTGCATCAGTGGCCTCTCTAAAAGCTGCTGTTGCAATAATTTCTAAATCTTGAACGTCTGAAATATCTAAAATTTCTTTAAATCTATTTAGAACTTTTAAAGAACCTTTAATTCCATCGGGATTTAGTTTTTTAGATTTATCTAAATTTTTTCCAAGTTTGCAAACTGCTTTTTCATTAAAGACTGGGATTGGGGAAATTTTAAAACTATCGTATATGAGCATTCTTACTGAATTTGATCCAAGATCTATTATGGCTTGCTTAGACTTTTTATTAGACTGAAATTTAAAAAGATTTTTTAATTCTGGTTTCATTTTACTAATCTTAAATTTTGAGGTTTAGCTCTTAAAATTGACTTACCACGACCTGATAAACTTGGGTTCTTCATGAAATAGGAATGTGCGGAAAAGCCTTTTTCTTGTTCTTTATGATAGTTTCCCAAACTATCTAAATACCATGTTTCTGATTTATCTTTAAAGTTAGCTAACATAATTTGATCTAAAATTTGCTCATGCACAGTATTGTTTTCTATCGGAATTATAATTTCAATTCTTCTATCTAAATTTCTAGGCATTAAATCTGCAGATGAAATATATACCTGATTCTCTCGAGAGGGCATAGAACTACCATTTGCAAAACAATAAATTCTTGAGTGTTCTAAAAATCTGCCAATAAGGCTTTTTACTTTTATATTTTCAGATTGACCTTTAATTCCAGGTCTTAAGCAACACACTCCTCTTACTGATAAATTTATTTTTACTCCTGCGTTTGAAGCTTCATAAAATTTCTTAATAATTCCAGGGTCTACAAGAGAATTCATTTTTGCCCATATTTCTGCAGGTTTTCCTTTACTTGCATTTACAATTTCATTTTCAATTTTTTCTTCAAAAAAATTCCTGCTATTTAATGGAGACATAAAAATTTTATTCAATTTTTTTGGTTTTGCATAACCAGTTACATAATTGAAAAATTTTTCGACATCTTTGGCCAAGTCTTGATTAGAGCTAAACAGTGATAAGTCAGTATAAATTTTTGCGTTAATTGGATGATAGTTTCCTGTACCTAAGTGAACATAGCTTCGCGTTTTAGCTCCTTCTTTTCTTAAAACTAAACTTGCCTTTGCATGCGTTTTATATTTTGCGAATCCGTAAACAATTTGAACGCCAGCTTTCTCTAGTTTCCTAGATAATTCAATATTAGCTTCCTCATCAAATCGAGCTTTTATTTCTATTACGGCTGTAACAACTTTTCCGTTTTCTGCTGCTCTACTTAGTGCTTTTACGATAGGAGAGTCAGGTGTGGTTCGATACAAAGTTTGTTTGATACCGATAACTTTGGGATCTTTTGCTGCAGCTTCTAAAAATTGAATTACTACATCAAAAGTTTCAAAAGGGTGGTGTACAACAAAATCTTTACTTCTTATAGCTGAAAAAAATTTATCATCAAATTCCTTCAATCTTTCAACTTCTCTAGGATTAAACTTTTTAAATCTCAGCTTTGGATCTTTCTTTTTACAAATTTCATCTATATCTTGTATTCCAACCAATCCTTCAACCTCATAAATATGATCTTCATCCATTTTAAATTTTTTTGAAATAAAATTTAAAAGTTTTTTGTTTGAATTAGTGATTACTTCGAGTTTAACTACGTTTCCCCTTCTTCTTTTCTTAATTGCTTTTTCAAAATATCTCACAAGATCAGCAGCTTCATCATCTATTTCAATTTCGCTGTCTCTAATTATTTTAAACTGCAAACTTGCCTCGATATTATGGTCTGGAAATATTTCATTAGCAAATTTACAAATTACGTCATCAATTGTGACAAATTCATTTATTGTTTCAGAATTGTTTAGAGATACAAATTTTGGAAGTGCTCTTGGTATAACTATAATTGCATTTAGTTCTCTTTTTTTTTTTATTCTAGTCATTCTTAGTAAAATTGCTTGGCCTTTATTTGGTATAAAAGGAAAGGGATGTGATGGGTCAATGGCAGTAGGTGTTATTATAGGATAAATTGTTTCCTGAAAATATTCTCTTAGATACATAAGATCCTTCTTATTTAGTTCTGACATTTTTCGAATGAAAATTTTTTCTTTCGATAGCTCTTTTTTCAACTCTAGGAATGCTTCGTTTTGCTTCTTTAATAGATCTTTAGTTTTTAATACGACCCTATTCAATTGATCCTCTGCAGTTAATCCATCTGCGCTTAATTCGTCAAAACCATCTTTAATTTGATTAAAAAGTCCAGCGACTCTTACCATAAAAAATTCATCTAAATTTGTACCTGCGATTGATAAAAATTTTACTCTTTCAAATAGAGGATTTGTTTTATCTTTTGATTCTTCTAAAACACGATCATTAAACTGAAGCCAAGATAATTCTCTGTTTATGAGTTGATTGCTAATATTAGCGTTTTCTGAAAATGATGCTTTCGACATATTTAAATGTTAAATTAAAAATATGTTTAAATTATATGCGATGAGACATGCTAAATCTAGTTGGGATTTTCCAGATTTAGATGATCATGACAGGCCATTGAATAAAAGAGGGGAAAATTCAGCAAAATTAATTTGTGAATTTTTTATTAAAAAGAAGTTAAAATTTGATTTAGTTTATTGCTCATCCTCAAAAAGGACAATACAAACATTAAATATATTGTCAGAAAAAATCAGTTTTAAGAAAATTATTAAAAAAAAAGCGCTTTATCATGCTAGTGAGGGTGAAATTATTCATATCTTAAAACAAACAGTTGATAATTATAAAACTTTACTTTTAATCAATCATGAACCTTCAATTAGTGAACTCATAAATCGAATCTGTCTTAAAGAAAACTCCGAACAATTTGAAAATTTAAAAAGAAAATTTCCTACTGCAGCCGTTGCTGAAGTAAGTTTTAATTTCAATGATTGGGAAAAGTTATCAAAAGTTAAAGGAAAATTAATATCATTTATAAAGCCAAAGGATCTTCAAACATCTAAGGAATAGCCAGCAGATCTTACTGTTCTGATAAGATCTTTCTTGCCATCAATATTTATTGCTTTTCTTAGTCTTCTTATATGAACATCTATAGTTCTGGACTCAACATAAATATCATCTCCCCATACAGAATTTAGAAGTTGCTCACGCGAATATACTCTTTTTGGATTCTTTATTAAAAAATCAATTAGTTTAAATTCGGTTGGGCCGACTATAACTTGTTTATCTGCTCTATAAACTCTTCGTTGAACTCTATCTACTTTAAGATCCTCAAATACTACAACATCAGCGGCAACACTTGGTTTAGATCTCTTTAATAAAGCGTTAACTCTTGCAATAAGTTCTTTTTGGCTGAATGGCTTAGTTACGTAGTCATCAGCTCCTGTTTCAAATCCTTTAAGTTTGTCTTCTTCCTCACCTTTGGCTGTTAACATAATGATTGGGATATTTTTGTGAAGATTGCTTCTTTTCAAATTTTTACAGACTTCAACACCTGAAATATCTGGCAACATCCAATCTAATAAAATTAAATCAGGATTTTTTTCCTTTATATTTCTAATAGCGTCTTCTCCATTGACTGCATAATCAACTTTGTGACCCTCTTTTTCTAAATTGTATTTAAGTAAAGTTACGATGGGTATTTCATCTTCAACAATGAATAAATTTGCCCTCATTATCCTTTTGGTCGGTCTCCCTCTAAATAATCTCCTGTAATCAGAAAATAAACTTGCTCTGCAATATTGGTTGCATGATCTCCAATCCTCTCAATATTTTTAAGCATGAAAAGTAGTTGGGTTACTTTTTGTACATCGTTTTTATTTTTTTCTAAATGCTTTACTGCAGCTTCCATATTAGAATTAGTCATTTGATCTATTTCTTCATCAGAATTCCAAACATTTTCTGCTGTATCTTTAGCTCTATGTAAATACGAATTTAAAACTGCATTGACTTGTTTTGATGCTTTTAAACCAGCTATTTCGAAATTTTTAGTAATATCATTAGGTAAATCAGTTCCAATTTTAGTTAATCGTTTTGAGATGTTTTTTGCTAAATCACCAATTCTCTCTAAGTCTGAAGAAACTTTTAAGGCAACAACTGTTTCTCTTAAATCTATTGCCATAGGTTGCCTTAAGGCAATCAAATTTACAACTTGCTCTTCTATATTTATTTCATACTTATCAGTCAATTCGTCATCTTTGATAGATTTTTCTGCTAAACTAATGTCTTTTTTAACTAAAGATTGAATAGTGTTTTCAAGCTGTTTCTCAACTCCAGTTCCCATTTTCACTATTGTATCTTTTAATAACTGAAGTTGCTCTTCGTAAGATTTTACAATGTGCGGTTTTTCACTCATTAACCAAACCTTCCTGTAATATAATCCTGAGTTTGCTGATTATCAGGATTTTTAAATATTTTATCTGTTGGTCCAAATTCTATAAGTTTTCCCAAATGAAAGAAACCTGTTTTTTGAGATACCCTAGCTGCTTGTGACATTGAGTGGGTAACTATCACAATTGTGACCTCTTTTTTAAGATCATCTATAAGTTCTTCAATTTGAGCTGTTGCTATTGGGTCAAGCGCTGAACATGGTTCGTCCATAAGAATCACTTCTGGACTTACAGATATAGCTCTAGCAATACATAGTCGTTGCTGTTGACCTCCTGATAAGCCAGTTCCGATTTCATCAAGTCTATCTTTAACTTCGTTCCACAAGGCAGCTTTTTTCAAACTTGTTTCAACTATTTGATCCATTTCTTCTTTGCTCTGTGCAATACCGTGAATAGTAGGACCATAAGCTACATTTTCATAAATTGTTTTAGGGAATGGATTGGGTTTTTGAAAAACCATACCAACGTTCTCCCTAAGTCTCACAACATCTAACTTTCTTGAATTCAGTTCTAGGTTGTCCATTTTAATACTGCCTTCAACTCTACAAATTTCTATGACGTCGTTCATCCTGTTCAAGCATCTTAAGAAAGTAGACTTTCCACACCCAGATGGTCCAATTAAAGCTGTAACTTCTTTTTCTGCTATATCTATAGAGACGTCAAATAATGCCTGTTTGGATCCGTAATAAACATTTACATTTTCCGCTTTTATTTTACTCATTTAACTCCATTTCTTTTCAAATTTGTGTCTAACGATTTGAGCTGCCAAGTTCATTAAAATTAAAAAAGCTAGAAGCACCATAATACATGCAGATACTTTTTCAACGAAACCCCTCTCAGCACTTTCTGACCATATATATATCTGAACTGGTAAACTTGCAGCAGGATCAACTGGCGTACCAGGTATTGTATTCACAAAAGCAACCATTCCTATTAAAATTAAAGGGGCTGTTTCCCCTAAAGCTTGAGCCAAGCCAATTATCGTTCCAGATAAAGTTCCAGGCATTGATAGTGGCACAGTATGATGCATGGTTGTTTGCATATTACTTGCACCCATCGCTAAAGCAGCTTCTCTTATACTTGGGGGAACAGCTTTTAAAGAAGCTCTTGCAGCAATAATTATTGTTGGTAATGTCATAAGAGACAAAGTAATTCCTCCAACAAGTGGTGTCGATCTTGGTAAATTAAAAACTGCTAATAAAACACCAAGACCTAGCAAACCAAATACTATCGATGGAACAGCTGCTAAATTATTAATGTTTACTTCTATAAAATCTGTAAATTTATTTTTTGGTGCGAATTCCTCGAGATAAATTGCAGCTAACACTGCAACAGGAAATGAAAACGCTAAACATACTAGTATACTAAAAACTGTTCCCATAAACGAGCTAGCTATACCTGCTAGTTCTGCCTCTCTTGAATCAGGACTTGTAAAAAAACTAATGTTAAACTCTGATAAAATATCTCCTCTTTCATTAAGCATATCGTAAATCTGCAACTGGTAATCATTTACTCTTCTATTCTCCTCAGGAATATCTCTTGGATAATTTCCCTTATGAACTTGATCAACATCATCAGAAGCTGTTAATTTTATGGGCACTATTTTACCTAGATAGTCTGGATTTTTTAAAAGTAGATCTTTAACCTCTGCCTCATATTTATACGAAACCATTTGTATCAATTGACGATCCTCTTCTTCAGGAAGTCCAGGATCTAATGAGGTCATAGCTTTGTAAGCAACATCATAATAGTCTGCATTTTCTAAATCATCTTTTGATGGGCTTTCTGCATCGATTAAAAGTAATTCTTTATCATAATGAACTTCTGTTACTATCCAAGTTTTTTGGAAAGCTGAGTAACCTTTTGAAAATATCTGAAACATAAAAACTGCTAAAAAGCTTAAAGCTAATCCTATAGCTATTTTGCCATACCATTGAAATCTTCTTTCAGCGTTATATCTTTTTTTTAATAAATTTTTCTTAAAACTATTCATATTTTTCCCTATATTTTTTAACAACTGAAAGAGCGATTACATTTAAGAATAAAGTTACTATAAATAAAGATATTCCTAATGCAAAAGCTGATTGAGTTTTTGGATCTCCAAATTGTTGGTCTCCAATTAAAATTACTACAATTTGCGCTGTAATGGTAGAAGTTGACTCAAGTGGATTCATTGTAAGATTAGCCGCTAGTCCTGAGGCCATTACAACAATCATTGTTTCTCCTATCGCTCTCGATACTGCTAAAAGTATCGAACCTACGATACCAGGTAGGGCTGCTGGAAAAATTACTTTTTTTACAGTTTCAGATTTTGTTGCGCCCATTGCGTAACTCCCATCTCTTAAACTTTGAGGTACTGCCGTCATAACGTCATCGCTTAAACTTGAAATAAAAGGAATTATCATTACTCCCATAACTGCTCCTGCAGCTAAAGCGCTCTCCGCTGAAACTTCTAAACCCATAGCGTTACCAATTTCTTTAACAAAAGGACCGACGGTTAAAGCTGCAAAAAAACCATATACCACTGTTGGAATACCAGCTAAAATCTCAATAATAGGTTTCGCATATTTTCTTACGCCTCTTCCAGCATACTCAGATAGATATATCCCACTCAGCAAACCTATGGGGATGGCAACACACATTGCAATAAAAGCAATAAAAAAAGTTCCAGCAAATAAAGGCACAGCTCCGAAAGCATCCTTCATTAATTCAGGATCTGGTTGGCCATCTCTTACAAAAGTTTTAGCAGGATACCAATGAGTTCCGAATATAAAGTCAAAGATTTTTACTGCTTGAAAAAACCTAATCGCTTCGAATAAAAGTGAAAAAACTATTCCGATTGTAACTAAAACTGCGCCTAATGATGCAACAAATAACACCCATTTAAGAAAAATTTCTACTGGTTCTCTCATTCGATCATTTTTCTGAACAGATCTATACGCAAAACTCAGAGAGAAAATTAAAATTGCTAAAATAATTGCTACTTTAGCGCTGTTAGCTATTCCTTTTAATTGAATGTACTTATTAGCAGACTCATCTAGAAAATTAGTAATATTTCCCGTGTAAGTTCCTGCGGCTAATGCTTTAACCTTTGTGTAAATAAGCTGAAGCTCATTTTTAGTTAAGTTCTGATCAGTGTAATCTTGTAAAATAAATGTTTTAACTATTGATGGTTCAAAAACTGACCAAAGAGCAAAAATTATTAATGCTGGTGCAGCACACCAAGCAGCTAAATAATATCCATAAAATTTTGGTAATGCCGTAAGTCTTTGTGATGATTGAATAACTAGAGCTTTTTTTCTACCGAAATAATAACTTGTGAAAGCTAAGAGAATAATAAAAGTTACAAGTATTAAATTCATATTGAGCTTCCAGAGATAAAAAGGGGGTAAAATACCCCCTTTTTGTTTAATTGATACTACTACTTCTTAGCAGGCATGTTAACTAACTTCGTAGCGTTAGTTCTAGATGTTTTGTATAACTTGCCATCTAGAGGTACTAGCCCGATATCAGTTAAATAACCTTTATTACCCATAGCTTTTTTACTTGTGAACTCTTTTACGAATTCATGTAAGCCAGGTACAACGCCCACGTGAGCTTTTTTCACATAGAAGAATAAAGGTCTTGCAACTGCGTAACTGTAATCTTGAATCGAAGATAGACTTGGTTGACCACCTTCAATGCTTGCAGCTTGCAATTTATCTTTTGCAGCTAAGAAATAACTGAAACCAAAGAAACCGAACATTTCTTTGTCCGCAGCTAATTTTTGAATAATAAGTGAGTCGTTCTCACCAACTTCAATTACCGCACCATCTTCTCTTAACGCTTTATATTTAGCGCCAGCTTTTTTAGAAGCATCATCGATACCTTTTTTCATTACTAATGAATTCCAAGCATCTCTTGTTCCTGATGTTCCTGGAGGCACCATAACTTTGATAGGGTAGTTTGGTAATGATGGGTCGATATCACTCCAATTTTTATATGGATTTGGTACTAACGCACCATCTTTAGCAACCTCTTTTGCTAATGCTGCCCATAATTGTTTTTTTGTAAAGTTTACTGGTTTAGCATCTTTAGAATAAGCTAACGTTATTCCGTCGTTACCAACTGTAATCTCTACGATTTCTTCAACACCATTTTTTTGACATAGCGCATACTCTTTAGCCTTCATAGCTCTAGATGCATTTGTTATGTCTGGGTGCTCTGTACCAACTCCAGCACAGAATAATTTAGCTCCACCACCTGTTCCTGTTGACTCGATTACTGGTGTTTTAAATTTACCAGACGAACCAAATCTTTCAGCAACGATTGTTGCATAAGGGAATACAGTTGAAGAACCTACGATTTTAATCTGATCTCTAGCTTGAGCAGAAGTTACAACTAACATTGCAACTAATGAAGCTAAAGCGATTGATAGTTTTTTCATTGTTTATCCTTTCATTTATTAATTAATTAACAAACATTGGATTCATAAAATTAAGAGGACTCTTAATTATTACAGATATGTTACAAATTTATTAAAATGATAACTTTTTAGTTGAACTTTCTAGTTATCTCGATTTGTTGATAATCAGAGGCTAAAGACCCTCCGCAACTAAAAGGTCTTACTTTATTTTTAACTGCGTAGGATTGAGTTGGCTTTAATGTAACTTCTAGTTGTACAAAGTTAACTAATTTTTGTGTAAAACTTTTATCATATCTCCAAGCATTCAATTGTGTTGGAGCGGTGAATACTTCACTTAAATAAGATGCAGCTTTTGAGTGAATCATATTGCTCTCGTTTTGTCCTTTTAAAAGATTATTTTTAACTTTTTCAAAAATTTTTCTACATTTAATTGAGTCCACCATGTACGAGTTAGCATTTAAATGAGTGCTCATCGGTGCTGACACAATTAATTGAATTCCATCGTCTCTTCTAGAAAATATAGCTTCAGTATAAATTGTAGATACATTTTTATTATCTACTTCAAGAACTAAATCGTTTTTAGCTTGCCTAAGATCGTTTTTAAGTCTTAAAAGTCCAAGATCAAAAACTGTAAGAGGTTGAGAACGTAAAGTTTTCTCAATTAAGTTTACATCTGCCTTAACAGTTGTAAAAATTAAAGTTAATAAAACCAGACTTATATAATTCATTAATCTAGTCATACTAAAACTTTAACTATTTTGCCGTTTATCTCAAGACAAAATTTAATAAAACTGTAATATTTGCTAAAATTTAGAAAAGTGAACCTTTATTTCGGTGCCCCTTTGAGTCTCACTTTTTATTTCTAACTCACCTCTATGCTGATTAACAATGTGCTTCACGATCGCCATTCCAAGTCCAGTGCCACCAACTTTTTTACTTTTAGCTGCATCAACTCTAAAAAATCTTTCTGTAATTCTCGGAAGTTGTTCAGTTGGAATTCCAATACCATTATCTTTAATGGACACGGTATAAGAGTCTCCTATTACTTTTCCGTTACCTTGCCCACAATTAACCTCGATCTTTTTATTTTTTTCTGAATATTTTATACTGTTATCAATAATATTTGAAAAAACTTCAATTAATTTTTCATGATCGCCTTTAATAAAGAAATCATCTTTTACATTATTTTTAAATTCAAAAGATTTTAAATTTTTTTGATGGATGTCTTCAACGTTACTTAAAATTTCTTTTAAATTTACTTTATCTTGAGGCTGTATATGTTCCTCTAACTCAATTCTACTTAATGAAAGTAAATCTTTAATTAAGCTTTCCATCCTATCAGCTTGCTCAAGCATTATCGGTATGAATTTTTTTTGTGCTTCTAAATCATCTTTCGCATGTCCGCTTATAGTTTCTAGAAATCCTTTAATAGAAACTAAAGGCGTTTTAAGTTCATGGCTTACATTGGCTACAAAATCAGATTTGAACCTTTGCGCTTTTATAATATCAGTTAAATCTTTTAGAAATAAAACAACTGAGTCAGGATCATCGACATATGAGGTCGGTCCAGAGAATAGATGAACTTTAAAGAACTGAAATGAGGGAGAGGATAATTCTAAATCCATAGTAATTGTCTCTTTTTTTAAAAGCACTAAATCAATATTTTGGAGTAAATCAGGAACTCTCAATAAAGTAGCCACGTGCTTATTTAAATTATTTTCTCCAAATTTTTTTTTTGCACTACTATTAAAAAATTTGATATTTTTAAATTTATCTACAATTAAAATTAGATCATCGATTTGATTTATAATCTTTACTTGCTCATTAGTTTTTTCAATATTTTCATTGGTGATGTCTTCTATTCCCTCTTCATTATTACTTGGTTTGTTCTCTCTCTTAATATCGGATCTTGCCTCCATACCTGCTACAATTGATTTTCTGGATACTGCAATTACTACGATCACAATTATTCCAGCAAGAGAGTAAAATAATAATTCCATGATTTGATTATACTTTAAAGATATAGACTAAAGAAATATTTTTTAGCGGTTTGATACCGCATTATTTAAAAAGATTTTTGCGCAATTTTCCCAGGTATATTTTTTTGCATGCTCAATGCAAGCGCTTCTATCTGACTTAAGAGCTTCAAGTGCTGCTTTTTTAAGATCGTTGTTTAACGAGCCAATGTTTGTACCGTTAAAAATATCTTTTGGTCCTGCTACTGGGTAAGCAGCTACTGGCAATCCACATTTTAAAGCTTCTATAATTACAATTCCAAAAGTATCTGTTTTGCTCGGGAAAACAAAAACATCAGAAGAAGCAAAGTAACTTGCAAGCTCACCATTTGTTCTCTCTCCTTTAAATATCGCTTCAGGATATTCTTTTTTTAGTTTATCTAAATCAGGTCCTTTACCGACAACTAATTTCGTACCTTCTAAATCTAAATCCAGAAATGCTCTTATATTCTTTTCAATAGATACTCTTCCCACATAAAGATAAATTGGTCTTTTATACTCTAAATTAATCTTTTTAGGCTTTTGAAATGCCCCGTGGTTTGCTCCTCTAGTCCAAACAACCATCTTATCCTTTTCAAAACCAATTTCTTGAAGTTCATCTTTCATCGACTGAGTTGTTACTAAAATTTTTTCCGCCTTTGAGTGAAATCCTTTAAGGAACTTTTGAGCAAGCTTAATTGGCAAATAAGGATAGTATAGCTTCAAATATTTATCAAATTGAGTATGGTAAGACGTGGTAAACTTAAGCTTACTTTTTACACAATATCTTTTTGCAAATATTCCTATCGGACCTTCTGTAGCTATGTGAATTATGTCAGCATCAGCTTTAGAAATTAATCTGCCTACTCTAGGCCAAACATTAAGAGAAAGTTTTATTTCATTATATTTTGGCATTGGCACAGTAAAAAATTGATTAGGTTCAATATATTCAACCTGATGTCCAATTTTTTTTAATTCATCGCCAAGATTTTTTAAAGTTCTACAAACACCGTTCACTTGCGGATACCAGGCATCAGTAACGATTAAAATCTTCATTTATTTATTTACTACTTTTAGATACGGCTCGTAATCAACAACATCACCTCTGATTTTGTCCCAGTCAATAACTTCCATGCGACCATCAAAATGTTCTACTAAGAAAGTTGCACCTTCTACCCAATCACCACAATTTAAATATCTCACACCATCTAAGACTTGATCGGCAGAATGATGAATATGGCCGCAAATTATGCCATCAACATTTTTTCTTTTAGCATAAATTGCTAAAGTTTTTTCATAATCACCTATATATTTTACAGCGTTCTTTACTTTGTGTTTTAAATATTTTGCTAAAGACCAATTACCCTTTTTAAATAATCTTCTAAAAAAATTGATAACAACATTAAACTCAAGTAAAAAACTATAAGCGACAGCTCCTACTTTTGATAACCATGGAGCATATTTCATGACTCCATCCCAGGCATCACCATGAACAACAATATACTTTTTATTATCTGAGCTTACATGTATGGCTCTATTTACAACTTCAATATCGCCAAAATGTAATGGTAAAAATTTTCTGAAGACATCATCATGATTTCCAACAATATATTTTACTTTTGTTCCATGTCTTGCTTTTCTTAATGTTTTTTGAATCACATCATTATGTTCTTGAGGCCAGTAAAATTTTGTTTTTAAAGCCCAAACATCAATGATATCACCAACAAGATATAAATTCTCTGACCTTGAATGTTTGTAAAATTCTAATAATTTGTTTGCTGCACTTTTTCTATGCCCAAGGTGCAAGTCGGAAATAAAGATGCTTTTGTAATTTAAAATCTTTCCCTTAGATTTAGTTTGAATTGTTTCCATATTTTTTATAAAACGAATCTCTAGTAAAAGTAGAATCATAAATATGTTACAGAATTGTTAAAATATGAATAAAAAATTGAATTTTGCGGTGATATTTAACGCAAATGCAGCAGGTGGTAGAAAACTTAAATTAATTAACAAGGTCATTAATCTTTTAGAAAAAAATCATATTGTAGATCTTTTTAAAACTGAAAGCGAAGATCATGCAAGGAATGTATTTAAAGAATTGTCTAATAAAAAATTTGATCGGTTAGTATTTGCTGGCGGTGACGGGAGCGTATGTTTTGGTATTAATGAAATGTTTAAAAGTGATAATCTAAAAGACAAATTAGTTGGATACATACCTGCTGGCACTGCAAATATTTTACAAATAGAAACTCAAATTAAGAAAAAGGCGGAGGAGATTTACAACGTCCTAGTATCAGATAATCATAAGAAAATTTCATTAGCAAAAATAAATGATAAGTACTTTTTCTTGATGGCTGGTGTAGGTTTTGACTCTCGAATTGTTGAGTCCATAAATACTAATATTAAAAAGTATCTTGGAAAAGTAATTTTCGCTTTAAAAGGTTTTCAGCATTTTTTATTTTTAAAAAATAATAAAATGGAGGTTGAGGTAGATAATGAAAAAATTATGGCTGATTGGATTTTATGTACTAATTCAAAATACTATGCTGGTCCCCATTCTATAACAAATGATACCAATATATTTGAAAACAGGATAGTGGCTTACATATTTAAAGACCTGACCAGAATAAAATTACTTTATTATGTTTGGTTAATTTTAACCAAAGGCGACTTAACTCCTGCAAAAAGTGTAATTAAAAAAGAATTGAACAGATTAAAAATAAATGGTGTAAACAATAAAGTTCTATCACAGGTTGATGGTGAAAATTGTGGTTACGTAAACAGTCTTGAGATCCAAAAAACAGAGAGATTTATAAATTTATTAGTTCCGTAGGATTTTCTAAATTTTTTCAACTTTTAGTTTAAAAGATTTTTCTTAATTTCATTTGAAAAATTTTTTAGATTATTTTAGATTTTTCTTTTTTGGAGGAACAATATGAAAAAAAAGTTAAAAAAAAACGAAAAGAAAAAGAAAAAAATACTAAAATCAATCGATAAGCTTAAAAATAAGATAAGCACTAAACAAAAAAAACTATCAAAGATTGATCTAAAGATAGCTAGTATCGAGAAAAAAATCGCTGAAAAAAGAGCTAACAAAAATAAAGAACCTATCACAGCATCTTTAAATAATTAGTTTATAATGTAATTAAATGCCCCTGATTTAAAAACATCAGGGGTTTACTTTAATTTACCAAAAAGGTTTAAAAGTATAACTCCTGAAACAATTAAAATTAATCCAACAGTACCATAAAGATTAGGAGTTTGATTGTATTTAAATATTCCAAATAATGTAACTGCAGTTATCGTTAATGCTCCGTAAGTGGCATAAGTAAATCCTACAGGTATTATAGTCATTGCTCTAGATAAACAAAAAATACAAACAACAATACTTGTGATGCAAAAAATTGTTGGTAAGAGCTTAGTAAAACTTTCAGTAGTTTTGAGAAAACCGTTAGTGGCAATACCTGTTATGATTGCAAGAATTAAATAAATATATCCACTAAATAAACTTATACTTTTCATTGTGCTTTAGCGAACTGACCGCCGTCTTTATATCTCCATAACCATTTTTTCATCTCTGCTTCAACGTCTACTGGGTCTATATCAAGGTCTTTAAGTGTTAGATGGTTATTGGAAACAATATTATCTGCCTCAGATAAAATTTCGCATTGGTCTCTAGTTAAAATCGGAGGGAAAGGAAGTAAATCCGTTATACTACTCTGAATTTTTGCTATAGACATTGGCATTTCAATAACAAACCTTTTTTTATTAATAGTTGATAAAATTGACTTAATCATGTCTCCAAAACTGATTATTTTTGGTCCTCCAATCTCATAGATTTTACTTTCATTATTTTTAATTTCTATTGCTTTTACAATGGCGCTTACGACATCTGAAACTAAGATTGGTTGAAACTTATAATTTTTGCCTACAACTGGAATTACAGGCAATATACTTAATTTCGAAAACAGATTTGTAAAATTATCTTCAGGACCACAAACTACGCTGGGTCTTATAATTACTGTTTTTTTAAAATTCTCTATCGCTTTTTGTTCCCCAAGAAATTTTGATTTTTGATATAGAGATTTTGATTTATCATTAGCTCCAATTGCGCTGACGTGAATAAATTTCTTTACATCTGACTCTGAGCAAATCTTAGCAACTGCTTCAGGAATTTTTGAATGAATATTATAAAATTTCTGTTTTCTATTCTCAAAAAGAATACCGATTAAATTCACGACTACATCTGAGTTTTTAATTGCTTCTTTCAAATCTGAAAAATTATTTGGATTCCAGTCTAAAAGTTCAATCGCGCCTGGTGTTGCTTGAGTCTTTAAATACCCCTTTTGAAAGGCTTTTCTCGTAGTAATAATGCACCTATAGTTTTTCTTGGTCAAATTTCGAACAAGATATCTGCCTATAAATCCTCCGCCACCTAAGATTGTGCAAATTTGATTTTTCATGGTATTTAAACTTATATATGAAAATTACTAAGATAAAAGAGGACATAACTTCAGATATAGCTAATTCATTTAAAAATAGCATTGCAATAGATACAGAAGCTACAGGGCTTCAAATCCCTGAAAGAGACAAATTAAGTTTAGTACAAATATGTGATGAAAAAGGAAACGTATATATAATTCAACCAAACAAAAATAATTATAAGGCACCAAATTTAGTATCAGTTTTAGAAAATAATAAGATTTTAAAAATAGGACACTTTTTGAGATTTGATAAAAATTCATTGGAATATTTTCTTAAATGTAAAATTAAGAATATATTTGATACAAAAATTGCGTCTAAGATAGTTAGGACTTACACAGATGCTCACGGCCTTAAAAATTTAGTGCAGGAATTTTGTAATAAATCTCTTGATAAAAGGCAAGGTAGTAGTGATTGGAATAAAGATCTGAATAAATTATCAGATAAACAATTAGAATATGCTGCTAATGATGTAATATATCTTCACAAGATTAAAGAAGAGCTAGAGGTAATGCTTATTCGAGAAAAAAGAATGGATATTTTCAAAAAATGTTTAGAATTTTTAGATACCAGAGTAGAGTTGGATCAAAAAGGTTTTAAAGAGGACATATTTGAACATTAATGAAAAAAAATTATATAACAATTGCAAAAAAATCAGCAAGTATTCAAATAAGTGAATTAAAGAAAATAAAAAAAATTTTTAATCAATCCTTTATCAATGCTGTAGATTTAATTTTGAACTGTAAAGGAAAAGTAATTTTTGCAGGAATAGGAAAATCAGGATTAATAGCCAGAAAAATTTCAGCAACTTTTTCAAGTATAGGAGTGCCAAGTTTTTTTTGTGATCCAGCTCAAGCTCTTCATGGTGATATGGGTCAGATTGAAAAAAAAGATATTTTAATTATTTTTTCATATTCTGGTAATACCTCAGAATTAACAAATATGCTTAAATACGCTAATCGTTTTCGAATAAAGATAATTGGTATAGCATCTAAGTCTGATAGTAATTTATTAAAGGCAAGTGATATAAAATTGTTAATTCCAAAAGTCAAAGAAGCTGATATGACTGGTATCGTTCCCACCTCAAGCACTTCGATAACACTACTGCTAGGTGACTGTTTAGCCTCAACAGTAATGTATCAGAAAAAGTTTTCTAAAGAAAAGTTCAAGATTTTTCATCCAGGAGGAAATATTGGGAAATCCTTGCTTTTAGCAAAAGACATAATGGTTTCCGGAAATAAAATGCCTGTAATAAATTATAAGAAAAAATTTAAAGATGCTTTAAGAGTGATGAATCAAAAAAAACTTGGAATCTTAGTAATACTAAAAAATAAATATATCGAAGCTATCGTTACCGATGGAGACTTAAGAAGAGAACTAAGAAATTACTCCACTAATAAAAATTTAAAAAAATTTATGACAAAAAACCCTCTTGTAGTAAATGAGAACATGCCTGCATCTAAGGCTTTAGGAATCATGAATGAAAAGAAAATTACTAGTTTGCTAGTAGTTAGTGATAGGGATTATAAAAAAAGAAATAAAGTTCTTAAAGGTATTATCCATATACATTTTTTATTAGATAGAGGTTTCAGCTAATGCAAAGAAAAAAAAGGTTGAGAATAATTCAAGCAAGTTTATTTTTAATTGGCGCATTTGTTGTTTTTTTTACTTTTTATGAGAAAAAAAATGTAGAGGAGAGAATAATTTCTGAAGAAACTCAATTAGACATAGAAAAAAGTTTATCTCAGCAATCCGAAAATGCTGATGTTTTTTACAACATTGAATATTCAGGTTTAGATTTAGCCGGTAATAGATATATACTTAAATCCAATGAAGCATCCAATAAAGAAGATAGCCAGGAAATAGTTAATATGATTACGGTTGAAGCAATTTTTTTCTTCAAAGATGGCACTACTTTAAGTGTTTTTTCGGACGAAGGAATTTATAATAACAAAACTTTAGATATGATCTTCAGAAAAAATGTTAAAGCCTTTTATGAAGGTAGTGAATTATATGCGCAAAAAGCTGAGTACTCAAATTCTGAAAGCTTTTTAATAATAACCGAAAATGTTAAATTAAAAGATGTAAAAGGTGAAATCTTTGCAGATAAGCTATTATTTGATATAAAAAGTCAAAAGCTTAATATTGCATCAATTAATGACAACAAAATTAACGCTAATATAAATATTAAATGAAAAAAGGCTTCAGAATTTTAAAATTTAAAAAAGACAGACCAATATTTGAAGTAGTTAATGTGAGTAAATCATTTGATGGAAGACCTATTTTAAAAAAGTTATCTATTAAAGTTTTTCCAGGAGAATGTGTTGGCGTGTTAGGTCCTAATGGTTGCGGTAAAACAACTCTATTCTCTATGTGCATTGGAGAAGAAAACGTTGAGGGTGGTAAAATTTTTCTCAATGGTAAATCTATAGAACAAATACCGATACATTTAAGATCGAAAGAAGGATTAGGGTATCTTCCCCAACAAAGAAGTGTTTTTAATATGTCAGTCTATGACAACATTTTAGGTATTGCTCAAATTTCAATTAAGGGACTTCAGAATCAAAAAACTATTACAGAAAAACTTTTAGACGAGTTTAATCTCCAGCATTTAAGAACTTTGAATGCATCAGTCTTATCAGGTGGAGAAATAAGGAGACTTATGATGGCAAGGGTAATGATAAATAAACCTAAAATAGTTTTATTAGATGAACCTTTAGCTGCATTAGATCCTATGGTAATTCAGGATATTCAAAAATATATTTTAAAAATTCAGGCAAATGGTACTGCAGTACTTGTAACTGATCACAACGTGAAAAATTTATTTGATATAACAGATAGATCTTACGTTTTAGGTGAACAAACTATAATTGCTGAGGGCACTTCAAGGGAATTACTAAAGTCATCAAAGGCTATAAAACATTATTTTGGGACTCAATTTTCATAATAAATAATGTTTTCAAGAGATTTTAATTTAATTATTAAAAAAAAAATTTCTCCTTTTTCAAAAGAAATAGAAGTAGACTCGGATAAATCTATTTCTATTAGAAGTTTTTTAATAGGTTCAATTTCTCAAAATATTACCTCGGTTACAAATGCTTTAGAGTCTGAAGATGTTTTTTCTACAATAGATTGTCTTAAAAAATTAGGAGTTAGAATTAAAAAAAAGAACTCAAAAAACTATTTAGTTTATGGAAAAGGACTGGGTTCTTTATACGCAAAAAGGAATACAAAATTATCTTTTGGAAATTCAGGTACTTTGGCAAGACTACTTCTTGGAATTTTATCTACTACTCCAGGTATTGAGTTAAATGTAAGTGGTGACCACTCTTTAAATAAAAGAAGCATGCAAAAACTGATAAAATTATTGTCAGAATTTGGAGCAACTTTTTTTCCAAAAAATAGAAATAATTTTCCTCTGAAAATAATTTCCTCAAGTATGCCAATAGGTTTTAATTATAATGCTGAAGTTTCTGCTCAGCTCAAAAGTGCAGTAATTTTTGGTGGATTAAATTCTTATGGAGAAACAAATATTTTTGAAAAATATAAGAGTAGAGATCATACTGAAAACATGCTCATTAAAAATACTAAAGCAATCAAAATTTTTAATAAAAGAAAAAAGATAATTAGGGTTTTTGGCAAAAACCAGTTGAAGCCTATGAAAATAAAGGTACCTGGTGACCCTTCATCTGCTGCGTTTTTTACTGCTTTAACTTTATTGAACGAAAAATCTTATCTAAAGATAAAAAATGTTTGTTTAAATAAAACAAGAACGGGTTTTTATCAAATTCTTAAAAAACAGGGTGCAAGAATAAAGATTATAAATTTAAAAAAAAATTTTAATGAACCTAAAGGAGATATAATTGTAAGGTCTAGTAAACTTAAACCAATCAAAGTTGATAAATCCTTTTATGTAAATAGCACTGATGAATATCCAATTCTATTTGTTATGGCCAGCTTAATTAAAGGGACCTCTTCCTTCAGTGGTATAGGTGACCTAGCTAACAAAGAGAGTAATAGAATAATTGAAATGCAAAAAGTACTCAAACAATTAGGAATTAAAAGTAAATTTAAAAAAAATGTTTTAAAAATTTATGGTAAAGGATTAATAGATGCCAATAACAAAAAAATTCTTGTTCCAAAGTTAGGGGATCATAGAATTTGTATGTCTGCTTTTGTATTATCAATTTTAACTGGCGCGAAATCAAAAATTAAAAATTTCGACACTGTATTTACTTCTTCACCATCTTTTTTAAAAATTATGAAAACTTTAGGAGCAAAATTTGAAAAAAAAAATTAGAAATATTCAGATATCTTGCGATGGTGGAGCAGCAACTGGTAAATCAACCGGAGCAAAGATGATTTCCAAAAAATATAATTTAAAGTTTCTCTCTTCAGGTTTGTTATACAGATATGCTAGTTATTTAATTCTAAAGTTTAAACCAAAAAATAAAATAAAATTTTTAAGACAAAAATTTCAAAACCTAAATTACAAAAATCTTAATAAAATTAATCTTCATACGCCCGCAATTTCTGAACATAGTGCTACGATTGCCAAAGTTCAGAAAATTAGAGAAATTTTGAAAAAATTTCAAATTGACTTTTCAAAAAAACATAAAAATTGTTGTATTGAAGGAAGAGATATTTCCACTAAAGTCCTTCCAAATTCTGATGTAAAATTTTTTTTCAAATGTAGTCTTAATATAGCGGCACGAAGAAGATATAATGAATTAAAAAAAAAATTTCCTAATATAAAACTTAATGATGTAAAAAAAGCCCTTAGAATAAGAAATATTTCAGACATTAAAAGAAGAAACTCCCCTTTACTTCGACACAGAGATTCGGTAGAAATCGACACCGGAAAATTAGGTAAGCAAGCAATGCTTACAAAAATGTCCAGTTACGTAGAAATAAAAGTTTTAAAAAAATATGGCAATTGAACAAGAATTAAAAAATACAAGCTCATTACACAAAGAGTTCCAAAATCTATTGGATCAAGATTTTAAAGATCGAAAACTTAAAGAAAACGAAATAATCAAGGCAACTGTTACGGAGATTACTAAAAATTTTGTAGTAGTTGATTGCAAAGCTAAAATGGAAGGTATGATTCCTATAGAAGAATTTAAAAATGACGAAGAGTTAGCTAAACTTAAGGTTGGATCAAAAATTGACGTTTATTTAGAGAGAATAGAAAGTTTTAAAGGAGAAATTGTTATTTCTAGAGATAAAGCAAAAAAAATGAAGGCCTGGAAAAAAATGGAGAAGGTCTTCGAAACACAAGAAGAAATGACGGGTTACATAACTGGAAAAGTAAAAGGAGGATTCATCGCTTCAGTTGAAGGATTATTATGTTTCATGCCATCTTCACAGATAGATATTCGCCCACTAAAAAAGATTGATCATTTAATGAATGTACCTGTAAAAGTAATAGCTACAAGAATTGATAAGAATAGAGGGAATGTTTGTGTTTCAAGAAGAGCTGTTTTAGAAAAAAGCAAAAATGCTGAAATTTCAGAAGCGCTCAAAAATATTAAAGAAGGTGATATCGTAAATGATGCAATTGTAAAAGCTATTACAGATTGGGGTATTTTTTTAGATATTAACGGCGTGGACGCTCTTTTACATGTATCAGATTTAAGTCATGGAAGAGTAAAGAAACCATCTGATTTAGCAACAATTGGCCAAAAACTAAAAGTTAAAATTACAAAAATCGATCAAAAAACTAATCGTGTCTCAGCATCAGTAAAAGCTCTTACTGAGGATCCTTATGAAAATATTGATAAAAAATATAAAGTTGGGGAGATTTATGAAGGAGAAGTTACAAAAATAATGGAATACGGATGTTTCGTCAAGATAGAGGAAGGTATTGAAGGATTAATACACAATTCTGAACTTGATTGGACTAATAAAAACGTAAAGCCGAGCAAAGTACTATCTCCATCGCAAAAAATAAATTTTAAAATTGTAAATATAGATAAAGAAACCAAAAGAATTTCATTATCCTATAAGGCTACTTTAGAAAATCCATGGGCAAAAGTAAAAAATCAAATTGGTAAGAAAGTAAAAATCAAAATTGTAAACATAACTGACAAAGCAATTTTTGGTGAAATGCCTGATTTTAATTTAACAGGTATGTTGCATTATAAGGAAATTTCATATCAAGAAAATATAGATGATTTAAAAAACTTCAAAAAGAATGAAATTTTAGAGGTTAAAATTATAGAAGTTAATGATGAAAAAATTAAATTTTCTAAAAGGGCTTTAGAAAAAGACCCATTAGATTGGTTTAAACAAAATAATAAAAAAGTAAATGATGTAATCACAACTAGAGTTCATGAAGTTCTTAAAACAGGGGTGAAAGTTTCAATCGATAAAGATAAAAAACTTATCACTTCAATAAAAAAATCTGACTTAGCTAAGGATGCTGCGGATGCAAGACCTGAGGTTTTTTCTGCTGGAGATGCGCTTGATGCAAAAATAATAGACTTAGATCTAAAAAATCGAAAAATTAAATTAAGTGTTAAAGCTGCACAGATAGATGAAGAAAAGTCATTAATTGCTAAATTCGGAGAAGGAGCTACCAAATCTGGAGCAACTTTAAAAGGTATTTTTGAAAAAGCTATAGGAAAAAAAGAAAAAAAAGATAAATAATTGTCGAGATCTGAGATCATTAAAAAACTTAGAAAAAAAAATCCCGAACTTAATACATCAGAATTAGAAATCGTTGTTGATACTTTTTCAGAAAGTATAGGTGACGCTTTACGAGAAAATAAAAAGGTAATACTTAAGGGTTTTGGAACATTTTTTGTAAAAAAACTAAACGAGAGGCGATCTGCAAGAAACCCTAAAACTGGAGAAATAATTTATGTTCCTGAAAAAAATAGGGTAAGATTTAAAACGAGTAAAAAACTGAAAAAGTTTATCAACGAATGAAAAAACCAAAAATTTTTATTGCTTGTGATACCGCTAATTTAAAAAAGTTAAAAAAAATTGTTAAAGAAACTCAAACACCAAAGATTAATTTTGGATATAAATTTGGACTTGAATTTTTAAACTCTAAAGATGGAAGAAAATTCATATTTAACTTCAAAAATAAACTTACTTTTGGAGATTACAAGTTAGCTGACATACCTAATACCTGTGCATCTGCAATTAAAGCTGTAAAAGATTTAAGATTAAATTACATTACTATTCATTTAAGTTCAGGACTTAAAGCTATCAAAGCTGCAAAAAAAGTTTCAGGATCAACAAAATTAATAGGTGTGACAGTACTTACTTCCCTAGATAATAATTCATTAAAAGAAATTGGGTTCAGCAAAAATGTTAGAAAATTAGTTTTTCACCAGGCTAAATTAGCAAATAAAGCAAAGCTTGATGCTATTGTCTGTAGTCCGCATGAAATCGGCATAGTTAAAAAAGTTTTTAAAAAAGAAATAATTACACCTGGAATAAGGTTGCCTGGTGATAAGAGGCAAGATCAAAAAAGAGTAATGACACCTAAACAAGCTTTTAAAAATGGTGCTACAGCTCTGGTAATTGGGCGTAGTATTATTAAAGGAAACATAAAAAAAAATATCTCAAAACTTATTAAAGAATTAGAATAGTATGAAAGTTAAAATTTGTGGCTTACACCCTGCCAGAGATGTACAGATTTGCTTGGATCTTGGAGTTAGTTTACTTGGTTTTGTATTTTATAATAAATCTCCAAGAAACTTAGATTTAGAAGATGTAAAAAAATTGAAGGAGTATAATAAAAAAAACTCATCGTTTGTAGCTGTCACTGTTAATCCTAATAACGATTTTATTAAAAATATAGTATTAAGAAATTTTGATTTTATTCAACTCCATGGATCAGAAACAAACGATAGAATTAAGGAAATTAAATCTATGGGTTTAAAAATAATTAAAGCTATAAAGGTAAAAGAACAATCGGATATAAATAGTTATAAAAAATTTGACGAAGCTGATTTAATTTTATTTGATACTCCTGGAATGGAAAAGTCTATTGAATTCCCAAAAAATTTAATTTCAAAACTTCCCCAGGGCGAAAGATACGGTCTTGCCGGTTCAATTTCTCAAGATAACGTTATAAATATAGCAAAATTAGGAGTTAACTTTTGTGATTTGTCTAGTAGCTTGGAATTAGATGCTCAAATAGGATACAAAGATCATTCAAAAATAAAAAAATTTATTGAAAAAGTAAATGAGCTTAAAAATTAGAAAAGGCATACCCTTAATTGATCAACATGATAAAAATGGTATGTGGGGTGGTAAATTTGGAGGAAACTTTGTCCCTGAAACACTTAAAAAACCAATAGAAGATTTAGAAAATCTTTTTTCTAAACTAAGAAAAGATAAAAGTTTTATCAAAGAAAGAGACTATTATTTTGAAAATTATGTAGGAACCCCTACGCCGCTAATAAGATTGGATAATTTGACTGATCATCTAGGTGGAGCACAACTATGGGCCAAAGTCGTCTCTGAAAATCCTGGGACTGCACATAAGGTATATGCTTGTATTGTTCATTGTTTAATTGCAAAGCGAGCCGGCAAACGCTACGTCTGCACAGATACCGGCGCCGGGATGCAAGGTAAGAATTTAGCAATGGTGGCAAAAAAATTTGGTTTGAAAGCTAAGATTTTTATGGGTTTACGAGACTTGGTGCGCCAGAAAAAAAATGTAGATGTAATGAAAAAATATGGGGCTGAAGTTGTACCTGTAACTTCTGGAAGTCAAACACTAGTTGATGCTGTAAGTGAGTCTATGAGATATTGGGTTGCAAACTGTCAGGACGTCCACATGGTAATTGGCTCAACAGTTGGTCCGTCAATCTTTGTAAAAATTTCGGGGTACAGCACCTCTCAAATTTCTAGAGAATTAAAAGTTCAATTAATAGAGGAATTTGGAAAGATCCCTAATAAACTAAAATTATTAAATTGTGTAGGTGGAGGTTCTAGTGCTTACGGGTTCTGGAGTGAATTTATAGATTATGATAAAAAGCACGTGAGTCTCATAGGGGTGGAAGCTGGTGGTTCAAAAAAAAGCAAACTTCATGCTGCTCCTTTAAGTAATAATTCTAAACTTGGTGTACTTCATGGAGCTAAAGCTTATTGTATTCAAGACAATGATGGTCAGATTGGTGAAACAGAAAGTCTGTCAAGCGGACTTGATTATCCATCAGTGAGTCCTTTACATTGTTTTTTAAAAGACTCAGGTAGAGCTGAATATACTTCAGCAACTGATGAGGAGGCATTAAATGCTTACAAACTTGTTTCAAAGTTGGAGAATATATCTCCTTCTCTTGAGCCAAGTCATGCCTTTGCAACTGCAATTTCTCTTGCACCTAAACTCAGTAAAGATACTATTTTATGTATAGATAGCTGCGGACATTCTTTAAAAGACTCTGATATTATAAAAGAAAAACTTGGTTTTTATACTGAATGAAATCTGAAATTCAATTAACTTTTGAGAACTGTAAAAGAGAGAATAGACCAGCCTTATTAACTTATACTGTTGCTTCAGATCCTAATAAGAAAAAGAGTCTTCAAATTATAAATTCTATTGCAAAATATGCTGATATTATTGAATTAGGTTTTCCACATTCAACACCTGTTGGAGATGGTGGACAAATTCAAACTAGCTCAAATAGAGCAATTAAAAATGGTTTTAAAATGCGGGATACATTTCAAATAGCGAATAAATTTAAAAAAAACTACAAAAACAAACCAGTAATTTTAATGGGCTATTACAATATGATTTATCAGTACGGTGAAAATAAATTCCTTAAAGATTGTAAAAAATCAGGTGTCTCTGGAATTATTTGTGTGGATTTGCCTTGGCCAGAAAATAAAGATTTTGCAAAAAAATGTAAAAAGAAATCAATAAATTTTATTCAACTTTTAGCACCTACAACAACAAAAGATAGAATGAGGAAAATTATAAAAGACTCGCATGATATGGTTTATTACATATCAATGTTATCAACCACTGGGGGTAAACTGAAAGTATCTCCAAAAAAAATTCTTCAAAATTATAATAAGATAAGAAAAATCAACCCTAATAAGAATGTTGTAATAGGGTTCGGAATTACAGACAAAACAATTTCATCTCTTAAATCAGCTCAAGGCTTGGTTTGTGGCTCTTTTTTATGTAAAACTATTACTGATTCGCTCAGATTGAGACACAATCCTGCCGAAAAACTAGGTAAAGTTGTGTATAATCTTAAGAAAAAAATTTTATGAATTGGATAACAAAATTTATTAAGCCTAAAATAAAATCTCTTTTTGAAAAGAGGTCTTCAAAAATAGAAACAAATTTATGGACAACATGTAGTTGTAAAAATTTGATTTATTCTGAAGACATGAAATCTAATCGAAAAGTTTGTCCTAAGTGTGGAGAGCATCACAAACTCACTTGTAAAGAGAGGTTTGAAACTTTCTTTGATAATAAAGAATTTGAATTGATAGAAACACCTGTTCCAAAAGATGATCCTTTAAACTTCGAGGATAAAAAAAAATATACTGATCGTTTACAAGTTGCGAGAAAACTCACTGGGCAAGATGATGCTGTATTAATCGCAAAAGGAAAAGTCCAAAAAATCGATACTGTTGTTGGAGCTCAAGATTTTAGATTTATTGGTGGATCTTTTGGAGCTGCATCTGGTGAAGCTTTTATTGCAGGAGCTCAACATGCAATTGAAAATAAGATGCCATATATTTTTTTTAGCTGCTCTGGTGGGCAACGAATGCATGAGAGTGCAATCGCTTTAATGCAAATGTCAAGAACAGCTCTAGCTGTAAATGAACTCAAGAAAAAAAACATTCCTTTTATAGTTGTTTTAACTAACCCTACTACTGGTGGTGTGACTGCATCATGGGCTATGCTTGGAGATATATTAATTGGCGAGCCAAAAAGTGTTATAGGTTTCGCAGGAAGAAGAGTAATTCAAGATACGGTCAGAGAAACGCTACCCGATGATTTTCAAACTGCAGAATATGTAAAAGATCATGGGGGAATAGATCTTATTGTTGAAAGACAATATTTAAATTCGACAATTGGGACATTGTTAAATGTTCTATTGAAAAAAGCTGAGGCTCAAGCTAAACAAGAGTCCAATGTCACAGTCGATCAGTCTTTACAATCAGCTAGCTAATCATAAACTATTTAGTAAATCTGTAAATTTTGGTTTGAAAAGAATAAAATTAGCCTTAAGCTTGTTAGGGCATCCAGAAAAAAAACTTAAAAATGTAATTTCAGTCATAGGAGAGTCTGGTAAGTTTACTACTTTATTTTCTTTAAAATCATTTATCGAAGCTAATAATCAAAGGGTAACGACTCATGTTTCGCCTTCTCTAAGAGATATAAAGGAAAGATTTTACATGGGTGATAAGTATTTAAATCATAAAGAAATTAAAAAAACTATAAAACAGATAGAAAAATTAAATATCCCTTTGACAGTTTTTGAATGTCTTACATTAATTTATATTATAAATGCCTCAAAAATAAACGCTGATTATAATATACAAGAAACAGGTGCTCTATGGAAACTGGACTCTAATAATATAAATGATTTTCCAAGACTTCAGATATGCACAAATATTAATAAGCAACATTTAAATTTTTTAAAACGAAAAACTTTGGATGAGGTAATTAGAGAAGATGTAGGTTTTCTTAGTAATTTTACAAATATTTATGTAGGTAAACAGACACCATATGTGTTAAAAAAAATTAAGAAACTTTTAAAAAGTAACAAAAGTAAAATTATATATCCAAACACTTGGAAACTTACTAAAACGGGTAACCATTACTATTACCAAGATAAAAAATTTAAAATAAAACTTAATACTAAAAATGTTTATTCTAAAGGAATGTTTGAAAATGTTTGCCTTGCTATAAAAGTAGCACTTGATCTCAAAATAGATAAAAAAATTATCCAAAAGACATTGCCTTTGCTCTCTTTTGAGGGTCGATTTCAGTACCTTAATAAAGGGAGAATTAAAAATAGGCTGCACAAAAATGAAATTATCATGATTGATGGCGCACATGCTACTGCTGATGCACAAAATTTAGCAGCATATTTAAAAAATATAAAAATTCCTAAATATGGAATTTGGGCTATGACTAAAAATAAAGAACCAGATTTATTTATAAAAAAGCTTAAAGGGGTTTTTAAAGAAATTGTTATAATGCCTATTGAAAATGAAACCAACTCAGTCTCAGTAAATAAGCTTTATAAAATTGCAGTAAAAAATAAATTCAAAGCTGAGAAAAGTAATAATTTCACAGAAGCTTTAAAAAAAATAAGTAGTAAAGAAAAAAAATTAATTGTTTGTTTTGGTAGTCTTTATAACTGCGGAAATATTTTAAATAAAAATTAAATATGAGGTTTAATAAATTCAAGCATGTCTTTTTCGCTTGAAGCACCAACTTTTGTTCCTAAAAGTTTTCCCTCTTTAAATAAAAGAATTGTTGGCACACCTCTCACTGAATACTTAGTTGGCTCATTAGGTTGACTTTCAATATCATGATAATAGCAATCTATTTTATCTGACATGTCATCAGAAATTTTTTCAATAATTGGGCGAAGCTGCTGACATGGCCCACACCATGAAGCGCTGAATTGAATCAAATTAAGTTTACTTCCATTAATTTGTTCTTGAAATTTTTCATCAGTAGAATCTTTAAATGCCATAAAGTCTATATAGATAATATTAAATTCTATTCAAGTGTTAAATTTTCATCGTCCACATCTAAAAGTTCATCACTTAATCCACTTTTAGATAATAACGATGTGACAATTGTATCAATATTTTTTCTGTTATTTTGATAATTAATTTTTCTATTTTTTATTTGTAACTGAAATGCTCTTTCATCTTTTTCAATTTGATCCGACTCTTTTTTAAAACTGTTCATAGTTTTTCTATAAGCTAATTTAAATTCGTTACTACTCATATAATTATAAAGGTCTTGTATTTTAGTATAATCCTCATTTTTATTATTTTGTCTTGATTTAGTTTCAGAGGCTATAAATCTTCTAGTGCTTGCAGTTAATGTTTTAAGAATAGGGTATTCCGAACAAATAATAATTCTTCCATCTTCTCGCTCTTCGACTAAACCATTAGATTTTTTTGGCATAGCTTGAGTAAAAATAATTCCAACTGTTGCATCTTCCTCTGCCATATCATTTAAAAGTTTGCTCACCCATTTTTCATCAAAATTTAAAACATCTTTACTCTCATGAATTATCTTTCCAGCTGTTTGTTTTTTCATTTGTACTAATTGAATTATATCTGCACCTCTTTTACCTTTTTTAACAGGCTCAAACTTATCTTCTGGAAATTCTTTTCTCAAAAATTCTTCCAACAACTCTTCCTGGACTTCACCTTTTCTCTCTACTGGTGATTGACTAGCAGCTCTAGCTGCTTCTTCAGCTTTCTTCCTCATTCTATCAAGATCAATTTTATGTGCCTTTTCCTGTTTCTTTAATCTCTCTTCTAGTATTTCTTTTTCTTTTTTTGATTTTTTCTCTTCAAGCTTTTTTATTTCTTCAAGTTCTTTATTTTTATTTTCATTTATTTTTTTAATTTCAGCTAACGCCTGTTTTTTAGCTTCATCTTTAATTTTTTTGCTAGCTGCATCTTTAATTTTTTCTAATTCTTTTTCATGTGCTAAATTTTGTTTTTCCAGTTTATAGCTAAATTGTTGCTCTAATACTCTCTGTCTTTCTTTTGATTTTTTTTGTTCTTCAGATTGAAGTTTTTTTCTCAGCTCTTGAGCTTCATGTTTCAAACTATCCTCTATAGGAAACAGTTTGTTACAATGAGGACATTTAATTTGTTGTTTCATTTTTTCTTCAATAAATCTAGAGCACTTTCTCCATAATAACCAAAACCGAATTTAATATCTAAATTATTATATTTGTTAAAATCATTTGTGGACAGATCATATATAGACTTACAATTTTTATATTTCTTTAATTTCTTACATTTTTTAAAAAATGCATTCTGTCTATCAGCTACTTTTTTATAAAGAGATTTAGAAAATAAGTCTGATCTA
>CACDQG010000002.1 GCA_902554785.1 uncultured Pelagibacteraceae bacterium
GTATTCGAAATATTAAATAAATATTTGCATAAAGCTCTAAGAGAGTTTCCATGAGCTGAGATTAAAACATTTTTAATCAATAATATTAAGGTTTACAATTTTTTTATACATTTCAAAAGTGTTTATGTGGTAAAACTTTTGTTTACTTTCTAAGCCCTTCAAGTTTTTCTTTTTTATTAATTTGTTCCACACTATATTCATTGAAAAAGCTTCTGATTTTTCGGCAATCAAAACACTTCTATTAATAATTTGTAACCCAGTAAAAATAAAATCGTTTTCATTATCTTTTGAAATTTCATTATTATTTAAGTTAAAATCCCCTTTAAAATTGTGATCAACAGATAATTTCTTGTTCACTAGAAGCAAGGTTGGTTTATTATCCTTAAAATAAAATGTTTCTAGATTCTTTAATTCTTTTAAGTAATGTTTACTCCAAATTGTATCTGGGTTTACAACAAAAAATGGGTTATCGCCAAAATTTTGCGTACCTTTAAGCACACCCCCGCCAGTGTCTAATAATAAATCTTCCTCATTTGAGATTGTAATTTTAATCTTAAATTTTTTTTGATTAATAAATGATTGAATCTTTGTTGCAAGGTAATGAACATTTATACTTATTTCTCGTACACCATGACTGATTAATAGATTTATAGCTCGTTCCAGTAATGTGAGATTATTTATTTCTATTAGTGGTTTTGGAGTTTTAAGCGTTAAGGGCTGCATTCTTTTTCCTAATCCTGCTGCCAAAATCATTCCATGTTTAATATTCATATTTTATTGAATTTTTTAAGTTTTTTTATAGATAAGTGTTTATGTAATAGTAATTTCAAATCTTTAAGGACAGGATTTTGTAATCTTTTCTCAATGAGCGTCCATGTGTAAGGTAAAAATTTAAGATAATTCTCTTTATTGTCTCTTTTGTACAGACGCACGAATACTCCTAATATTTTCAAATTTCTTTGTACAGACAAAATATCAAAATCATTTTTTAATTTTTGAATTTGATCATTTTTAAGTTTTGAATTCTTATGATAAAAATCAAATATATTTTTTTGTAATTTATTTGTTAATTTTATTCTAACATCATCAATTAAAGATGCTACATCGTACAAAGGATTTCCTATAATAGCGTCTTGGCTATCAATTATTCCTAATTTATTTTTATTAATCATTATATTAGAAATATGAAAATCTCTATGTACGAAAGTGTTATTTTTGTAATTTAGTTTTTTATACACTTTATTTAATTCAAATCTTAAAATTTTTTTAATCTTGCTAATTCTTTTATTTCTGAGCACATATTTCAAGTACCAATCAAAGAATAAATCGGACTCTTTGTGAAGATTAGATAATGTATATTTTGGTATTTTAATTTTGAGATTTCTAAATTTGTAAATTTTTTTTACTTTTATTTTTTGTATCTTTATCAAATATTTTATTATTGATTTGTAGCTATTAAGTTTGTTTTTTTTTGTAATTACGCGATCAAATAAAGTATTTTCTCCTAAGTCGGATATTTCTATCACACTGTTTTTATAATGATTACTTATTAATTTTGGGGCATTAATTCTGTTATTATTAAGCACATTATTTATTACTGTATATACTGCAAGATTTTTAAATTTTTCTTTTTGTGCTAGGACAATGATTGAAGTTTGATTATTTCTTTTTAATCTATAAAATTCTCTAAAAGAAGCATCTCCTGAAATTTTTTTTAATTCATACTTCATTTTCTAAATTTCTCCATTTACCTGTTCCATGCATCCTCAGTTTTCTTTCATCATTATTCTTTCCATACTCTAAATGAATTTCTAATTTACCAGTCAATGGTTTTTTAATTAGGTCTGGCCATTCTACTATTGTAATGGTTTTTTCGTTTTCTAAAAAAATACCAAGATGATTTAATTCATTAGCTTTTTTAATTCGATAAAGATCATAATGCATTATTTTAAGATCTTTAATTTCGTATTCATATAACAAATTGAATGTAGGACTTAAAACCTCTGTTTCTTTAAGACCTCTTTGACTTTGTAAGTTATTAATTAAATATCTAGTAAGTGTTGTTTTTCCAACGCCGATTTCACCGACTAAAAAAATACAATCACCTTTTGCTAATTTTTGTGAAATTTTTTTGGATATTGAATTTAAATGATCTAAGGATTTAACAATCATTAGCTACTGTTAGTAGCGATAAGTATCTGGTTTAAAAGGCCCTGATGATTTAACGCTAATATAATCTGCTTGTTCTTTTGACATTTTAGTTAATTTTGCTCCGACTTTTTCTAAATGTAGCATAGCTACTTTTTCATCTAGGTGTTTAGGTAAAACATATACCTTATTTTGATATTTATTAGAATTATTCCACAACTCTATTTGTGCTAATACTTGATTAGTAAACGATGCGCTCATCACAAAACTTGGGTGACCAGTTGCACATCCTAAATTTACAAGGCGACCTTCTGCTAATAAAATAATCCTTTTCTTACTCGGCAATTCTATCTCATGTACTTGAGGTTTGATTTCATCCCATTTATAATTTTTTAAAGCATCAACTTGGATTTCATTATCAAAGTGTCCTATATTACATAATATAGCTCTATCTTTCATATTTCTCATGTGATCAGCTGTAACGATGTCTTTATTGCCCGTAGCTGTAACAACTATGTCTGCGTCTTTAATAGCCTCTTCCATTAAAACTACCTCAAAACCTTCCATAGCAGCTTGTAATGCACATATTGGATCTATTTCTGTCACCATTACTCTTGCGCCAGCTTGACGTAAAGAAGCTGCACTGCCTTTACCAACATCGCCATAACCTGCAACGATTGCGACTTTTCCAGACATCATCACATCTGTAGCTCTTTTAATACCATCGACTAAACTCTCGCGACAACCATATAAATTATCAAATTTTGATTTTGTAACTGAGTCATTCACGTTTATTGCTGGAATAAGAAGTTGTTTGTTTGACTCCATCTTTTTTAAGGCTAATACACCGGTAGTTGTTTCTTCAGAAACTCCTTTTATTTCCTTTAACATATTTTTGTAATCTTTATGCATTAAGCCAGTTAAATCTCCACCGTCATCTAAGATTAAATTTGGTTTCCAGTCTTTTTTACCTTCAACAGTTTGTTTTATACACCACCAGTACTCGTCCTCGGTTTCTCCTTTCCAAGCAAACACTGGTATTCCTGCTTTTGCGATAGCTGCAGCAGCGTGGTCTTGGGTTGAAAAAATATTACATGAAGACCATCTAACTTCTGCTCCAAGTTCAACTAATGTTTCAATTAAAACTGCAGTTTGAATAGTCATATGTAGACATCCCAATATTCTAGCACCTTTAAGTGGTTTTTTTCCTTGATGTTCTTTTCTTAATGCCATTAATCCTGGCATTTCTGTTTCAGCAATCGATATTTCTTTTCTGCCGAAATCTGCTAAATTTATGTCTTTTACTTTATAATCTTGAACCATTTTGAATTTGTTAATATCAACATAAGCTTATCTTAGCAAGAAAGATCACTAAGAAAATTTTGGAAGTAATACTTCTACCTGAGCACCCTTAGTATTTAGTCTATTTGAGGCTGCAATTGTCCCTTTGTGCAATTCAACTATATTCTTCACGATATTTAGGCCTAGTCCGGAATGTTTACCAAAACTTTTAGGCCTATTACTATAAAAACGCTTAAATATTTTTTGGGGTGATGTCTCAGAAAAGCCTGGTCCTTCGTCCTTAACTGTCATTACAAGATTTTTTGTTGTTTCTTCAATACTTATTTCAATTCTTTGATTATCTTGGCTAAAAGAGATCGAGTTATCTAACAAATTAGCTATGACCTGCTCTAATCTATTTTCTATACCTAAAACATATTTACCATTTTTTGAATTTATCTTATCTTTAATTTTAATATCAATTTTTTTATTTTGATTATTTAGATCTTGTTTAAAATCTTCGACGACGTTATTTATAACTTCTGTTAAATTTATTTTACTCATTTTTTCTCTAGATAATGAGGCTTCATCTTTTAGCATTTGAGAATAGTCGGTAATTAACCTCTCTATTCTTTCAACATCATGATTTATAATTTTGAGTAGTTTTTCACTCTCATTTTTTTCTGTAGTTTTATCAAGTAGTTCGGATGCACTCTTTAAAGAAGCTAAGGGATTTCTTATTTCATGTGCAAGATCATTTGAAAATGTCTCTGCTCTGTTAGTTCTATATTGAAGCTCTTTTGTCATCTCATCAATAGACATTGTAAGCTTTCCTATTTCATCATCTCTTACAAATGCCTTTTTTATATTGATACTTTCAGAAGATTTTTTCTTAATTGAGTCGCTGTATTTAACCAACAACCCGATAGGTTTAAGGATATATTTATTAAGAAATAGTGAAAAGATTAAAATTACAAGCGCCACTGCAAAAACAGTTCTTAAGATAAAATCTTTTCTTTCTTTCACAGCATTTAAAATATCATTGGCCTGTTCGGAGACTAAAATATATCCAATATTTTTGTCTCCAAAATTTATTTCACTTAATGTTTTAACAAAAAAATTATTTTTATCGATTGTTGAAATAGTTAATGGCATTCCATCCTCTTTTTTGGTAAAAATTTTTTTTATAGATTTTTCATCTTTTACGCTAGAAATTGAAGAAGAAGACTCATTTTTTGATAGTACACCGTCAATTGTCCCTTCGATAATCATATCAGTTCTTGAAAATACGCTTTGATCTAAATCTAAAATATTAGTGTCACCTATAAGCGTACCAGATAAATTATAAAATTGAACTCTGTCTAAGCTCTGGAATAAAAATCTCGTTGAGAGTAAAAAAGTTCTAATTCCATCTTCGCTATAATTTACATTTAATCTTTTTAAATGGTCTATTGTATTGCTTATTATTATCTTATGATCTGCAGCTCTCTCTTTTACCAAATTCGGTTGTATTGCTTTAAGATAAAATATTGTAAATAAGCCTAATATTGAAAAAGTGGTTAAATTAAATAATAAAAATTTTTTTAATATAGATGCTGTTTTTTTCGATTTCATTAGCTAACATTCCATCTATACCCGCTTCCATATCTTGTTTCAATCGCTGAAAATTTTTCATCAACTTTTTTAAACTTTTTTCTTATTCTCTTAACGTGGCTATCTATCGTTCTATCTTCAATTTCAGTATTTTCTTTGTAAGCAATATCCATTAAATGAGCTCTTTCCTTAATAACACCTGGTCTTTTTGCCAGTTCTTTAACTATCAAAAATTCTGTTGTTGTAAGCTTATCTGGTAACGCTTTTCCATTCCATTCGCATTCCAATTGAGATGGGTCGAGTTTTAATTTTCCATGACTTATGATGTTTTTTGTATCATCGACTATATTATTTTTTTTTCTTAATTGAACTCTTATCCTCTCAATTAAAACCTTTGTTGAAAATCCTCCAGATTTTTTTACAAAATCATCTGCCCCAAGTTTTAATCCAAGTAATTCGTCTACTTCCTCATCTTTGGATGTTAAAAATATAATTGGGATAGACATTTTCTTTTTTAATTTTTTTAAGAGCTCTTCACCATCCATTCTTGGCATTTTTATATCCAAAACTGCCAAATCTGGTGGATTCCTTGTGAGACCAATCAAAGCTGTCTCGCCGTCAATATAAGTTTGTACTTTAAAACCCTCTCTTTCCAAAGCCATACTTATTCCGGTTAAAATATTTCTATCATCATCAACTAACGCAATAGTTTGTGTCATAATTTTATTTTCACAATATTAATGTCAAAATTTAGGCGTCAATTGGCCTCTCCCCAATTATTGCCAGAGTTAATACTAACTTCTAAAGGAATTGAAAATAAGTGATGTTCTGAACTTGAGACAGATGTCATTGTTTCTTTGATAATTTTTTTAATACTATACTCATCTTTTTTTAAACACTCAAAAATTAATTCATCATGTATTTGAAGGAGCATTTTTGCGTTTTGTTTTTCTCTTAAAATATTGTCAATTTTTATCATAGCTAACCTAATTATATCTGCAGCAGAACCTTGGATAGGGGCATTGATGGCTGCTCGCTCTTGAAAACTTCTAACGCTGAAGTTTTTATCATTAATACCTCGTAAATGAATTCTTCTTCCAAAAATATTAGTTACGAAACCTTTTTTTCTACAATTTTTTACTGTAGTTTGCATATAATCCTTAATCTCAGGAAATTTTTTAAAGTAAGAATTAATAAATTTCTGGGCATCTTCGTTTGATACCGATATTTGTTTAGCTAAACCGTACTGAGTAATTCCATAAATAATTCCAAAATTTATTGCTTTTGCTTTTCGCCTTTGACTCTCTGAGACTTTTTGAATTGGTAAATTAAAAACTTGGCTCGCAGTAAGATTATGTATATCTAAATTATTCTTAAAAGCTTTTTTTAGTTCTTTAACATCTGCCATATCTGCAAGTATCCTCATTTCTATTTGATTATAATCTGCAGAAATAAGTATATTATTTTTTTCAGCAATAAATGCTTTTCTAATTTCTTTTCCGTCGGATGTCTTAATTGGTATATTTTGTAAATTGGGATCACTTGATGCCAACCTACCTGTATTTGTTGCTGCTAAAAGAAAGGAGGTATGAACACGTTTAGTTTTTTTATTTATATGATCCTGTAAGGCATCCGTATATGTACTTTTTAACTTTGAGACCTGCCTCCATTCTAAAACAAGATTAGGGAACTTATGACCTGTTGAGGCTAAATCCTCTAAAATTTTTGCACTTGTAGCTAAACTACCTTTCTTTGTTTTTTTTAATTTAGCAATTTTAAGTTCTTTGTATATGATTTCACCTAACTGCTTAGGTGATCCTATATTGAATTCTTTTCCTGATAATTTGTAAATTTCTTTTTCTATTGTATTTAATCTTGATAAAAATTTACTTGATAAAGTTTTTAAGTAGCTATCATCAACTTTAATTCCATTAGTTTCCAATTTTGATAAAATTTTAATCATTGGTTTTTCAAACACTTCATAAATTTTATTTAATTTTTCTTTATCAACTCTTTCGGATAAAACCTCATACAATCTCAATGTAACATCTGCGTCTTCAGCTGCATATTCAGTGGCTTTTTCTAAACTTACGTCTGAAAAATTTAATTGTTTTTTTCCGGTCCCAACCAAATCTTTATAAGAAATTGTTTTATGTCCTAAGTGAATTTCTGATAAAGTATCCATATTATGGCGATTATTACCAGCGTCTAAAGTGTAGGAAAGTAGCATTGTGTCTTCTATAGATGCTAATTCGATATCGTATTTTTTAAAAATTATATAATCATATTTTATATTTTGGCCAACCTTTTTAATGCTTTCGTCCTCCAAAATTGGTTTAAATTTACTTAAAACAACATCTTTTTTTAAACAATTTACATTTGTATGACCTATGGGAATATAAAAAGAAATGTTTGGTCCATAACTGACTGATATACCTATAAGTTGAGCTTCTTGGGGGTTTAGCGATGATGTTTCAGTATCTACTGAAATTATTTTTTTTTCATTAATTTGACTAATTAATTTGTCTAAATCTTTTTCTTGAAGAATATTTTTGTACTTTTTCGTATTAATTTTTGAATGTGTTTTTGATGGTAAATTAGTGATTGAAATCTTTTTTTCAGGTTCTCCATAAAAGTTTATTGCTTGACTTAACAATCGATTAAACTCCATTTCTCTAAGAAACGTGTATAACTTGTCTTTGTCGATATTTTTGATTAAAAATTCATCTAGGCTATTTTTAATCGGAACATCATTTTTTAAAGTTACTAATTTTTTACTTAGTATTGCCTTATCTTTATTTGTGATAAGTGACTCTCTCCTTTTATTTTGTTTAATTTCATATGCTTTATTCAGTAAGTTATCTAAATTTTTATATTTATTAATTAATTCAGAAGCTGTCTTAATTCCTATACCAGGCACACCTGGTATATTATCAGAGGTATCACCTGCTAAAGATTGAACATCAATTACTTGATCAGGTTTAACGCCAAATTTTTCAAGAACTTCTTTTTCTCCAATAACTTTACTTTTCATTGGATCAAATAATCTGATTTTTTTTGAGACTAATTGCATTAAATCTTTATCAGAAGAAATAACAGTGACTTTAGCTCCAGCTTCAGTAATTTTTTTTGAATAAGTCGCAATTAAGTCGTCGGCTTCGTAGTTATTAAGCTCGATAGAAGGGAGATTAAAAGCTTCTACTGATTTTCTAATATACTTAAATTGTGGTGCTAAATCTTCTGGGGCTTCATCGCGGTTAGCTTTATAATCACTATAAATTTCATTTCTAAAATTTTTTCTAGCAGAATCAAAAATTACAGCAAAATGTGTAGGTTTATTTTTAGACTCATCCGATCTTACATCTTCCAAAAGTTTGAAAAGCATCGAGCAAAAACCGCTCACTGCTCCAGTAGGAAGACCATCACTTTTTCTTGAAAGTGGAGGTAAAGCATAATACGCTCGAAAAATATAACCTGATCCATCAACCAAATAAAAATGATCTGTTTTTTTTATTGAACTCATATATACATATTACATTGAATTCTTAATGATTTATAAAAAAGTATGAATAAATTTGCTTTAACTGTTGAAAATTTAACAAAGATTTACTCAAACAGTAAATCTAAAAAGGAAAACAAAGCTTTAAATAATTTGAGTTTTAAAGTTAAACAAGGTGAAGTTTTTGGATTGCTTGGTCCGAATGGTGCAGGTAAAACGACATTTTTAAGTATTCTTGGAGGAACTGTTATAAAGACGAGCGGCAAAGTAAATGTTTGGGGTTTTGATTTAGATCAAAATCCTCGTCAAGTTAGAGCTTCAGTAGGTATAGTTCCACAAGAAGTAAATTTAGATGCATTTTTTAGTCCAAAAAAACTTTTAGAACTACAAGCCGGACTATATGGGGTCACAAAAAACGAGAGAATTACAGATCTAATACTCAAAATAGTAGAGCTAGAAGATAAAGCTGATGCATATTCAAGAAGTTTGTCTGGTGGTATGAAAAGGAGATTGCTCATAGCAAAAGCAATGGTGCACCAGCCTCCAATTTTAATTTTGGATGAGCCTACAGCAGGTGTGGACGTTGAATTGAGAAATAATCTTTGGCAAAACGTTAAAGGGCTTAATAAAGAGGGTGTTACAATAATTCTGACAACTCATTATCTTTTAGAAGCTCAGGAAATGTGTGACCGAATAGCAATAATAAATAAAGGAAATTTGGTTGCTTTAGATACTACTAAAAAACTACTTGAACGTATTAAAACTAAAAAGATAAGCTTTAAAGTAAAAAAAATTGATATTAGTAAAAAATTAAAAATGGATAATATCTTGTTCGAAATTAAATCAGAAAATTCAATCTCAGCTACTTATGAAAAAAATACTTTAAATTTTGGACAAATAATCAATTATTTTAATCAAAATGACATTGAAATTGAGGATATTTATACCGAGGATGGTGATATAGAGGATGTCTTCGTCCAATTAACAAAACACTAGATTTTAATATAAAAAAATATAAATTATTACAATGGAATTTGTAAAAAGTTTAAAGCAGCTCAAAATTATTAAGTATTTATTTATTGCTTTGATAGGGTCAATACTTTTAGCAATATCTTCAAAAATAAAATTACCATTTTACCCTGTGCCAATGACTATGCAAACGTTTGTGGTTTTATTTATTGGAATTGCTTTCGGATGGAAGCTAGGATTAGCAACAATCTCTTTATATTTATTTGAAGGTATTTTAGGTTTGCCTGTTTTTTCAGGAACTCCAGAAAAAGGAGTGGGATTAATTTATTTCACTGGGCCAACTATGGGTTATTTAATTGGTTTTTTAGTTGCAGCGTATTTTGCTGGAAAGTTTAATTATGATAATAATTTAATTAATAATTTTTTAAAATTGAGCTTTGCGACAAGTTTTATTTATATTTTCGGAATTGCATGGCTAGGATTTTTGATTGGTTGGGATAAACCAATTTTTAAATTAGGAGCTCAGCCCTTTTTATTAGCTGAATTATTTAAAATTCTTATTGCAACTTTAGCGGTTAAACAAATAAAAAAATTACGAAATATTATCTAATATTATCTCGGAGATCTCTTGGAAAGAATTCTTTGCAATGTTCTTCTATGCATTTTAAGCCGTCTTGCTGTTTCTGAAACATTTCTATTGCAAAGTTCAAAGACCCGGTGAATGTGCTCCCATTTTACTCTATCAGCTGACATTGGATTTTCGGGAGGTTTTGCTTTAGACTCAGGGGAGGCTAATAAAGCAGACTCAACGTCATCTGCATCAACAGGTTTAGCAATATAATCAATGGCTCCTACTTTCACAGCTGCTACAGCTGTAGGTAGATTCCCGTATCCCGTTAACATTACGATTCTGCTATCTTTTTTACTTTTTGATAATTCTTTTACAACATCAAGCCCATTGCCATCGTCAAGTCTTAAATCAATAACAGCAAAAGTGGTTGGTGATGTTTTGGCGATATTTAATCCTTCTGCCACCGTTTTGGCCTCTTTTACTTGAAATCCCTTCTTTTCCATTGCTCTGGCCAACCTCCCTCTCAAAGGATCGTCATCGTCAAGTATAAGGAGTGATTTATCAGCAAAGTCTGCTAATTTTAGCTGCTCAGGGACGTTTTTAAGTGATCTCATGTGTCCTGATATAGGTACTGTTGACAAAATTTCAACACGACAAAAATGTCTTTTTTTCTTTACATAAAGTAAAAAAGACCTTAAACGCGAAATAAATAAGGTTTTTTTTATTAAATTTTTTAAAAAATCTTTGTGTAAATTAACGAGGAACACATGAAATGGGAAAATTTAAAACAGTTAACGAATTAGTTAACTCATTACAACCTGATTACCCCGTATATTGTATACGGCTTAACGAGATTAAAAAATCTGTAAAATTTTTTAAAGATAATTTTCCAGGCAAGATACTCTACGCTGTTAAAACAAATCCTAATGAAAAAATTATTAAACAGATTATTGCTAACGGTGTAAATGAGTTTGATGTTGCTTCTCTAAATGAAATTAAGCTTCTTAATAAAATTAAGTCAGATGCGAAGTTACATTTTATGCATACTATTAAAAGTAAAGAAAGTATATCATCAGCTTACTTTGATTATGGTGTTAAAAGTTTTTCTCTCGATAGTAAAGATGAGTTGAGGAAAATTCTAGACGCTACTAATCAGGCAAGAGATTTAGAATTATTTGTCAGAATAGCAATTTCTAATGAACATGCTGAAATAGATCTATCAAGAAAATTTGGTGCGCTTCCATCTGAAGCTTTAGGATTGGTAAGATTATGTAAAGAACACTCAAAAAAACTTGGAATAAGTTTTCATGTTGGCTCTCAATGTATGCATAAAATCTCTTACTCAAAAGGAATTCGTGAAATTGGAAATATAATTAAAAAAACAAAAATAGTACCAAATACAATTAATGTTGGTGGAGGATTTCCATCTATATATCCAGATCTCAGTCCTGAACCATTAATTAACTATATGGCAGAAATAAAAAAAGAGCTTAATAATTTAAAATTAAATAAATTACCTGAAATCATATGTGAACCAGGAAGAGCTCTAGTAGCAGAAAGTGGATCTACAATTGTTAAGATTATTTTAAGAAAAAAAAATAACCTTTACATCAATGACGGAACATATGGATCTTTATTTGACGCTGGAGCACCAAATTTTATTTTACCATCAAAGATGATTACAGGCGGAAGGGTTCAGTCTAAAAAACTCACTGCTTTTAGTTTTTTTGGACCTACTTGTGATGGGTTAGATTATATGAAAGGACCTTTTTTGTTGCCAAATAATATTAAAGAAGGTGACTATATAGAGTTAGGTCAGCTAGGGGCTTACAGTCTTACTTTCAGAACAAATTTCAACGGTTTTTATTCAAATGAAATTCACGAATTAAGTGACAAACCAATTATATCTATGTACGATAATACAAATGATAAGGTTGGTTCTTTAGTAGCTTAATGAATAAAAAAAATAGTTCGAATATCGGACACAATAAAAAATCTCTACTTAATACCCCAGTTGAACACATCGATATCAAGTCTTTTGATGCTCGTAAGATTGTTGATGGTATGAGTAAAATGTCTTTCACTTCAAGAGATACAGCCAGAGCAGCAGCTATTTATAATGAAATGCTTTCAGATAAAGATTGTTCAATTTTTTTAACCTTAGCAGGTTCAACTTCGGCAGGCGGATGCATGGATCTATACACTGATTTAGTAAAACACAACATGGTTGATGCTATTGTGGCTACAGGGGCCTCGATTATAGATATGGATTTTTTTGAAGCTCTGGGCTTCAAACATTATCAAGGATCTCAGTTTCAAGATGATACTGAGTTAAGAAACAACTATATTGATAGGATTTATGATACTTATATTGATGAAGAGGAGCTACAAGCATGTGACAAAACTATATGTGATATTGCTAATTCTCTTAAACCGAAAGCATATACCTCAAGAGAATTTATTAAAGAACTTGGAAAATACTTAAAAACAAATTCTAAGAAAAAAAACTCTCTAATAGAGTCTGCTTATGATAATAATGTTCCTATATTTTGTCCAGCTTTCACAGATAGTTCGGCTGGATTTGGACTTGTAATGCATCAAGAACAAAATCCTAAAAATCACATCACTATAGACTCTATAAGAGAATTTAGAGAAATAACTGAAATTAAACTCAGGTCTAAACAATCAGGATTATTAATGATTGGAGGTGGGGTGCCCAAAAATTTTATTCAGGATACAGTGGTTTGTGCCGAGTTGTTGGGTAAAAAAGTAGATATGCATAAATATGCTATTCAAATAACTGTTGCAGATACGAGAGATGGAGCTTGTAGTAGCTCTACTTTAAAAGAAGCTAGCTCATGGGGTAAAGTGAATTTGACGAAGGAGCAAATGGTATTTGCTGAAGCGACAAGCGTGTTACCCTTAATTGCAAGCGATGCCTTTCATCGTAAACATTGGCAAGCAAGGCAAAAAAGGAATTTTCAAAATTTATTCAATTAAAAAATAATGAGTAAAACAAAGATAGCATTAGTACAGATGAAAATGTCGTCTGACCCAAAAAAAAATATTCAAAATGCTATTGAGAAAATTAATACTGCAGCAAAAAAAGGTGCTAAAGTAATTTGCTTACCAGAGTTATTTTTAACAAGATATTTTTGCCAGGTTGAAAGTCATAAAAACTTTGATTTCGCTGAGAAAATACCAGGACCCAGCAGTAACTTATTTTCTGCGCTTGCAAAAGAGCTAAAAATTATTTTAATAATTTCTTTATTTGAGAAGAAAACTTCTGGACTTTATCACAATAGTAGCATTGTAATAAACGAAAAAGGTAAACTTTTAGGAAAATATAGAAAGATGCACATTCCTGATGATCCACAATTTTATGAGAAGTTTTATTTTGCTCCTGGAGATTTAGGTTTCAAATCTTTTAAAACCTTACAAGGAAATTTAGGAACTTTAATTTGCTGGGATCAGTGGTTTCCTGAGGCAGCAAGATTAACAGCGCTTAAAGGAGCAGAAATTATCTTTTATCCAACTGCTATTGGATGGCATCCAAAAGAAAAAAGGAAATTTGGAAAGTCACAACTCGATTCCTGGCTTTCAATTCAGAGGTCTCACGCTATTGCTAATGGTATTTATGTTGCTGCAATTAATAGAGTTGGAATTGAAAAACAAGGTAATAAAAAAATAGAATTCTGGGGAAACAGTGTAATATTTGATCCAAGTGGTAAAGTTGTTAAAAAAGCAAATTTAAAAGAAAACATTTTAATTTGTGAAATTGATTTCAAAAAAGTAGAAAACTCTAGACAACATTGGCCTTTTTTCAGAGATAGAAGAATAGACTATTACAAAGGACTACTTAAAAATCCAAGAGATGCCTAGAATAAAAAAATCTCTTTTCAGGATGCCAGCTGAATGGGAAAGGCAACAGTCAACATTAATAGGATGGCCTTATAACAAAAATGATTGGCCGGGTAAGTTTAAGAATATTCCTAAGTTATTTGCTAAAATAATTTCTAAAATTGCAATTTCTCAGAGGGTAAATCTTGTGATAAAAAATCAAAAATCTATAAACACAATTAAAAAATTGCTCAATAAAAATAATGCAAAATTACAAAACATTAAATTTGTAATTTGTAAAACAGATAGAGTGTGGATGAGGGATACAGGGCCAATATTTGTCAAAGATGAAAAAAATCAAAATATATTATTAAATTGGAAGTTTAATGGTTGGGCTAAATATAAAAATTATAGAGCAGATAATAAAGTTAATTTGAGAATAAAAAATCATTACAAGGGAAAAGTCATCAGCCCTAAGTTTAATAAAAAACCAATAGTTCTTGAAGGGGGAGCGATCGATGTTAATGGAAAAGGTTTGTTACTCACTACAAAAGAATGTTTATTAAGTAAAATTCAACAAAGAAATTCTTTCTTAAAAATAAAAAATTATAATTTAATCTTCAAAAAATTTTTTGGAGCAAAAAAAGTTATTTGGCTAAATAAAGGAATCGTGGGAGATGATACTCATGGTCACGTTGATGATATTGCTAGATTTGTAAAATCTAATAAAGTTTTTCTTGCTTACGAAAATAATAAAAAAGATGAAAATTATAAAAATCTCGATGAAAACTTTAAAATTTTAAAAAAAATCAAAATTGACTCCTCACAAATAAAAATTAAAAAAATTCCTATGCCTAGACCTATTTTTATAGATAAAGTCAGAGTTCCAGCATCATATCTAAACTTTTACATCTTTAATAAATTTGTTTTATTACCTACTTTCAATGATCCTAAAGATAAAATTGTAATCAAAATTTTTAAAAAGGAATTTAATAATAGAAAAATTATTCCAGTAGATTGTTCTGAATTAATCTGGGGTTTCGGAGCTATTCATTGTTTGACGCAACAAGAACCAAAATAACTTAACCCTTAAAGTAAAATATTTTTAGGAGACCAGCTAATAACAACTGAAGCACCACCCAAATTTTTATCATCTTTAAATAATAATTTTGCGTTTTGCCTCTCTAATAAAGTTTTACCTAAGAAAGTCCCAAGACCCAAACCTGAGTTAGAATTTAATTCAAATGATTTAGATTTTATATATGGTTCTCCTAATTTCTCAATTATGTCTTTGGGAAATCCAGGCCCATCATCATTTACTGTGATTTTTATTTCTTTATCATTACTAATAAGAAAAATATTTACTCTACTTTTTGAAAATTTAATTGCATTTCCTATAAAGTTTCTCAAGCCATAGATCATTTCTGCAGATCTTTGAATGTTAATTTTATTTTTGTCATTGTCAGAAACTAAAGTAATTTCTTTGGAAGAAGTTTCCTTAAAAGAATTTATGATTTCCTCAAGTAAATCTTCTAATTTTGTTGAGCTAAAAAATTTATCCTCTTCTATTTGTTTTTTTGAAATTCTTTTAAGAATTTCACTACATCTTTTAGATTGGCTAATTAATAGATCAATATCTTTTGATAGTTCATTGTTGTCTCCAATTTCTTTTTTCAATTCCTTAGCAACTACACTTATTGTAGCTAATGGTGTTCCTAGAGAATGTGCTGCTGCTGCTGCTTGTCCTCCTAAAGACTCTAATTCATACTCCTTATAAATTACCTCTTGAAGTTTTTTAAAAGCTTCCTCTGTTTTCTTCTTTTCACCTGAAAAACGAATGCCAAAATAACTTAAAAATATTAAACCAATCAATATGGAAATTATAATTCCAATTTTATAAAAATTTGGAAAATGTAATAAATTCATATCCTCTCCTGGCAAAGGTAAGTGAAAAAATGATATGGTTAATAAAAGTAATGATGTTATTAAACCTAAAATAATTGTTGTGCCCATACTTAGAAATGTTGAGGAAACAATAGCTGGGATTACTAATAGAAAACAAAAAGGATTGAAAATTCCTCCTGTCAAATAAAGTAGAGCGCTTAATTGCAATAAATCGATAAGTAAGAAGGGAGCTGCATAAAAATCTTTCAGCTGATTTATTTTAATTCCAAATTGGAGATACAAATTTGTAGCTAAACCCAGTGAAATAATCAAATAACTCTCTATGATTGGAAATGGTAAATTTAAGTAATAAAAAACTATACTGATTGCTAAAATTTGGCCAATAATAGCTATATACCTCAGAATTGTTAGTGTATTTTTATCTAAGCTTAAGTTCTCTTTTGTTCGGAAAAGAGTTGACCAATTCATTTATTTAGATGTCTAAGTTGATAACATTTAAAGCATTATTAGTAATAAAATCTTTTCTTGGAGCTACTTCATCTCCCATTAAAACTTCTATCATTTTTTGATCGTCTTTTGATTTTTCCTTTGTTCCCTTGGTATACTGTACTCTTAACATTGTTCTATTATCTGGATTTAAAGTTGTTTCCCATAGCTCCTCTGGGTTCATCTCACCTAATCCTTTAAACCTTTGGATAGCCAGTTTTTCCCTCTGATCTTGAAAGAATTTTTTATATTCTGATGAACCTTTTTTTAATTTTTTATCAACTTTTGTAGTTTTCAATATATAGTCTTCTAAAGCCTTTTCATCTTTGATGTAAACACTTTTGTTAGACTTGGTAATTTTGAATAAAGGTGGTTGAGCTAGATATATATGCCCATTTTCAATTAATTTATTAAATGGGTTATTATTAAAAAATGTTAAAAGTAAAGTTCTTATGTGAGAGCCATCAACGTCAGCATCAGTCATTATAACAATTTTGTCATAACGAAGATTGTCGATATTAAAATCTTTTGAACCTGTTCCAAGAGCATTTATTAAAGTTACTATTTCACTTGACGACATCATTTTTGATAAAGCTTTGGTCGACTGATCTTCTCCATTTTTCTTTCCATTAACAAATGTATTTAAAATTTTTCCTCTTAGAGGCAAAACCGCTTGATACTCTCTGACCCTGCCCTGTTTTGCTGAACCTCCCGCAGAATCACCCTCTACTATAAATAGTTCCGTGCCTTCTCTTTTTTGAATCTGGCAATCAGCAAGTTTACCGGGTAATCCTGATAATTCAAATGTCCCTTTTCTTCTAACACTATCTCTAGCTTTTCTTGCAACTTCCCTTGCCATCGCGGCTTGAGTAATTTTCTCTATTACAGTTTTTGCTACGGACGGATTTTGGTCAAACCAAGTCGAAACTTTTTCACTTATTATATGCTCAACGATATTTCTTATTTCAGAAGAAACTAATTTATCTTTTGTTTGTGAAGAAAATTTTGGGTCGGGCATTTTGATTGATAACACAGCTGTAAGGCCTTCCTTAATATCTTCGCCAGATAAAGTAATTTTATTTTTTTTATTATTTCTATCGGCAGAATATTTGTTGATCACTCTTGTTAATGCGCTCCTAAAACCTAATAGATGCGTTCCACCATCCTTTTGAGGAATATTGTTGGTAAAAGGCAAAACTTCCTCGGAATACCCCGCGTTCCATTCAAAAGAACATTCAACAATTACGTTATTTTTTGTCGATGTAACAAAAATTGGCTTTTTAAAAACCTCTTTTTCATTTTTATTTACTAAGATTGGTTTTTTTGCATTTATAAATTTTACAAATTCTACTATTCCGCCATCATACTTATGAGTGAGTTCTTTAGTTTTTTTTAAAGTGTTGTCTATTAAACTTATTGATATGCCTTTGTTCAAAAAAGCGAGTTCTCTAATTCTTTTTTCTAAAACAGATCCGCTAAACCTAATAGATGAAAATATTTGCTTTGAAGGAAGAAAATTTATTTTTGTACCCTTTTTTTTTGTTTTACCTATTTTTTTTAATGGTTTAAGAGAATTTCCATCTTTAAAATGAATTTCATATTCATTCCCATCTCTATATATATTTAAAGATAATTTTTCAGAAAGGGCATTTACGACGGAAACACCAACACCATGTAAGCCACCTGAAACTTTATATGAGTCATGATCAAATTTACCTCCTGCGTGAAGTTGTGTCATAATTACTTCAGCCGCAGACATTTTTTCACCCTTATGCATATCTACTGGAATTCCTCTTCCATCATCTTCGACTGTTACTGTGTTGTCTGAGTTAATAGATACCGTTATTTTTTTGCAATATCCTGCTAACGCCTCATCTATAGAATTATCAACCACTTCAAATACCATGTGATGGAGTCCTGATCCGTCATCAGTATCACCTATATACATTCCAGGTCTTTTTCTCACAGCTTCTAAGCCTTTTAGAACTTTTATGGACTCCGCGCCGTATGATGCTTTAGCTTTTGACTCTAATTTATTTGGCATTTTTTTATGAAAAATTAACCAATCTTATCATTTTTTTTAAACAATATAAAATCACTCAAATTAAGTGTGGTCTAGAAATTACTAATATCAACGATAATAGCTCAAAAAATAAAAAATTTTTTAAATTTAATTATAAATCAAATTTTCATTGGCATAATAACGTAATAACTGTTCTTGTCCGCAACATCTTCTATTAAAACAGGCGATGTGGAGTCTTTAAGATTGATCTTCAAATTATTATCTTCGACTTCGGAGGCGATATCAATTAAATATTTTGAATTAAAGCTTATATTTAAACCATCAGAGTTAAATTCTGCATTAATTTTTTCATTTCCGTCGCCAGAATTTGCGCTATTTACAGAAAGCTGAACATTATCTTTACTTATTGCTAACTTTACTCCTTCTTTTCTGTCAATTGATACAGTCGCAACACGCTCTATTGAATTTATGAACTCTTTTTTTTGTACTTTAAGCACTTTTTGATTGTTCATAGGTACGACTTTTTTGTAGTCAGGAAATTTACCATCTATTACTTTTGAAATTAATTTAATTTTTCCTATAGTAAATTTAATCTTATTTTCACTAATTTGCATATGCAGCTTTTCATTATTCTCAGAAAGTAATGAACATAGCTGATAAACAGTCTTTCTTGGCAGTATTATTGGATTAAAATCATTCATCTCATGAACTTCTAAACTGCTTGATGACAGTCTATGACTATCTGTAGCGACTCCAGTTAAAAAATTTCTGCCATGAGCCTCGGTTAAGTGAAGAAATATTCCATTTAAATAATGTCTTGTATCATCATTAGAAATTGAAATTCTTGTTTTGTTTAATAATTTTAAAAATTTGTCACTTTCCAACAAAATTTCTTGACTATTAAAATCATCTGAAAAAGTTGGAAAATTATCTGTTGGTAAACATAGCAGATTAAAATCTGCGTTTTCACTTTTCAAACTAAGTTTATTTTCAGTTTTTAAGTCAAAACTTAAGTCTGAATTAGATGAAATCTTTCTTAAAATATCAAACAAAATTGCTGCAGAAGTTGTAGTACTTCCCTCTGTTGCTACTTTTACGTCCGAAATCTCGTCGTAAAAAATTATATCTAAATCAGTTGCAATAATTGATAATTTTTTCTCCTTAAGTTGTAAAAGTACATTTGACAAAATAGGTAGAGTGTTTTTTTTCTCTACAATTCCCTGAACAAAGTTTAATGATTTTAATAAATTATCTCTTTTAACTGCAAATTGCATTTTAATTTTCTAGCAATAGACTTTTTATTTGATTTATGTTTTTTTTCATTTCATCGTCTTGTTCGGATAGTCTTGTTATGGTTTTAACTGCATGAATAACAGTTGTGTGATCTCTATTCGCAAATCTTCTACCAATTTCTGGAAGTGAGCGAGATGTCATTTTTTTTGCAAGATACATTGCTATCTGTCTTGGTCTTGCAAGAGGCCTGGATCTTCGCTGGGATAACATTTCACTTAAAGCAATATTAAAATAATTCGACACTACATTTTGAATTTTATCTACTGTTATTACTTTTATTTGGCTAAAAATATCTTTTAAAATATTTTTACAATCTGAAATGTTTAAAATTTTATTATGTACTCTGCTAAAAGCTATTATTCTATTCAATATACCTATTAATTCGCGGATATTAGTTTTGCTTTCTACGGCAATATAATTAACTACTTCATCGCTTAAGCTGATATTCTCTTTAAATTGATTTTGAATTTCTTGTATTTTTTTCTTAATAATTTTTACTTTTAGTTCTAAATCTGGGCCTTCAATATCCACTACTAAACCTCCCGCCAATCTTGATTTTATTCTTTCTTGAACTCTGTCAAGTTTCATTGGAGATCGATCCGCAGATATAATAATTTGAGATCCTTTATCCATCAAACTATTAAAAGTATGAAAAAATTCTTCTTGCAGACTTTCTTTTCCACTAATAAATTGGATATCATCAATTATAAAAACTGAAGATTTTCTAAAAAAATCTTTAAAGTTTACCATATCATTTTTTTTAATTGATTTGATGAAATGATACATAAATCTCTCTGCAGAGATAAACATAACATTGTTTGTATCTTGAAGCCTCAAACCAATGGCATTGAGTAAATGAGTTTTTCCTAAACCAACTCCACCGCAAATGTATAAAGGGTTATACCTAGAAACATGTTCACATACCTTTTTAGAATACGATAATGCTATTTCGTTACTTTTTCCACCAATAAAGGTTTCAAAATTTAAATTTGGGTTAAGCCTATTATAATTAACAATTGAGTTTTGAATTTCCGTTACTTTATTAATTTGATCGATTTTTAAAAAATCTTGATTATTTTTTACTTCTTCAATTATTTTAAATTCAATCCGATTTAAGCTTAGTTTGAAGCTTTTTACTTGCTCTAAGATCTTGTCTAAATACCTTGAAACAATCCAGTCTCTGAAAAACCTCGTTGGAACGCCTAAAATTAAGTAATCATTGAATTCTTTCTCTAAAGTGATTTTTTGTAACCAGCTATTGTATACTTCACTACCAAATGTCTTTTTAAAAGCAGATTGAATTTCTTCCCAATTTAAAGTTTTTTCTTCCTCGGAAATATAAACATTTTGTTTTTTTATATTATTTTTTTCCATGTAGTAAAATTAATAAGAGCTTTCTTTAAACTCTCATTTAGAAAGTTTTGCAAGATTTATTTTAAAATTTTTAAAAAAAAATTGATCTAGGTTGTATCTTTAACGTCACGATAGAAAAAAAAATTTAAAAAAAAATTACAACTTTTAAATGAAACAATATTTTGATTAATAAAACTAAATGTAGTTTTACAAATTCAATTTTAACAACTTAGAATTGTTAAAAATTTAATTAAATTTTTTTTGAAACTCTTGAAATTTTTCTTGCTGCAGTTTTTTTATTTATTACTCCAGATTTAGCAACCTGCATTAGAATCGATTGAAATTTTGAAAAATATTTTTTTGCTTTTTCTTTTTCTTTTGATTTTATAAGAGAATCCATTTTTTTTATTGCACTTTTAAATTTGCTTTTTCTGATCCGATTGATTTGAGTTTGTTTCTTAACTCTTCTTACTCTTCTGATAGCTGATTTTGTATTCGGCATTTAAAAAAATTATATATATGTACAAATAATTAGGGTCAACTTTATTATTTTTGGCATCTCTTGCAAAAAAATGATGATCGATTTGATATGATTGATCTAATTATAATTGTGCTACAATCAGTATTAGAACATTTTTCACCCTCACGTCCATAAACCTTAAAATGTTGTTGAAAAATGCCTTTTTTTCCATCATCACTAGAAAAGTTTTTAATTGATGAACCTCCTAATTTAATTGAATATTTTAATACTTTCTTTGTATTTTTAACAATTTTATTTATTTCAAAATCTTTCAGTTTGTTTAGCTTTCTTGAAGGTTTTATTCTACATAAAAAAAGAATTTCATTAACGTAAATATTTCCTAAACCAGAAATGCATTTTTGATCCATTAAAGTATCTTTTATACATCTATTTCTGTTAGTTATATAAGTTTTGAAATAATTAAAATTAAAATCTTTTTTTAATGGTTCTGGTCCCAAATTCTTGAAATGATTATTTTTAAGATACTCAGTTTTTTTTTTGTATACTTTTATAAAACCAAATTTTCTAACATCGTTGTATATTAATTTCCGTTTATTCTCAAAGAAAAAAATAACTCTATCATGTTTTAAATCTTTGATCTCATTAATTTCATAATAAAAGCTAGTTTTAAACTTTTTATTTAGCTCATTGCTAAAAAAAAATTTTCCTGTCATTCCTAAATGTACTAGCATAAAAACATTATTATTTATTTTGAAGGTTAAGAATTTTGATCTACGCTCTATTTTTTTGATTTTCTTGCCAGCTAACTTTAAAATATTATCTTTATCTATCTTATACCTTAAATTTTCATCATTGATCTTTACTTTTTTGATTCTCAAATTTAAGATTTTCTTCTCTAAAGACCTTTTAACAACTTCAACTTCGGGTAATTCTGGCATATAATTCTACTATGAAAAACACTATTCAAGAAAAGGATAAATTAGTCAATTCTGTATTTTCGAAAGTTTATAAAAAATATGATTTTATGAACGATGTTATGTCATTTGGCGTACATCGTATATGGAAAAAAAAATTTATCGATTGGATGAATCCTCAACCTTCTACGAATTTAATTGATGTTGCTTCTGGTACAGGAGATATAGCTAAACTTTTTTTAGAAAAAGTAAATCAATCAGGACGTGTTACTTGTGTTGAACCAAACATTAAGATGCTGAATGAGGGTAAAATTAAGCTTGATAAATTCCACAAGAACATAAAATGGATAAACGCTAAGGCAGAAGCATTGCCTGTAAAAGATGATACTTTTGATTATTATACAATAAGTTACGGAATCAGAAACGTTTCAGATATTAATTTAACTTTGAAAGAAGCTTTACGCGTCCTTAAACCAGGTGGACGTTTTATGTGTTTAGAATTCTCAAAAATTAATAATGAAATACTAAATTTTTTATATAAAAAATACTCTAAAACAATTCCGTTTATTGGCAAGTTTATCGTGGGATCTAACCACCCTTATAATTATCTTATAGATAGTATAGAAAATTTTTATAACCAGAAACAATTATCAAATTTAATGAAAAAAAGTGGTTTTTCTAATATCGAGTATAGAAACGTTACTAATGGTATTTCTGCTATTCATTCAGGTTGGAAAATTTAAATGTTAAAAAGAATTTTTAAATTATTTTATATTGCTAGGAAATTATCTGTCTCTGGTGCTATAGATACAATTAACGAAATTCATAAACTTCCAACAACCTTAAACTTATTCTTTAATTTAATTTCATTAGGTTCAAATACTAAACTATTGGATTATCAAAAATCACCGGGAGAAAAACTTTGTGTCGCACTTCAAGGCATGGGAACAACCTTTATTAAATTAGGTCAATTTTTAGCTACAAGACCAGATATTATAGGAGAGGAATTAACAAAAGATTTAGAAAAACTTCAAGACAAAGTTCCTGCTTTTGACTTACATGATGCAAAGAAAATTTTAAGAAAAGAAATTGGAGAAAATTTTTACAAAAATATTATGGATATAAGTGAGCCAATAGCAGCAGCTTCTATTGCTCAAGTACATTTAGCTAAAATAAAATTTGAAAATCATGAAAAACAAGTAGCCATAAAAATCCTGAGACCAGATATAGAGAAATTGTTCAATGAAGAGCTCGATGCTCTTATGCTTTTTGCATATATTGTAGAAAATGCATTTAGCAAAGCAAAGCGGCTGAAACTTGTAGAGGTTGTTCACTTGCTTCGGGAAATTACCAATATTGAAATGGATTTAAGGTTTGAGGCCGCTGCAGCAAATGAGCTTTTTGAAAATACAAAAAATGATGTTGGTTTTAATGTTCCAAAAATCTACTGGAACTACACTACTAAAAAAATTTTAACACTAGACAAAGTTGATGGTATTTCAATTCGAGAATATCAAAAACTTAAAGAAATAGGTGTAGATTTAAAAACACTTGCAGAAAATTTAATACAATTTTTTTTAAAGCAGGCAGTGAGAGATGGTTTTTTTCATGGAGACATGCATCAAGGAAATTTGTTTGTTGATAATAATGGAAACATCATACCGGTAGATTTTGGAATTATGGGACGTCTAGATAAAAATAATAGAAAATTTTTGGCAGAGATTTTATATGGTTTTATTCAAAGAGATTATGTAAAAGTAGCGGAAGTCCACTTCCAAGCTGGTCTTGTTCCTCAAAACGCGTCTAAAGATGAATTTGCGCAAGCCTTAAGATCAGTAGGCGAGCCTATTTTCGGTCAGTCAATAAAAGACATCTCTGGAGGTAATCTACTAGCGCAATTATTTGAAATCACTGAAAAATTTAATATGGCAACACAACCACCATTATTATTATTACAGAAAACAATGGTTGTTGTTGAAGGAGTTGCAAGAAAACTTTACCCAGAAACAAATATTTGGGAAGTTTCAAGACCAGTCCTTGAAAACTGGTTAAAAAATATGAAAAGTCCAAAATCAACTTTTGATACAGCTGTTAAAACATCATCAGAAATAATTAAAAGAATACCAGACCTTCCAGAATTTATTGATAGAGCTGATTACGCTTTAAAATTAATGGCTGAAGGAAAATTGAATTTAGCAATTGGAACAAATAAAAATCTAGAAGTAGAGCAAATGAAACTTAAAAACTTTAGAAATAATATAATTATTAGTTTTTTTGGTATTGTAATTGTCTTTTTATTAGTATTTTAATTAACCATGTTTATAAAAAATAAAAAAATACTCATAATTATAGGTGGAGGTATTGCTGCTTACAAATCTTTAGATTTAATAAGGTTGTTAAAGAAAAGTAATAATGAAATTAAAACAATTCTAACAAAAAGTGGAAAGGAATTCGTAACTCCATTATCCATAAATGCATTAACGAAAAGTAAAACTTTTGAAGACATTTTTGACAAAAATTCCGAAGCTGAAATAGATCATATATCTTTATCTAGGTGGGCTGACTTAATTATTGTAATGCCTACTACAGCTAACTTCATGTCAAAATTAAGCCTTGGTAAATCGGAGGATTTAGCTACTACTGTAATTTTAGCTTCTAATAAAGACATATTATTAGTCCCAGCTATGAATGTTAGAATGTGGATTCATAAAGCTACTCAACAAAACGTTAAAATCTTAAAAGATTATGGATATTTGTTCATTGGACCTGAAAAAGGAGAAATGGCTTGTGGTGAATATGGTGATGGCAAAATGTCTAGTCCAAGACAAATATTTGCTTATATTAACCATTATTTTAATAAAAGAGATTTAGTAAAAAGGAAAAATTACAAAGCTTTGGTGACTGCAGGGCCAACAAGAGAATATATAGACCCTGTGAGATATATATCTAATGAGTCAAGTGGAAAACAAGGTTACGAGATAGCTTTAGCTCTTAGCAAATTAGGGATTAAAACTACGATGATTATAGGACCATCAAATCTAATAACTCAAAAAAATATCAAAACAAAAAAAATAGTAACTGCTAAAGAAATGTTAATTGAAGTGAAAAAATCTTTACCCGTAGATGTGGCTATATGTACTGCAGCTGTGACTGATTTTAGACCTACAATAAAAAATAAAAATAAATTAAAAAAAGATCTTAATAAAATGAAATCTATTAATTTAGAAAAAAATGATGATATTTTAGAGTATTTAAGTAAAAATAATAAGTATAGACCAAAGCTTGTTGTTGGTTTTTCTGCTGAAACAGAGAATCTAAATAAAAATTCAATCTCAAAAATGAAAAAAAAAAATTGTGACCTTATTGTTGCAAATGACGTTTCTAAACAGGGCAGAGGATTTAACTCAGATTATAATGAGGTTTCTATTATCGACAATAATGGAAATATCAAAATAATTAAAAAAAACAAAAAAAGTTATATAGCAAGTAAAATTGCTGAAGTTATTTTAGATAAACTATTAGTTAATGACAGAAATTTTAATTAAAAGATTATCTAAAAATATAAATTTACCAAAATACGAAACTGAAGGTTCCTCTGGAATGGATTTATCGGCAAATATAAATTCACATATTAAAATTGAACCAGGAGAAACCTCAATAATTCCAACAGGAATTTCTATCTCAATACCTAAAAACTTTGAAATACAAATCAGACCAAGATCGGGATTAGCAGCAAAAAATCAAATCTCAATTCTTAATACACCTGGAACAATTGATGCAGATTATAGAGGTGAAATAAAAGTTATATTAATAAATTTAGGTAAAAAAACATTTTTGGTTGAGAAAGGAGCAAGAATAGCTCAAATGGTGCTAAGTCCTATAGGTAAAGCTAAAATTAAGGAAGTTGAAAACTTAGAAAAAACTGATCGCGGTTCAGACGGTTTCGGGTCTACAGGCACAAAATAAAAATGAATTTAGATTTGAAACTATTTAGGAGATTTGAAAAGCAAATCATTTTGAAAAGAATTGGAATTAATGGGCAAAAGAAAATTTTTAAATCAAAGGTGTTAATAATTGGAGTTGGAGGTTTAGGCTGCCCATTAATTACATATTTAGCTGCATCTGGTGTTGGGACTATAGGGATTGTAGATAAAGATAAGATAGAATTAAGTAATTTGAATAGGCAAACACTTTTTGTTTCTAAAGATATTGGTAAATTTAAAGTTATTCAAGCAAAAAACTATATTAAGAAAGTAAATAACAAGATAAAAATTAAAACTTTTAAACAGAAAGTATCTTTGTCTAATATTAAATCTATCATTAAAGATTTTGATATTATTTGTGATGGTACAGACAACTATGAAACTCGATATATAATTAATGACCAGTGTAAGAAGAGTAAAAAAATTCTTATATCTGCTGCAATAAGTAAATTCAGCGGACATCTATTTAAATTTAATTTTAAAAAGAAAGGATGTTGTTACCGTTGCTTTATGCCTGATAAGCCTGAAGGAGAAGATAACTGTAATGCTGAAGGAATCTTTTCTCCGGTAGCGGGAATATTGGGATCTCTTCAAGCGAATGAAGTTTTAAAAACAATTTTAAATTTTAAAAATGATCTAAATAATCAAATGATTATCTTCGACTCAATAAAATCGAATTTTAGAAATATCAAGCTAACACGTAACTCGAATTGTAGAAATAGATGTTAAGAAAAATCTATTTTTTTTTAATTTTATTTTCTTTACAAAATCTTTATGCAGATGAATATTTTTTAACTCTTAGAAATGATAAGGTAAATCTAAGACAGGGCCCCTCCTTTGAATATCCAATAAAATTATTTTATAAAAAAAAATTTTTACCAGTACTGGTTCAAGAAAAATTTGAAAATTTTAGAAAAATCAGAGACCACGAGAATAATACAGGCTGGATACATGTTTCACAATTATCAAAAAAAAAGGCAGCGATAGTTATTGATGATGAGGCTTATATTTTTTCAAATAACTCAATTTACTCTAAACCTTTAGCTGTTTCTAAAAATGGAAAACTTTTATTAATTAAAAAATGTAAAAAAGATTGGTGCAAAATTTCAAGTAAAAATGTTAAAGGTTGGATTAAAAAGGAGAGCCTATGGGGCTTATATTAAAACTACTTTTTATATTTAGCCGTCCAAACCTTATCTAAAATAAAATACCAAACTGCATTAGCCAATGGCTCTACAATCGCATCAGTTAAGGCTATCATAAAGCTAACGTTAGCGATCAACATTAAAACTGTTATAGCGATGGCAAAATGGCCAATTGTGTAAATTATAGTTCTTAAAATAGAACCTTTATTATTCTGATAGATGCTTTTTGAGGCAGTTAAAATTCCGTGAGTAAATTCCGTCATTTAGTTAAATGGATTTTCAAGAACACAAGCCACGAGGTGAATTCTATTTTGTTCACCTCCATTAAAAAAATTATGATATTTAGTATTATTAGTTATAGTGACTGTTCCATCAGCTGGCATATGTTTGCAAACGTTTTCTATAACCATTCTGCAACCCTTATTAGTTATTATTGGTATATGAAGTCTAGGCTCTGGATCTCTATGCCAACTAAGAGTTGATCTTGGCTCTTTTAATAATATTCTCACTCTTCCCAATTTAAAATGTTTTTTTAAAATATTATAAACTTCTTCAAAATACGTTCCCTTAAATTCTGATACTATTTCTGTATACTTAGACTCATCAATCGGTTTATCTCTCTCGATCTCTTTTCCTTTTTCGTCGGGTATAGTCCAATAAGTTCCTCTGACATTATGACCTTCAGTAGACGATTTATCTCCAGGTATTTGATTTAAAGATATAGCTCCAAAATTTTTAATTCCTAGCGTGTTGAATTTCTTTTTTTTTAGAACAATATTTAAATCTGCTCTCAGTTTTTCAATGTCAAATTTCAAGTTTGGAACTATGTAAAAATCATCTTTAATGTTTTGATTTAGTTGTTCCAAGTTTACTGTTGATTTAACTACTTCCATATTAATTTAATTTTTTTAAATTTGGTCTATCAGCGTTCATTATCTTTGTCCATACTTCAACAAAGTCTTTTATAAATTTTTCTTTATTATCGTCTTGTGCATAAACTTCAGCATATGATCGAAGTATCGAGTTAGAGCCAAAAACTAGATCTGCTCTCGACGCAGTGTATTTAATTTTTTTTGTTTTGCGATCGATGATGTCATAAGAGTTCTTTCCTGTTGGTTTCCACATGTATTTCATATCAACTAGATTAACAAAGAAGTCGTTTGTTAGCGCTCCAACTTTGTCAGTAAGAACTCCTTTATTTTTAGCGGACTCATGATTGGTGCCTAGCACTCTCATTCCTCCTACTAAACATGTCATCTCTTTAGCAGTTAACCCCATTAATGAAGCGCGCTCTAGTATGAGTTCCTCTGGCATTACAGAATAATCTGATTTCATATAGTTTCTAAATCCGTCATGTAAAGGTTCTAACCATTTAAAACTTTTAATTTCAGTTTGTTCTTGAGAAGAATCCCCTCTTCCTGGAGTAAACGGAACTTTGATTTTAGAACCACCTTTTTTTATAGCTTTTTCTAATCCAACAGTTCCAGCAAGAATTATCGTATCAGCAATAGTAGCGCCTGATTTCTTGGCAATATTTTCTAGTACCTTTAGAGTTTTTGAAAGTTTATTAGGTTCATTAGCCTCCCAGTTTCTCATCGGCTCTAATCTTATTCGCGCTCCATTAGCACCACCTCTTTTGTCAGTTCTTCTATATGTTCTAGCACTATCCCAAGCAATTATAATTAAATCACTCGTATTTAGTTTGCTAGCCGCAATCATTTTTTTCACTTTTTCTACACTATATTTCTTTTTCGAAGCAGATACATTTCCTTGCCACAATAGATCTTCTTTCGGAGCCCAAGGACCAATATAGTTATCTTTATTTCCCATTGTTCTATGAGTTAGTTTAAACCAAGCTCTAGCAAATGAGTCTTCAAAAAATTCTGGATCTTTGTAAAATTTTTCCGAAATTTTTCGATACTCTGGATCCATAGCCATCGCCATGTCAGCGTCGGTAAACATTAATCTTGCTTTCTTTTTTGGATCACCTAGATCGACTGGTTTTTTTTCTTCCTCGAGATTTATTGGCTCCCACTGCCAAGCGCCTGCCGGACTTTTTTTACTCTCCCATTCATAATTAAGCAAAAGGTCTAGATATTGATGATCCCATTTATCAGGGTTAGTTGTCCAAGCACCTTCAAGGCCTGAGGTTATTTGGTTTACACCTGTCCCATTTTCTTGAACCCATCCAAAACCCTGTTCGTGAATATCAGATCCTGCAGGTTCAGGACCAAGATTTGCCGGGTTCCCATTTCCATGAGCTCTTCCTATAGAATGTCCACCGATAGTAAGTGCAGCTGTTTCTACATCATTCATACCCATCCTGCCAAAGGTCTCACGAACATCCATTGCAGTTCTTATTGGGTCCGGTTTACCTTCTACACCTTCTGGATTAACGTAGACAAGTTGAAAATGAGATGCCGCTAATGGTGCTTCCAAAGAAGAACGATCTTGTGGGTCACCGTATCTATTTACAGCTAAAGGAACTGTTTCTTTACCCCAGTAAACATCCTTTTCTGGTCCCCAGATATCTTCTCTACCAAATGAAAAACCAAAAGTTTTAAATCCTGCTTTTTCATATGCGATAGTTCCAGCTAAAACCATTAAATCTGACCAACTTAATTTATTTCCGTATTTTTTTTTAATTGGCCAAAGAATTCGTCTAGCTTTATCTAAATTTGTATTATCTGGCCAAGAGTCTTGCGGGGAAAACCTATGTGACCCAACATTTGGCCTACCGTCAAATTCTCTATAAGTTCCTACTTGGTGCCATGTCAATCTAACCATAAGTCCAGTGTAACTACCTAAGTCTGCAGGCCACCATTCTTGGCTATCTGTCATTAATTTTAATAAATCTTTTTTTAAAGCTTTAAAATTTAATTTTTTAACTTCTTTTTTGTAATTAAATTCTGGAAGTGGATTAGTTTTTGTATCATGTTGATGTAAAATATCTAAATTAATACTATTAGGCCAAAGTCTTGCTGTATTAGACTCTCCTGCTTTGGTTATACCACCATGCATTACAGGACATTTACCGTTATTTTCTTTTTTATAATCTACACTCATTATTTAATTAGTTTATAATAGTTCTAAAGTGAAAAACAAGCGACAAACTGTCAATTTTTCAAATTTATAAATACCTCTACGTTTTTAATTTTTTTTCCATTAGGCGCTTTTGGAAGTTTTTGAAATACAACTTCGTTTGCTTCAATATCAATTAATTCAGAATTTTCACTGTCATAAAAATGATGGTGGTTTGAAATGTTAGTATCGAAATAGGTTTTTTTTCCTTTAACTTCCACTTCGCTTAAATGCCCAGCGGCTTTAAACGCATGAATAGTATTATAGATTGTTGCTAATGCAAATTTGGAAGTTGTTTTTTTCGCTAAAAGTTTATCTAAACTTTCTACGGTGAAATGAAATGTTTTTTCTCTTTCAAATAGGAATTTAGCGATTTCTACTCTTTGTTTTGTTGGTCTTAACCCGGATGATCTTAATTTTTTTAAAATATCTATTTTTTTCACGTTTTTTTAGTAATTTTACCTAGTTTATAATCATTCTAAACACAAATATATATGAAACTTTTGCTAAATCAAGTAAAACAATTCTAAACCATGCAAAAAAACAGCTACAATTATGAAGAATTAATTTCGTGTGGTGAGGGAAAGTTGTTTGGTGAAGGTAATGCTAAACTTCCTCTACCTCCAATGTTAATGTTTGATAGAATAACAGAGATTAAAAAAGATACTGGTGAATTTAAAAAAGGTTTTATAAAAGCTGAGCTTGATATTAAGGACAATCTTTGGTTTTTTGAATGTCATTTTAAAAAGGATCCAGTGATGCCAGGCTGTTTAGGTTTGGATGCAATGTGGCAACTAGTTGGGTTTTATTTGGGTTGGATAGGTGAGCCAGGAAAAGGTAGGGCTTTGGGCGTAAACTCTGTAAAATTTACTGGTGAAGTTTTAAAAAATGTGAAGGTGGCAACCTATGAGATAAATATGAAAAGAATTTTAAAAAAGGAAGGTACAGCTGTAGGGTTGGCCAATGGTATATTAAGTGCTGACGGAAAAATAATTTATAAAGCAGAAAATTTAAAAGTAGGATTATTTAAATCATGAAAAGAGTTGTGATAACTGGAATTGGAGTAGTTTCTTGCTTAGGAAATAATCAAGAAGAGGTTTTTAAGTCACTATTAACCTCAAAATCAGGAATTACTTTTGCTGAAGAATATAAAGAATATAATTTAAAAAGTCATGTCCATGGGAAGCCAAATATTAAGCTTGAAGATCATGTTGATCGAAAATTTATTAGATTTATGGGTCCAGGCTCTGCTTATAATTATATTTCTATGAGTGAAGCAGTAAAAGACTCTGGTTTAGAAGAGAAAGATGTAAGCAATATATCTACTGGGATGATTATGGGATCAGGGGGTCCCTCAATTGAAAATGTTATTCTAGCTGCAGACAAAACTAGGGATAAAAGTCCGAAGCGAATGGGGCCTTTTGTAGTTCCGCGGACAATGTCTAGCACTGCTTCGGCGACTCTCGCAGTACCTTTCAAGATTAAAGGCGTTAATTATACGATCAGTTCAGCTTGTGCAACTAGTGGGCATTGTATCGGAAATGCAATGGAATTAATTCAACTAGGAAAACAAAAAATCATTTTTGCTGGTGGTAGTGATGAAGTTCACTTTGCAATGACAGCAATGTTTGATGCAATGACAGCTCTGTCTTCAAAATATAATGAAACTCCAGAAAAAGCATCAAGACCGTATGATAAAACTCGAGATGGTTTTGTTATCTCAGGTGGTGGTGGAGTTTTAGTTTTAGAGGAGTACGAACATGCTAAATCGAGAGGCGCAAAAATATATGCCGAACTAACAGGATACGGTGCTACCTCAGATGGATATGATATGGTTGCTCCTTCTGGAGAAGGAGCAGTGAGATGCATGAAAATGGCAATGAGTACTGCGAAAAATAAAATTGATTACATAAATACACATGGAACATCTACACCAGTTGGAGATATAACTGAATTAAAAGCTGTGGGAAAAGTATTTAATGACTATAAACCCAAAATTAGTTCAACTAAATCTCTTGCGGGACATTCTCTCGGAGCTACTTCAGTTCATGAGGCTGTTTATAGTTTAATTATGATGAAAAATAATTTTATAGCAGCATCAGCTAACATTAACGATATGGACGAAGAAGCAAAAAAATATCCAATTGTCACTAAAGTTGAAAAAGATGTTAATTTAAATTCTATAATGTCTAATAGTTTTGGTTTTGGCGGGACTAATGCTACTTTAGTATTTGAAAAGGTAAAATAATGAATTATATGAAAGGTAAAAAAGGTTTAATCATGGGTGTTGCGAATGAGCGCTCAATAGCATGGGGTATATCTCAAAAACTTGCAGAAGCAGGAGCTGAATTAGCTTTTACTTACTTAGGTGATGCATTAAAAAAAAGAGTGGTTCCTTTAGCAGATAAATTAAATTCGAATATTACATTTAGCTGTGACGTGGAAAAAAAAGATGAGATCGTAAAGCTTTTTGAAGATATTAAGTCAAAATGGGGAAAAATTGACTTTGTTGTACATGCGGTTGCTTTTTCAGACAAGTCAGAATTATCTGGAGAATATTTAAATACTACAAGAGAAAATTTTCTTAGAAGTATGCTTATCTCATGTTTTTCGTTCACCGAAGTTTCGAAAGAAGCTTCAAAGATAATGAATGAAGGGGGTAGTTTACTAACTCTTACATACGAATCCACCAAAGCAATACCAAATTATAATGTTATGGGTGTTTGTAAATCCGCTTTAGAAGCGAGTGTAAAATATTTAGCGAGAGATCTAGGAAGGAAAAAAATAAGAGTTAATGCCATAAGTGCTGGACCAATTAAAACCTTGGCTGCTTCCGCAATTGGGGATGCGAAGTTTTTATATAAATGGAATGAAGACCACTCATTTTTAAAAAGAAATGTTGATATCCATGATGTAGGAAATTCTGCTTTATATTTGCTCAGCAATCTCGCTGCGGGCGTTACTGGAGAAATTCATTATGTAGATGCAGGATACAACAAAGTAGGTATGCCTGATCCTAAAAATATGAATTAAGCTGATGCTTGTTTCATAGAAAGTTTTACTTTTCCTCTATCAAAACCAACAACTTTAACTGAAACTTCATCACCCTCTTTTACAACATCTCCAACTTTTGCTACTCTTTTGTTAGCAAGCTCAGATATATGTACAAGACCATCTTGTTTTCCTAAAAAGTTAACAAAAGCTCCAAATTCCATTATCTTAACAACTTTTCCTTTATAAATTTTACCCATTTCTGGTTTGGCAATTAAATTTTTAATAAAATCTATAGCTTTGTTTCTGGATGCTTCATCTGGTGCAGCAACAGTTACTTCTCCAGTATCTTTGACATCAACTTTGGCTCCCGAGGTCTCAACAATTTCCCTAATAGTTGCACCACCTTTTCCAATTACCGTAGCTATATCTTTTTTATCAACTTTAATTGTCTCTATTTTTGGAGTGTGTTTTGAAAATTCTTTTCTCGAACTTTTAATGGCTTTGTTCATTTCACCTAAAATATGTTTTCTTCCTTCTTTTGCTTGATCTAAAGCTTTTTCCATAATTTCAAAAGTTATACCTGTGATTTTAATATCCATTTGAAGTGAGGTGATGCCATTTTTTGTACCAGCTACTTTAAAATCCATATCTCCTAAATGATCTTCATCTCCTAAAATATCTGATAATACAGAAAAATCCTCACCCTCTTTGATTAAGCCCATTGCAATACCAGCAACTGGTTCTTTTATTGGGACTCCTGCATCCATTAATGATAGTGAAGTTCCACAAACTGTAGCCATTGATGAAGATCCGTTAGACTCTGTTATTTCTGAAACTACTCTTAATGTGTATGGAAAGTTCTCTTTTGTTGGTAAAGATGAATTTATTGCCCTCCAAGCAAGTTTTCCATGTCCAATTTCTCTTCTGCCAGTACCTATTCTACCACATTCCCCAACTGAAAATGGAGGAAAATTATAATGCAACATGAAGTTTGATCTTTGCATGCCCTCTAGGCTTTCTAATCTTTGTTCATCATCTGTCATTCCTAGTGTCGTAACTACAAGTGCTTGCGTTTCTCCTCTTGTAAATAGAGCAGATCCGTGAGTTCTTGGTAAAACTCCTACCTCACATTTGATTTGTCTTACGTCTGCTAATCCTCTTCCATCAATTCTTTTCTTTTCTTTTAAAATTGCAGTTCTAACTATATCTTTTTCTAGAGATTTCAGCTGACTCATTGCTTGATTTTCTGTAATAGTTTCATCTTCTGCAAACATTTCTTTACATTGAGTCTCTATTTCAGAAATAGCTGTAGATCTTTTTTTCTTATCTATTTCTTTAAATGCGTTTCTTAAACGAGTTTCAAATTTCTCAGCAATTTTCTTTTTAATTTCAGAATGATCTACTTCTTCAACTTCCCACTTGGGTTTTCCAGCTTTTTTTGCTAACTTCTCAATTGCTTCAATTATTGGAACAAATTTTTCATGTCCGAATTTTACTGCATCTAGCATAACTTTTTCAGATAATCCTGTTGTTTCTGACTCAACCATTAAAACTGCATCTTTAGTCCCAGCAACAACTAAGTCCAACTCAGATTCTTTTAATTCCTCCACTGAAGGATTTAATAAATAGTTTCCATCTTTAAATCCAACTCTACTTGCAGCTATCGGCCCCAAAAAAGGTAATCCTGATATGGCTAAAGCTGCAGAAGATGCAATGATTGATAATATATCTGGTTGGTTTTCATTATCGTAAGAAAGCACTGTAGGAAGTACTTGAACCTCGTTCATAAAATCTGATGGAAATAGAGGTCTAATAGGTCTATCTATCAATCTTGAAATTAATGTTTCAGCCTCTGTTGGTCTAGCTTCCCTTTTAAAATATCCACCAGGTATTTTCCCTGCTGCATAATATTTTTCCTGGTAATTTACTGACAAAGGGAAATAGTCTTGACCTTCAGCAACTTTTTTAGCACCTACAGCTGTAGCAATTACCACTGTTTCCCCTAACGAGGCAATGATTGCTCCATCCGCTTGTCTTGCAACTTTACCTGTCTCTAAAGTTAAAGTTTTACCGTTAACTTTCAATTCTTCCTTATGTATTTTGAACATTATTTCCTTAAATTTAATTGTTTAATAACTTTTTGGTAGGACTCAGAGTTTTTCTTTTTAAGGTATGCAAGAAGCTTTTTTCTTTTGTTTACTGATTTAGTCAAACCTAAAGTTGAGTGTTTATCTTTTTTAAAACTTTTAAAGTGTTCCGATAATTTTATAATTTTATCTGTCAGCAATCCAATTTGGATTTCTGTAGAACCAACGTCTTTAGAATGTGTTGCCAATGATCTAATTGTATCTTTTTTTTTCTTTATCATTTTCTTTATTTTGTTTTATTATTCTTTCTATTTTTTCAGCATAATCAAATGAGTTATCTTCAACAAATGTTAGCTTAGGAAGAAATTTAATATCTAACCTTTTAGACAGCGCTTTTCTAACAAGATGTGAGTACTCCGTCAAGATACTTACTGTTTCTTTAATATCTACACCGCCAAGTGGAATTACATATACTCTTGCTGTTTTAAGATCTGGCGTCATTCTTACCTCGGTAACTGTAATCAATTTTGAATTAATTAAAGGTATTTTAGCCTCGTTTCTAATAAATAGCTCACCAAGATTTTGTTTAACGAGTTCCCCAACCCTTAGCTGTCTTTGGCTGTATGATTTATGTATTGAATGATCCGTCATTTTATATTGATCTTTGAATCTCCTCTGACAGAAAAGACTCGATTATATCTTTTTCCTTAAAATCTATGTAATCTTTAATACTTATTCCGCACTCTAAACCTGTACCTACTTCTTTCACTTGGTTCTTTTCTCTAAAAATTGAGAGTATTTCACCAGTATGAACAACGGCGCCATCTCGTATAATTCTGGCTTTAGACTTACTTTTAATTTCTCCATTAAGCACTTTCGATCCCGCAATTTTTCCAGCAGACGAAACTTTAAATATTTTTTGTATTTCAGCGCTTCCCAAAACTGTCTCTTTGATATCTGGCTCTAGAAGACCTGATAAAGATTTTTCGACATAATCAATGGCTTCATATATGATATTAAAATATTTAATTTGTATTTTCTGATCATCAGCCAGTTTTTTAGCCTCCCGATTTGGTTTAACATTAAATCCAATTAAAATCGCATTAGAAGCTTTAGCCAAAGAGACATCGGTCTCATTTATCATGCCTATATCAGACAAAATTATTTTTGCTACAACTTCATTGTGTTCTATTTTATTAATTGACATCTTTAAAGCTTCACTTGATCCTTGAACGTCAGATTTTATTATTATATTCAATTCATCTTTAGTTTTTGCACTCTCAAATAAAGCTGCCTTGTCTTTAGGCATTATCTTTAGATTTTCGGTTGCATTAGTTTTTAATTCTACCATGTTTTTTGCAACTTCCTCATTTTCAGTAACAATAAATTCAGCACCAGCGTAAGCAGAGCCATTCATACCTAATATCTCTACTGGCATTGATGGAAGAGCTTCTTCTACAATTTTTCCCTCATAATTAATCATGGCTCTAATCTTGCCCCAGGTATTTCCGCAAATAAAAAAGTCTCCTTTTTTTAACTTTCCGTTATTAATTAAAATAGTTGATACTGGACCCTTGCCTTTGTCAATTTTTGACTCAATAACAACTCCTTTTGCTAGATCTGTATAAGAAGCTTTCAAGTCTAAAATTTCTGATTGAAGAAGAATATTTTCTTTAAGTTTATCTAAATTCATTTTTTTCAAAGCTGAAACTTCCACAAACAAGGTATCTCCACTTAAATCTTCAGCTATTAACTCGTACTGCATCATTTCGTTTTTTATTTTACTAATATTCTTTTCTGGTAGATCACATTTATTAATCGCGACTATTATAGGTACTTTTGCCGCTTGGGCGTGTTTAATAGCCTCTACAGTTTGGGGTTTTATACCGTCATCTGCTGCAACCACTAATACAACAATGTCAGTAATTTTTGATCCTCTTGCCCTCATCTCTGTGAAAGCTGCATGGCCAGGAGTATCAATAAATGTAATCAACTTATCTTTCTCTTTTACCTGATATGCTCCAATATGTTGAGTTATCCCACCATATTCTCCAGAGACAACGTTTGTATCCCTCAAGGCATCAAGTAATGATGTTTTTCCATGGTCCACGTGGCCCATAATTGTGACTACTGGAGGTCTAATTTTTACTTCCCCTGTTAATTCTTTCTCAGTTTTATCTGTCTTAACCGATAATTTTTCCTCAATTATGGGTTTGTGCCCAAATTCTTTTACTATGTATTCTGCTGTGTCTTTATCAATTGTGTGATTGATAGTAGCAACTACTTTCATATTAAATAAAAACTTAATAATTTCATTAGATTTTTCAGCCATTCGATTTGAAAGTTCCTGGATTGTAATCTGACTTGGGATTTTTACTTCTTTGATAACCTTTTTGAATTCTTTTTTTTCCTCACCTTCAGGTTTAATTTTTTTATCCTTTAATCTTGCTCTCTTAACTGAAGCTAAGCTTCTCTGTTTTATTTCAATTTCCTCTACGTTAAGTGCTCTAGAAACTGTTAATTTGAAATTTCTTTTGTCTACTGGGCCCTTTAATTTAAGTTTACTTTTACCAGCTGGTTTATTTTCCTTTTTAATAAAATCTTTAGTTGCTTGTTGTTCAATAAATTTTCTCGCAAAATTTTTCTTTTTGGCATCATTGCTAAGATTTAATGGTTGATTTAGATTTGGTTTCACCGAATTTTTGTTAGCTCTGAAAGGTTTTTTTTTCTCTATTGAGTAAGTTTTTTTGCCCCCAGAGGATATAAGAGTTGTATCAATCTTTTTTTTTAAACCAGTTGATATTGTAAGCGTTTTTTTTTTGTCTTTTTCCATAACATTACTTGTAAACAATCTTTCGTGCAGACATAATTAAATCATCTGCCTCTTTTCGTGATAACGAAAATTCCTCAAGATATCCCTCTATCCTAATTTTTTTACCTTTTATTTCGTCAAATCCCCCAATCAATTCATCTGAGGAAAGATCTGCGAAGTCACTGATTTTTTTAATATTTTTTTGGCCAAGTATTACTAACATTCCTTGGGTCATTCCTTTTAAATTTATTAAACTTTCCTCCACTCCAAGTTCTTTAAGTTTTAGTGCAACTGCTTCTTTTTCTTTCAATAAAGTTTCTTTTGATCTTTTTATAAGTTCTTTAGCTGTTTCATCGTCTATTGCATCTATTTTCGATATTTTTTCTGGTTCAGATTGTGCAATCTCTTCTATTGAATTCAAACCTTCAGAAACAAGTAACTGGCCAAGTGTCTCATCAACTTCTAGATTTTTAATTAAAGTGTCTGTTCTTTCCTTAAATTCCGCTTGTCTTCTCTCTGAGTCTTCTTTGTCTGTCAAAATATCTATTTCATAATTTGTTAATTTAGATGCAAGCCTAACGTTTTGACCTCTTCTTCCTATTGCTTTACTTAAATTTTCCTCAGTTAATATTATATCGATTCTTTTATTGTCTTGATCAATTAAAACCCTTTGTATCTCTGCTGGAGAAAGTGACTCAGAAATTAAAGTTGGTAAATCTTCTGTCCACTTTATAATGTCTATTTTTTCACCATGAAGTTCATTGACGATAGTCTGAACTCTACTTCCCCTCATACCTACACATGCTCCAACAGGGTCAATTGATGAGTCTTTTGAATGTACACAGATTTTTGCTCTACTTCCTGGGTCTCGTGCCACGGATTTTATTTCTATTGTCCCTTCATAAATTTCAGGAACCTCTTGAAAAAATAATTTAGCTAAAAATTGAGGATGCGCTCTAGAGAGAAAAATTTGATGTCCTTTTAATTCTTTTTTGACTTCATAGCAGTATGCTTTTACCCTATCTCCTGTTTTGAGTATTTCTCTAGGTATAAGTTCATCTTTCTTAATCACTCCCTCGGCTTTTCCTAAATCTACTATAACGTTTCCATATTCTAATCTTTTAATAATTCCGCTCAATATCAGTCCTTGTTTATCAATAAAGTCTTCATATTGCCTATTTTTTTCGGCTTCCCTAACTCTGCTACTAATTACTTGTTTAGCACTTTGGGCAGCAATCCGACCAAAATCAATTTGTGGCAATTCTTCATAAATTTTTTCGCCAACTTTTAAATTATCTATCTCTTTACTATTTTTTTTAGCTTGATCTAAAGTAATTTCTCTAGAGGAGTCCTCAACTTTATCAACTATTTCAAGTACTTTTTGTATTTTTATTTCTCCACTCTCTCTACTTATAGCTACCTCTATATTATTATCACTTCCAAATTTAGTCAGGGCAGCTTTCTGAATGGCGCTTTCCATTGAACTTATTACAAGTTCTTTATCAATGGATTTTTCATTTGCAACCGCCTCAACTATTCTTAAAAGCTCAAGTTTATCTAATCCTCTATTCAACATTTTATATCCCCTAAAAAAAAATGGGCTACTGCCCATTTTGAAATTATTAATAATTTTATAATTATTAGAAGAAAATTATGGTTTTTTCAAGATTACAGTTTGAATAAATCAGTTTTATCAGTTTTTTCCCAAGAAAACTCACCTTTATCTGTTGGTTTTCTACCAAAGTGGCCATAAGCTGATGTGACTTCATAAATTGGATTATTCAAGTTTAACATTTGTCTAATTCCACGAGGAGATAAATCAAAGTTTTGATCAATTATTTTTTTTACTTTATCGACTTTTTTAACATCTTTATCATCAAGCTTCAAAAATATTGATAACGGCTTAGATACGCCGATTGCATATGCTAACTGGATCAAACATTTATTAGATACTCCTGCAGCAACAATATTTTTAGCTAAATATCTTGAGGCATAAGCAGCAGATCTATCTACTTTTGTCGGATCCTTGCCAGAAAATGCACCCCCGCCGTGCGGTGCTGCGCCACCGTAAGTGTCAACTATTATCTTTCTTCCAGTTAATCCAGTATCACCGTCTGGTCCACCAATTATAAATTGACCAGTAGGGTTTATATAAATTTCTTTTGAATTTAAATCTTCTAAATAATTTTCAGGTATAGATTTTTTAATGTAGGGTATTATTAATTCTCTTACCTTTTGCTGATTCAAATCCTTTGAATGTTGAGTAGAGACAACAATTGAAGTAACTTTTGTTGGCTTGTTGTCCTCATATAACATTGTAACCTGGCTTTTTGAATCTGGTTCAATACCCACAAGAGTACCTTTTTTTCTATCTTCTGCCATAAGTCTTAAAATTTTATGTGAGAAATATATTGGTGCAGGCATCAGATCCTCTGTTTCACTGCATGCATAACCAAACATTATACCTTGATCTCCAGCTCCTTCATCTTTGTTATCCTTTGAGTCTACTCCCATAGCAATATCTGATGACTGATCATGTAAGTATGTTTCTATGTCCGCAGTTTTCCAACTAAAACCTTTTTGATCATAACCTATATCTTTTATACAACTTCGAATTTTGGAGATTAATTCATCTTGATTTATTTTGGGACCTCTAGTCTCTCCTGCTAAAACCACCTTATTTGTTGTTGTTAAAGTTTCGCATGCTACTCTAGATACGGGATCTTTATGTAAGTAGGTATCCACAACCATATCAGAAATTCTATCACAAACCTTATCTGGATGGCCCTCAGAAACTGACTCACTTGTAAATAGATAATTATTATTCACCATTATTTTTTTTATAATAAAAGATAAAATAATATGTAATTAAAAGCATAAAAAATATCAAATCATTTTTATTTTTATTATTGTTTTTTATAAGCGGGACCTCTAGCTCTATATTACCAGTTTCGTTAGGATTTAGTATTTTTATAATTTCACCTTTATTATTAATTATTGCACTTATGCCTTTATTTGCTGATCTGATAAAAAATGAGTTTTGTTCAATTGCTCTGAAAATACCTTTTGGGAAATGTTGATATGGTCCAATCGAGTCTCCAAACCATCCGTCTTCTGATATATTGATAATTAAATTTGTTTCGTCTGGTGATTTCTGTATTAGTTTAGTGAATATTACCTCATAACAAATCAAGGGTAAAATATTTAAATTATCTAAATTAAGATTTTCTTGTTTTCCACCTACTAAAAAAGAACCATGACCCTCGGTAATTTTTTTCAATCCTATTCTTCTCAACAATTTTTCAAAAGGCAAAAACTCACCAAATGGAACAAGCTTTTGTTTATGATACTCTTTTAAAATTTCTAACTCATTATTTACAATAATTAAGCTGTTAAAATTACCATTTTTTTTAGGGTTATATTTATTAACTCCAAAGAGTATGAAGTGATTTTTAGAAAAATTTTTTGAGAATAATTCTTTAAATATTAATAGTTCTTCATAATTATAACCACTAAACACGCCTTCGGGCCAAACAAAAAGAGTTTTAGAATTGTTCATTGGTTCACTATATTTAATAAGTTTTTGTAATTTGCTTTCAACTTCCTTTAAATCAATATCATACTCAAGTTTAAAATTTGGAGAAATTACTTTTATATTAAATTTTTGATTATTTAATTTTAACAATGATCTATTCTGGTTAATAGAATGATTTCCGTAAATATAAAAAATTAAAAATAAAATAATAGGATATATCAAAAGTAAAAGCTTTTTACTTAAGTTTATCTTAAAAAATAAAACTGCTGGAAACATAAAGATTGAAATAATAATTAAATTAAAAGCAAATAATCCAATTATATTCAAGATTTGGATAAGTTCTGTCGCCCATGAGATGCTATAAGCCCACAAATTCCATGGAAAACCTGTTAAAATTTTTGCCCGTAAAAAGTCTGAAAAAGCTAGTCCTCCCGACAAAAGTAAAATTGAGTTTAGATTTAAATTTATAAAAGGACCTATTATCAAAACTACTAAAGAAAAAAATAAACTTAAAAATAATGGTATTAAAACTAATGCTAAAGGAATAAAAATTTTAAAACTATCATCAAAAGTTAGTGAATTTGCTATCCAATGAATACCACTTAAATAAAATCCAAAACCAAAAGAAGTTCCAAATAAAAACAAATTTTTTTTATACGGCTTTTTTCTATAAATACTTTTTGATTTTTTCTTAATATAAATTATTAAAAAAAAGAATGTTGGAAGAACAAAAAAATTTATAAATGTTAAGTTAAATGGTTCAAAAGATAGAACTGTTATCGACCCTAGTATTAACGGAAAAAGACACAAGGTTAAAAAACGATTATTTAAATAATTTTCAATCATTTATTTTAAATAAGAAAAGAATTTTTTTTCAATTTTTGCCATTTTATGAAAATCCTTATCTCTTTTATGATCATACCCAAGTAAATGCACCAATCCATGTATCCAAAGTTTGTCAAATTCAGATTTAAACAATTTAGTATTTTTTTTATTTTTTACTTTACTTATGTTAACAATTATATCACCCAAATAAATTTCTGTATCTTTTTTTAATTTTTTTTCTAATTCTGTCTTTGTATGAAAAGGAAATGAAAGAACATCGGTAGTTTTATTCTTCTTCCTAAATTTTCTATTAAGTTTTTTTATTTCTCCCCCGCCAGATAACAATAGAGTACAAAATACTATTTTTTTCTTAAATATCGATGTTTTCTTGTTAAGTTTACTAATTTTTTTTTCAATAAAAATATTTGGATTTTTTAAATATTTTCTCCACTTAACATTGTTGGAGATTACATTAATCTTTATCATCAGAGCTTTTTCTTTGATAAGCGCTAATAATTTTAGAAACTAAGGGATGCCTTACAACATCATTATGGTCAAATTCTACAATTTTTATTTCCTTTAAGTTTTTCAATATTTTTTTAGATTTTACAAGTCCTGACTGAGATTTGTTAATCAAATCTATTTGTGATGGATCACCATTCACTACTAATTTTGAATTTTCTCCTATTCTTGTCAAAAACATTTTTATTTGTGTTTCTGTTGCGTTTTGTGCTTCATCTAAAATTGCAAAGCAGTTTTTTAATGTTCTACCTCTCATAAAAGCTAGTGGTGCAATTTCAATTTCTCCTGACTCAATTTTTTTATCAATTTTATCAGCGCCAAAGAGTTCATATAAGGCATCATATAAAGGTCTTAAATAGGGGTCTACTTTCTCTTTCATGTCGCCCGGTAAAAATCCAAGTTTTTCTCCTGCCTCTACTGCAGGTCTAGACAATATTACTCGTTCAATTTTTTTTTCTATTAACATTGTAACTGCTACTGATACTGCCAAGAAACTTTTTCCAGTTCCAGCTGGGCCCAAGGATATTACAATGTCATTTTCTTTTAGGGCTTTTATATAATCTGATTGTCTTTTTGAACGAGCTATAACTGACTTTCTGGGTGTTTTAATTAATTGTTGAAATGATTTTACATTTGTCTCTTCAAATTCCATATTTTTTTTAACTGAAAAAATTATATCTTCTTTCTCGATAACATTTGTTAAAAAATGTTTGTTAATTAAAAATTTTATAGCGTCACAAAATAATTTTATATTTTCCTTTTTCCCTTTACAAGTAATAGAATTTCCTCTGAAAAATATATTAGTATTAGTTAATTTTGATAAACTTTTTAAATTTTGATCAAATTGTCCTACTATTGACATCAACATCTGATTGTCTGTTATCTGCGCATTGACTGTATCGTTGTCAATTTTCTTTAAAATTAAAATTTGATCAATCTTACTTATCTCTGACATTATTAAGCAGCGAATTCCTTATTTTTGATCTTTTGTTTCATTTCTCCAAATAACGTATTTTGATTTCCATTAAGGATTTTTACCTCTTTGATTTGACCAATTAAATTTTGATCACTTTTAACTATTACTGAATTAAAGTATTCATCCCTTCCAAAATATTTATTATTATCTTTTGCTTTATTTTCGAATAGTACTTTAGCTGGTTTGTTAAATAATTTTTTTCTATATCTCATTTTTATTTCATTCGCCCTTTTCTGAAAAATTACCAGTCTCTTTTTTGCGATATTCTCATCAACTTGTTCTAATTTAGCTGCTGGAGTACCAGCTCTTGAGCTATATATAAAGGAAAAAGAGTTTATAAATTCAATTTCATTCAACAAATGTAACGAGTCCTCAAAATCTTGGTCGGTTTCACCAGGATAACCTATAATAAAATCACTTGAAAATCTTGTTAAAGGGTTAACTTTTTTTAACTTACGAATTAAGTCTATATAATATTCTACAGTGTGTTTCCTGTTCATTTTATTTAAAATTTTATTAGAACCGCTTTGCACTGGTAGATGAATTAAAGGCATTAGTTTTTTGATATTCGCATGTGCATCAATTAAATCTTTTGAGAAATCTATCGGATGTGATGTTGTATATCTAATTCTTTGAATATTTTTAATTTTTGATATTTCATAAATCAAATCTGAGAGTTTTATTCCACAATAATTGAAAGCATTTACATTTTGACCTAAAAGTGTAATTTCTTTTGCACCATTGTTTGCTAAATCAATACATTCATTTAAAAGTTCGTTTATTGATCGTGAAAACTCAGGTCCTCTTGTATAAGGTACAACACAAAATTTACAAAATTTATCACAGCCTTCTTGAATGGTTAAAAAAGACGAAATATTAGTACTTGAATTTTTTATGAGATTTAAATTATCGAACTTATCAATTACATCGAATTCTGTTATATTTATTTTTTTAAATTTTTTTTCAATATTTTTTATGATTTTTTCTAATAAATGATAAGACTGTGGTCCTATAACAGCATCGATATACTTCTCTTTTTCAAGTAATACTTCCCCCTCTGCTTGAGCTACACATCCTGTAACAATTACTATAGGTTTTTTTTTATTTCTAAATTCTTTTTTTACTCTTCCTATGTCGTGGTAAACTTTTTCGGTTGCTTTTTCTCTAATGTGACAAGTGTTAAGAACGTAACAATCTGTGTCTTCAACATTGTCGGTTTTAATGTAATTAAGTTTTTTAGATAAATCATAAATACGATTACTATCGTATTCATTCATTTGGCAGCCATATGTTTTTATGAAAATTTTTTTTTTCAATTTATTTTTTTATTTTTGATCCATACAACTCAAGTTTGTGATCAACAAGATTATAACCTAACTTTTTAGCAATTTTTTTTTGCAATTCCTCTATGTCTTTATCAACGAATTCTACTATTTCACCACTGTTAATATCAATTAAATGATTATGGTCATCATTTATTTCGTACCGTGCTTTACCTGCTTTGAAATCATGCTTAACAAGTATTCCTGATTCTTCAAAAAGTTTAACTGTTCTGTAAACAGTCGCAATACTTATTCTGTCATCGATTGTAGTGACTCTTTTATGTAACTCATCTACATCCGGATGATCTTTAGAACCATAGACTTCTTTTGACTCAGAAAGAACTTTGGCAATAATTTTTCTTTGGTCTGTGAGTCTTACACCCTTTTCTTTACATTTATCCTCTATTATGCTCATGGCTTAATTTAACTTAAATAGATAGGCTTAATCAAATTTTTTTCTAATAAATTGTTTGCCAATAATTTTTCGATATTTTTTTGGTCAAATTCCTTCAGATCTTCATTTTTATAGCCATATACCTTCACTTTTTTAGCTATTTTTAGGCCCTTTGCGACGGCCAAAGATATTCTAGTTCTGGAAAAACTACCAGGACCCTGATTTAAAATTACACTGAATCGATCATTCAGTTGAACTTTTTTTGAATTCAAAAGTTTTAAAATTTGAGAAACGAGTTTATCACCATTTATATTTTTACTACTAAAATCATATATAAAAAAATCTTTATTTATTCGTAAACCTAATTTATCATCCTTTCCAATGCAGTTGATAATTAAAAAATCAGTAATCATTTTTTTTATATTTTTTTCTTTTGAGTTGCATAAATCAAAAATTCAAGCCAAAAATTTAAGTTTTAATGACTATGGACTTATATCTATAATGTATCATAGATTTAATGAAGGTAAATATCCATCCACTAATATACAAATGGATGTTTTTAAAGAACAGCTAAAAATTATTGAAAAAGAGGGGTTAAAGTTTATTCATCCAAAAAATTTTTATAAAAGTTTGTCAGAAAACAAATTGGAAAGAAAAATCCTTTTTACTGTAGACGACGGTTTGTTATCATTTTATGAAAATGCTTGGCCAATACTTAAAGAGAGAAAAATTCCTGTTTTATTGTTTGTTAATACAAGGGAAGTTGGATCATTTAATTATATGAGTTGGGACCAAATTAAAGAATTACATGAATCAGGAAATGTTGAAATAGGAAATCATAGCCATTCTCACGAGTATCTGGTAGATGAAAACTCTGAAATTATTAGAAACGATATATTAAAATCAATCGAAATATTTGAAAAAGAATTAGGTGAGAATTCCGAATTTTTCTCATATCCTTTTGGTGAATATAGCTTAGAATTTAAAAAAATTATTAAAGATTTAGGTTTCAAGTATGCTTTTGGACAACACTCTGGTGTTATTGATGAGTCCAAAGATATGTGGGCACTTCCTAGATTCCCTATAAATGAGAAATACGGAGAAATAAAAAGATTCAATACTTTAATGAAAACTTTGCCTTTTAAATTTAAAAAAATTATCCCTGAGGAAAGATATTTATTACAATCTAAAAATCCTCCTATAATTAAAATAGATTTTCATAATGATATTGAAAATCTAAAACAAATTACATGTTTTTCTAATGAGGGAAATAGATGGAGAAACTCGTCGATATCTTTTTTAGCTAAAAACGTATTAGAAATCAAAATAGAAGAAAAATTTATTGGTGAGCGAGGTAGAATTAATTGTTCTTTGAGAGAGGAACACGGTTTCTGGAGATGGCTTGGTATTCAATATGTTGTTAGTGAAAAATAATTAAGAATTTAATTCTACTTGTTTCACAGAATTTACCAACTTCACACGTTCAAAATCAGACAATCTATTTTGAGTTATTATTTGATTTAATATTTTAGTGTATTCTGATCCAGTTTGAGCATAATTTTTTAGAGTAGATGTAAGTGCTAGTCCTGTAATTTTTTTTTCTTTATCTCTTAACTGCTTTCTTTTTTCTCTAAATTTTGAATAGCTTTTATGTGTATTTAAATTATTTTTGTATGCCTTCACAGATGCCCTTAATATTGGAAATTTTAATATTTTATGATTTTTGTTACTATCTCTGTCTAATGGCGCTATACCTTGTCCGTCCCAAGTCCATTGACCAAAAATAGCATTACCCTCTAAAGCAAATCTAGATGTGCCCCAGCCACTTTCTTTTGCGGCCTGGGCTAACGCTATGGAAACTGGTATCATATCCATTCTAAACATTAACTGATTAAGATCACCTCTTTTTACTTTATATTCAAGAAGCTTTTGTCTTAGCCATTGTTTTTCTAAATCAGATGTGAATTTTTTTTCAATTAAAATTTTTAATTTTTCACGGTCATCTAATATCTTTTCGTTCTCTGCTACGATTAAAGGCAGAACAATCTTAATAAATGTCTCTTTTTTAAGTTGTACGTTTTGTAAACCGTTTAGATCTCTTGGAAATTGTGTAAAGTATATTGGTTTTACCAATTTTTCACTTCTTACTTTTCTTAAATCGTAGTCAACGTCCTTAAAAAGTTGAATAACCGTCTCAGTTCTTAAATTTAAATCAGGTAATATTACCTCTGCTACATTGTTTCTTTTAACTTTAAGCTCAGGTTTTTTAGTTTCTTTTTTTGTTTTTACTTCAGGTTTTTTAGTTTCTTTTTTTGTTTTTACTTCAGGTTTTTTAGTTTCTTTTTTTGTTTTTACTTCAGGTTTTTTGTTTTCTTTTTTTATTTTGACCTCAGGTTTTTTGGTTTCAAGGGTTTTTTTAGAAAAATCAAAGTTTTTATAACTGTTTACACCCACAACAACAGCTGTGGATATCCCGACAACTAAAAAGAATCCTATTATAACGTTTCTCGCACTCCTTGGGTCAATTTGTTGGTTATAAATTGAGTTAAAGACATCTGTAAAAAGATTGCCAAAAAATTTACTTACTGTAGAGCCTAACTTAGGAAAGACATTTAAAAAATTGAAACCAATAATGCCTATTCCTTTCCATAGATTGTTAAATCCATGGTTTACTTTCCTGGATGTGTCATATTTATAGTTTTCTATTCTTCTTATTAATCTATTCTTATCTTTTATCTTCTCTTCTTTATATTCAGCAACACTTGATTTTAATTTTGAAATTGGTTTTGTAAAATTTTCTTTAAAAAAACTAGTTTTAAAATCTTTTGGAATAATAATTTTATTTTTTTTTAAAATTAGTTCAATTTGTCCGGTGGTAAGATGTTTTCTATTTTTTGTATATTCTTGTATCTCTTTTACATTATAAATGTATGCTAATTCTAATAATTTATCTCTGTAGCTTAGTTTTTTTTTCATATTCTAAAGCGCTTCTACTGAATTTACTTCTTTTACATAGTGTTTAAGAAGATTTTGAACTCCTTGCTTAAGTGTCATGAGTGAGCTTGGGCAGCCTGAACAACTACCTTGCAACTCTACTTTAACAACTCCATTTTCAAAAGATTTAAACTTTATATCTCCACCATCTCGTGCGACAGCAGGTCTAATTTTAGTATCCAAAACGTCTATTATTTTTTTAACAGTTTCGTCTGTATTATTTGAATTATCTAAATTTTTATTTTCCTTCAAAATCGGTTCTTTATTATTTTCAAAATAATGGTTTAAGTGAGAAATGACCATTGGTTTAAGCTCTTCCCACGAAGCTTCATCTGTTTTTTTAACAGATAAAAAATTTTTGGATAATAGTACAAGTTCAACGCCTTTAAATTCTAAAAGCTCTTTAATAAAAGTATTAGATAAATTATCTACTTTGCCCTTTTGAAACTCCTCTGTGCCGATTGACGATATAATATTTTCAGAGAGGAATTTTATTGAGTTGGGATTTGGAGTGGTTTCTGTCTGTATCATGAGGAATTTATATTATATCAAACCTACTTTTTCACGTATAATTTTTAGGTTTTCCTCAGCAATTATATTGGCTTTTTCTTTGCCTTTTTTGAGTATTTGCTTTAGATGAGACTTATCTGCTAATAATTTATTAATTTCCTTTCCTACAGGTGTAATCTCGTTAATTAATATTTCTGTCAAGTTTGTCTTTAAAAAAGAATACTCTTTACCAGCCATTTCTTTTAAAACTTTATCAAAACTATTTTTTGAAATATCAGAATAGATTTTAATTAAATTAAGAGCTTCAGGTTTTTTTTCTAATTCTTGTGGGTTTTCAGGAATAGGCTCGGAGTCTGATTTGGCTTTTTTTATTTTTTTGATAATTTGATCAGCACTATCTTTTAAATTAATTCTTGAAAAATCTGACTCTTCAGATTTACTCATCTTTTTTGTACCATCACGCAAACTCATAACTCTAGATATATTTTTAGAAATAAGTGGTTCTGGTAAAGGAAAAAAGTCTTTACAATTAAAATCATTATTAAATTTCTGTGCAATATCTCTAGATAATTCTAAATGTTGTTTTTGATCTGCTCCAACAGGAACATGTGTCGCCTTATAGAGTAATATGTCTGCTGCCATTAAATTTGGATAAATATATAAACCTACACTAGCTTTTTCTTTGTCTGGCCCAGCTTTATCTTTAAATTGAGTCATTCGATTAAGCCAGCCCATCCTTGAAACACAATTTAAAATCCAAGCTAATTCAGTGTGTCCTGAAACTGATGACTGATTAAAAATTATACTTTTGTCTGGATCTATTCCTGCAGCTAAAAAACCTGCTAATGTCTCTAGCACATTGGTACGTAATTCATCAGGTTTTTGATAAATAGTAATTGCGTGTAAATCGACAATACAATAAATACATTTCATCTCTTTTTGGAGTGAAACAAAGTTCTTTAAAGCTCCAAGATAGTTTCCTAAGTGTAAATTTCCAGTTGGTTGTACTCCAGAGAATACTAATTTTTTTTTACTCATTTAATTTGTTTTATAGTTTTTAATTTTTAATAAACCTAATAAGTAACAGAATAACAAATATACAATTCCCACGAAACCTACAATTAATAATAAATAAATTGACTTATAATAGTAATTATATTCTAGATAATTTGAGTATTTTGATAAAGCAAAGACTAATGCGATCGACATTACAACCGTCGCAATAATTATTTTGAGTAAATTATTAAGTATTTTACTTTGTAAAAGTAAAAAATTGTGTTTTTTTAATAAGTAGAAATAGATTAATACTCCAATCCAAGTTGAAAAGGAAGTTGCAATAGGAATTATAAGAAAACCAATCTTGTTAAAAAACACAATGCTAATTAAAATATTTAAGAAAACAATTAGTAATGAAATATAGAATGGCGTTTTCGTATTATCTCTTGCAAAAAAGAAATTAGCTAAAATCTTAACTAATGCAAATGCGATAACGCCGTATCCAAAAAAAGTTAAAGCATCTGATGTCATTGTAACATCTTTATAACTAAAGGATCCATATCCGAATAATGCGTTTACAATTTCTTCTGAAGCAATTATCAAGCCCAGGCTAGCCGGTATAGATAAGAGCATAGATAATTCTATAGACTTAGTTTGAATTGTTGAAACTTTCGAATAATTTTTCTTATTTAATGCTTTTGATAACACTGGAAGAGAGACTGTTCCAACAGCTATTCCTGCAATTGCTAAATTAATTTGATAAACCCTATCTGCATAATATAAATATGAAACTGCTCCAGATTGAAAAGATGCAATTATAGTTCCAACTAAAATATTAACCTGGGTAACCCCAGATGAAAGAATACTTGGTAATAATTTTTTAAAAAAAAATTTTACTTTCTTTGAAAATTTAGTTTTGAATTTTAAATATGGCTTATAATATTTTGAACTTACATAAATTAGAAAGATAAGTTGAATAATACCTGCTAAAGTAACACCGTAAGATAGTTGTTTAGCAAAATTTAAATTTTGGTAATAGGAAATCAATATACTGATAATCAAAACTAAATTAAGAATGATTGGTGCTGCTGCTGCTGCAGCAAACTTATTGTTGGAGTTTAATATTCCAGAAAAAAATGATGATAAGCTCACGAATAATAAAAAAGGAAATGTAATTCTTGTAAGCTCAACAGCTAGATTAAACTTAATATCATCGGCTGTAAAACCTGGGGCGATTAAATATACTAAATAAGGTGTAAATATTTCTGCAAGCGTAACAATAAAAAGCAAAGTAATTACCAATAGACTGAAGACATCATCTGCAAATAGTTTACCACTTTTATCATTTTTAAACTTTGCTGAAGTATAACTTGGTATGAAAGCTGCGTTAAAAGTACCTTCTGCAAATAATCTTCTAAAAGTATTTGGTAGTCTAAAAGCTACAAAGAAAGCATCTGCAAAAATAGATGCTCCAAGAAAAATAGCTATTAATATATCTCTTAAGTAGCCCAAAATTCTGCTGATTAGTGTAAAAAAACTAAATATTGAAGCTGAAGAAAGTAAGTTCATAAATAATCTAAATTAAGCCATAAATTTATAGTGAATTAAATTTTTTTATATTACATACTCATTTAAATAAATGCCAAAGAAAACAGAAATTGATCACTATTCAGATAAAGAGGCACTTGATTTTCATATAAAAGGAAAGTCAGGCAAAATTGAGATTAATTCAAGTAAACCCTTAACAACAAAAAGAGATCTCTCTCTTGCTTACTCACCTGGAGTTGCTGCACCGGTGAAAGAAATAGCCAAAAATCCTGATCTTGCTTACGACTATACAAGTAAAGGAAATTTGGTTGCAGTCATTAGTAATGGATCAGCAATATTAGGATTAGGTAATTTAGGATCATTAGCTTCGAAGCCTGTGATGGAAGGTAAATCTGTTTTATTTAAGAGATTTGCAGATATAGACTCTATTGATATCGAAATAAATAATAATAATCCAGAGGCCGTTATTGAAACAATTAAAAATATAGGAGGAACTTTTGGAGGGATTAATCTTGAAGATATTGCGGCGCCTGATTGTTTTATAATTGAACAGAAATTAAAAGAAACTTTAGACATACCTATATTTCATGACGACCAACATGGTACCGCTATAATTACTACTGCTGCTCTGATAAATGCATTAGACATCTCAAAAAAAAAGATTGATAAAGTAAAAATTGTCGTGAATGGTGCGGGTGCCTCTGCTCAAGCCTGTGCAAATTTATTTAAAAGTACCGGTGTTAAAAGTGAAAATATAATCATGTGTGATAGCAAAGGCGTAATTTACAAAGGTAGAAAAAATATTGACCAGTTTAAATCAGCACATGCGATAGACACAAAATTAAGAACATTAGATGAAGCAATTAAAGGAGCTGACGTCTTTTTGGGATTATCTGCAAAAGATGTTGTATCTAAGGATATGATCAAATCAATGGCTAACAATCCAATTATTTTTGCTTGTGCAAATCCTGATCCAGAAATTAAGCCAGAGTTAATTCAAGAAGCGAGATCTGACGCAATAATCGCAACTGGTAGATCAGATTATCCAAATCAGGTTAATAATTTAATTGGTTTTCCTTATATATTTAGAGGTGCACTAGATGTAAGAGCCAAAGAAATAAATGAAGCTATGAAAGTTGCTGCTGCAAACTCGATAGCTTTGCTAGCAAGAGAAAATGTTCCTGATGAAGTAGTTTCCGCTTATGGTGGAGATAGACCTAGATATGGTAAAGAATACATTATTCCCTCTACTTTTGATCCAAGATTAATTAGTGTTATTCCTGCTGCTGTTGCTGAGGCTGCAATGAAAAGTGGTGTAGCAAGAAAACACATTACAGATTTAGAGATTTATAAAGACCAATTAACTAATCGACTTGATCCAACGATGTCTTTAATGCAAGGTATCAACGCAAAAATAAGAAAAAATCCAAAAAGAGTCATATTTGCCGAGGGTGAAGACGAGAACATGCTTAAAGCTGCAATAGAATTTGGAAGAAATAAACTTGGTACTCCAATATTAATTGGAACAGAAAAAAGAATAAAAGAACAACTTAAAAATATAGGTTTAGATGAAAATTATAAAATAGAAATTGTAAATTCAACTGATAAAGAAAAACGAGAAAAATACGTGAAGCATTTATACAAGAAATTACAAAGAGAAGGGCAATTAGAAAGGGATGTCGACCGTTTAGTAAGGAACGAACGAATAGCCTGGGGTGCATCAATGATAGCCTGCAAAGATGCTGATGCCATGGTTACTGGGAATATAAGACATTATGCAGCCTCCATTGAAAAGTTGAAGAAGGTGACTGAACCAAGGCCGGGTGAAGAAATATTTGGAATGACGATGATTACTCTTAAGGGAAAAACTATCCTTGTTGCAGATACTAATGTTCAAGATTTTCCTTCCCCGGAAAGGCTGGTAAAAGTTTCAAAATCTTGCGTTCGTGTTGCAAGGCTATTTGGCTTTGACCCAAAAGTAGCTTTTTTATCTCACTCAACATTTGGAAAACCTATTTCAAAAAATACAAAACATGTAAGAGACGCGATTGAATTATTGAGAAAAGAAAAAGTTGATTTTGATTTTGATGGAGAGATGCAGCCGGACGTAGCATTAAATCCAATCTACCAAGAGATTTATCCATTCTCAAAAATAGTAGGAAATGCAAATATATTAATTATGCCGGCTCTTCATAGTGCTGCTATCTCTACGAAGCTAATGAAAGTTTTTGGTGGAGGTAAACTGATAGGCCCTCTTTTGATAGGTTTAGGTTCTCCAATTGAGGTTGCGCCTCTAAGAGCGAGTACTTCAGAAATTTTAAACTTAGCTTCGATTGCAGCTTTCTCTTCTGATGTTATTGATTATTCTAATTAAAGTTTATTTCTACTTAATTCAGTTGCTAAATATATTGAGGGAAAAACTTCTTTAACGTCGTAAATTTTATTTGCTTCATTAATTACCTCTTTTTTTTCCTCTTGATCCATTGCTATACCAAAAATATAAATATTTTTATTAATGGTTTCTAAAGTATAGTTTCTTGCCTTGGTCTTTTTATTAAAAATTAATGCAGATCTTAACTGGCTAGTAATTAAAATATCTTTTGCTGTGTTTTTAAAACTCGATTGACCTTTAATAGTAATTGCATTTTTAACAGAACGAACACCATTTGTCTCCCATGCCATCTTTGTTATTTTAATTTTTTCTTCAGGCTCATCTACCTTGCCCGTAAGAAAAATTCTTCCATCTATTACCTCTGATTGAATTGATAAAAAATACTTTTTATTAGCTAAAGCTAACCTTGCAGATAGATTTTTTTGCATAATAGTATCGTCTATTTGCATTCCAATAGTTCTTGGATCAAAAGTTATATCTACTCCTGCTCCAAACTGACCCACTGAAGAGCAAGATGATAATAAAATTAATAATAAAAAACTAATTTTTTTCATTTTTTATTTTAAGACACGTTTCATATATTTCTTTTTTATTAGTTTGTTCTTGTTCAAAAATCAATTCAACTGTGTCTTTTAAACTATATTTTTTTAAATAATTTTTTGCTTTGTTGATAATTTTATCTTTATTGAAAATTTTACCATGTGATTTTATTTCTGATATAACGATTGTTAGTTCTCCTTTGATATTACTTTCAAACCCTTTAAAATTGTCAATACTCGTCCTATAAAAAGTTTCATGTATTTTAGTCATCTCTCTAGCAATCATCAAATTTCTACCTGAAAAATAATTTCTAAGCCTTTTTAAGTAAAAGTTTATTTTTTGAGCAGGGACAAAAAGAATGATTGAATAAACTATTTTTGAGAGCAGTGTTAGTGTTTTTTCTAATTCTTTTTCTTTTTTTGGTAAAAATCCAAAAAATAAAAATTTGTCATCAAAGCCTGACACGCTCATAGCTGATGTTATTGAAGAAACACCTGGAATAGGGATAATTTTAATTTTATTATTTATGCATTCATTTATTAAAATACGCCCTGGATCTGATAGCATTGGGGTACCGGCATCGGAAATTAAGGTCAAAATTTTGCCCTGTTTTATATGCTCTATGATACTTGTAATTTTTTTTTTTTCGTTAAACTTATGGTAAGAAATTAATTTTTTTTTTAATTTTAAATGATTAAACAATTTTAAAGAATGTCTAGTGTCTTCGCATAAAATTATGTCAGATTTTTTTAATACTTCTATGGCTCTTAAAGTAATATCCTCTAAGTTTCCAATAGGTGTTGAAACAATGTATAAACTTTCTTTAATTAATTTCATTTTATGAAAAAATTCAGTATTTATATTTTATCTTACATAGTATTTTTTTTACATACTAATCTTTCAAGTAATGAAGAAAATAAAAATCTGAAAATAGGATTATTGGCTCCCCTAACAGGTGAATATGCAGAATTAGGTAATTCACTTTTATTCTCCTTACAATTAGCTTTGGAAGAAATAGATGATAAAAATGTTTTTATAGTGCCAAGAGATAGTGGTTTTAATAATAAAAAAAAACTTAATACTGCAATTCAGGATATTAAGTCCCAAGGAATAAATATAATAATAGGTCCAATAAGTTTTGAAGAATTTGATGAGGCAAAAAAATATAACGATATAATTTTTATATCACCCTCAAATATTTCTCCTAATTTTAATGATAATATCATAAGTATTGGTATAAGTTTAGAGTCTCAGTTAGTAGCACTGAGAGATTTTATTAAAAGTCAAAATAAAAAAAAAACAGTAATAATGTTTCCTGATAACAAATATTCAACTTTGATTGAAACAAAATTAAAAAATTTTGATTTAGGTAACATCAAATTATTCAAATATAGTTCAAATCCCCAGATTTTGACCGGTGAAATAGAAGTTTTAACAAATTATTCTGAAAGAAAAAGAAAATTAGAATTTAGAAAAAAAATGTTTGAGGACAAAGAGGATGAACAATCTTTAAGGGAATTAGATCGATTAGATCAACTCTATACTCTTGGCGGAGTTAGTTTTGATTCTGTCATTATTATCGACTTTGGAAATAATCTTAAAAGTGTTCTAACGTCATTGGTTTACACTGATGTAGATCAAAGCAAGGTTTTATTTACCACAGTAAATCAATGGTTTGATGAAAGTATATTTTATGAAAATACGATTAAAACTATTTATTATCCTTCGATAAACTACTCTGAGTTTAAAAAATATAATGAAAAGTATTTCAAAAAATTTAAAGCTTATCCTAGTGAGATAACAATTTTAACTTATGATGCGATGGGTTTAATCTATTATGCGTGGAAGAAAAATGGAAAATTAAGTTCAATTAACGATTTTTCTTTTAAAAATAAGATTAAAGGTAAAATAGGAACTTTTAGTTTTAAAGATAAAAGAGTTCTACAGGAGCTTAACATTTACAAAACACACGACAATACATTCATAAAGTTTTAATTATTTTCTTTAGTTTTTTAAATGCTAAATATCTATGATCAATTAACATTTTTTTATGTTTTGACATTTCACCAAAAGTTTTATTTTTTGAATTAGGAATAAATATTGGATCATAGCCAAAACCTTTTTTTCCAATTATTTTTTTTGAAATTTGTCCATGAACTACACCTTTTACACTTATCATTCTTTTATGATCTTTATACGAAAGAGAACATATGAAAGTTGCTGATCTATTTTTTTTATTTTTAAGTTTTTTTAAAATAAGTTTCATTGCATTAATAAATCCACCATTTTTTTTTGCTAATCTTGCTGAATATATTCCAGGTTGTTGTTTAAGTGATTTAATACATAAGCCTGAGTCGTCAGAAATTACTGGATAGTCAACATATCTTGAAAAAAAATTTGCTTTCAATCTTGAATTTGAAATAAAGGTTTTCCCTGTCTCTTTCGGGCTTGGAATTTTAAGTTTTATTGGATTAATTTTTATGTACTTTTTTGAAATTAAAGATGAAATTTCTTTGAATTTTCCCAAATTATGAGTTCCCACTAAAATTTTTTTCATTTTCACCTAGTAATTTAATAAAAATTTACTATATAGCAATCAGATGTCGGAGAATAACAAAAAAGACGCAGAAAAAACTAAGGACCCTTTAAAAGATGTCCCTAAAGAGAAAATAGAACAGATCTCAATTGAGCAAAAATTAAAGGAAACCGAGGATAAATTACTTAGATCTCTGGCTGAAATTGAAAACCAGAGGAGAAGATTTGAGAAAGAAATAAAAGACGCTTTTGAGTTTGGTTCTTATAATTTCGCTAAAGAAAGCTTAGCAATTTTAGACAATTTGGAGAGAGCAAAAAATGCAATTAAAAACGACGAAGTTTTAAAATCCAATAAAGACTTAGACAAATTTTTAGAAAATATTTCAATAATTGAAAAAGATTTAGTATCCATTTTTGAAAAAAATAGAATTACAAAAATTGATGCCAAGGGCAAAAAATTTGACCCAAATCTTCACCAAGCAATGGCTGAGATAGAAAGTAATGAGTCTGAAGAAGGAACTATTGTTCAAGAAATTCAGTCAGGCTACATGTTGGGTGAAAGACTGTTAAGACCGGTATTAGTAGGGGTTTCAAAGAAAGAAAAATCAAAAATTAAGGAAAAAGAGGAAAAAAAAGAGAAAAACTAGCCTTGTAGAAAGAAAAAAAACCCCCATATAAAAACAACAGAAGGAATTTTTTAATGAGTAAAGTAATTGGAATAGACTTAGGAACTACAAACTCTTGCGTTGCAATAATGGATGGCTCGCAAGCAAAAGTTTTAGAAAATGTTGAAGGTGCAAGGACAACTCCTTCAGTAGTAGCTTTTTTAGAAAACAACGAAAAATTAGTTGGCCAGCCTGCAAAAAGGCAAGCAGTAACAAATGCTGGAGATACGATTTTCGCTGTTAAAAGGCTTATTGGTAGAAAGTTTGATGGTCCTTCAGTTCAAAAAGATATTTCAAAAGTCCCTTACAAAATTGTTAAATCTGATAATGGAGATGCTTGGGTAGAAGGTAAAGGAAAAAAATACTCACCTGCTCAAATTTCAGCATTTGTTTTACAAAAAATGAAAGAAACAGCTGAGAAATATTTAGGCCAAGCTGTGACTAAAGCAGTTATAACTGTTCCTGCTTACTTTAACGACTCTCAAAGACAAGCTACTAAGGATGCTGGAAAAATTGCTGGTTTAGAAGTTTTAAGAATTATCAACGAGCCCACTGCTGCGTCACTTGCTTACGGTTTAGATAAAAAGGGAGGAAAGAAAATTGCTGTTTATGATTTAGGGGGAGGAACTTTTGATATTTCAATTTTAGAAATCGGGGACGGGGTATTTGAGGTGAAATCAACTAATGGTGACACGTTTTTAGGTGGAGAAGATTTTGATGATAGCATAGTCGAATATCTTGCAACTGAGTTTAAAAAAGATAATGGAATTGATTTAAAAACTGATAAACTTGCTTTGCAAAGGTTGAAGGAAGCAGCTGAGAAAGCGAAAATTGAACTTTCTTCTGCTGCACAAACAGAAATTAATTTACCTTTTATAACTGCTGATAAATCAGGTCCCAAACATTTAAATTTGAAGTTTACCAGAGCTAAGTTAGAAGCTTTAGTGCAGAGTTTAGTTGATAGAACCTTAGAGCCATGTAAAACAGCCTTAAAAGACTCTGGTTTCTCTGCGGCAGAAATAAATGAGGTTGTCCTAGTAGGTGGAATGACTAGAATGCCTAAAATTATTGAAACTGTTAAAAATTTCTTTGGAAAAGAACCCAACAAAAGTGTTAATCCTGACGAAGTAGTTGCGATGGGTGCTGCTATCCAAGGTGGTGTTCTTCAAGGAGACGTTAAGGATGTTTTGCTTTTAGATGTAACGCCTCTCTCATTAGGTATAGAAACACTTGGAGGAGTTTCAACAAAGTTGATTGAAAAAAATACAACAATTCCAACAAAAAAAAGTCAGGTTTTTTCAACTGCTGAAGACAATCAACCTGCTGTTTCTATTAGAGTATTACAGGGAGAAAGAGAAATGGCTGCAGATAACAAAATTCTTGGAAATTTTGAATTAGTTGGAATACCGCCTGCACCTAGAGGAACGCCTCAAATTGAAGTTACGTTTGATATTGATGCTAATGGAATTGTAAGTGTTTCTGCAAAAGATAAAGGAACAGGAAAAGAGCAAAAAATTCAGATTCAAGCCTCTGGCGGACTTTCAGATGAGGAAATCCAGAAAATGGTAAAAGATGCTGAAGCTAATAAAGAAGCAGATAAAAAGAAGAGAGACTCTGTTGATGCAAGAAATCAAGCTGATAGTTTAGTATTCTCAACGGAAAAAAGTCTTAAAGAACATGGCGATAAAGTTTCTACGGAGGAAAAAAAAGCTATAGAAAGCGCTATAGCTGATCTAAAAAAATCTTTAGAAGGAACGGATGTAGAAGATATTAAGAAAAAAACTCAAAGTTTAATACAAGTTTCAATGAAATTAGGTGAGGCAGTATACAAAAGTCAGCAGAAACCAAATGACGATGATAAGAATGCTGGAGGACCTTCTCAAGGACCTAAAGATGCTAAGCCTGGTGAAAAAGACAATGTTGTAGATGCAGATTTTGAGGATATAAAAGAAGATAAAGAAAAAAGCGCCTAAGATAATTAATAAGGAGACGTCCTGTGGCTAAAAGAGATTGTTATGATGTCTTAGGTATTCCAAAAGGTGCATCGAAAGACGATATCAAAAAAGCCTATAGAAAATTAGCTTTAAAGTATCATCCAGATAAAAATAAAGGCGATAAAGTATCAGAGGAAAAGTTTAAAGAGGCAAGTGAGGCTTATCACATACTTTCGGATGATAAAAGAAAAGCAAATTACGATCAATTTGGTCATGCAGCATTTGAAGGTGGTGGTGGAAGTGGTTTCCAAGGTTTTGGAGGTTTCGACAACTCATCTTTCTCTGATATTTTTGAGGATTTCTTTAGTGACTTTGGTGGAGGTTCTTCTAGGAGAACTAGTAACAGGGGCAACGATTTAAGATATGACGTCAGTATTAGTTTAGAGGATGCCTACAAAGGTACAGAAAAGAATGTTAGATACACAACATATAAATCTTGCAAATCTTGTACTGGGAGCGGGGCAGCCAAAGGATCTAAACCCATAAGATGCGATTATTGCTCTGGAAGAGGTAAAGTAAGAACTAACCAAGGTTTCTTTACTGTTCAACAAACCTGTCCCCAGTGTAGTGGCTATGGAGAAATGATTGGTTCTCCATGTAATGTTTGTAATGGAAATGGGAAAATTCAAGATAACGAAAATGTGACTGTTAAAATTCCTAAAGGAGTTGATGATGGAACCAGAATAAGATTATCTGGAAAGGGTGAGGCTGGATCAAAAGGCGGTGCTAGTGGGGACTTATACTTATTTATATCTATAGATAACCATAATATCTTTAAAAGATCAGACGAAAATTTGTACTACGAATTACCAATTTCCTTTTCAAATGCAACATTGGGAACATCAGTAGAAGTGCCTTCAATCGATGGTGGAAAATCAAAAATTAAAATTCCTGCTGGGACTCAACATGGAAAACAGTTTAGATTAAAAGGAAAAGGTATGCCAATACTTAGAAGGAATATATTTGGTGATCTTTATATAAGAGTTGTCACTCAAGTGCCAACATCGTTATCTAAAAGACAAAAAGAGATCCTAGAAGAATTTAGCGAAATCGAGTCTAATAAACCTGACCCAGTAATTAAAAACTTTTTTGAAAAAGCGAAAAAATTTTGGAAAAAAACATAATATAAATGGAAACTGATCAGATAATGTCTGCAATATTTCTTATTGCGGTACTAGCTTTAATCTTACCCAGTTTTTTATCCACCAATAATAAGTTAAAGCAGGTTTTAAATAATTTATCAATCTGGACTATAATTGTAGTAGTAATTATTGTAATTATTTATTTAATTAATTAATGAAAAAAATTAATTTAGCCATAACGGGATGCTTAGGTAGAATGGGTCAGCAACTCATTAAATCTGCAAATAAAAATAAAACTTTTAAACTTGTATCTTTAACTGAAAATAAAAGAATAAATAAAAAGATTTCAGGTATAAAACCTGAACTCAATTCGATGAATGCATTTAAGAAGGCTAATATAATTATAGATTTTACTGTTCCGAAATGCACTTTAGAAATTCTAAAATTTGCTACAAAACAAAAAAAGAAAGTTGTAATTGGAACCACAGGATTTACAAAAAAAGAGGAAAATATAATAAAAAAATTTTCAACTAAAATTCCAATTTTAAAAGCTGGAAATATGAGTTTAGGCATAAATCTTTTGATGTATTTAACAGAGATTACTTCAAAGACTTTAGGGGATAAATTCTTAACTAAAGTTTATGAGGTGCATCATAAACATAAAAAAGACTACCCATCAGGCACGGCTTTAATGTTAGGGAAAGGGATAGCAATAGGTAAAAATAAAGATTTTTACAAAATACTCGGTAAAAAATACCTAAACAAGAAATTTTTTCCCTATGGAAAAAAAATTAACTTTAACTCAATAAGAAAAGGTGAAGTAGTCGGAGAACATGAAGTAATTTTTTCTAGTGGAAAAGAAATTGTAAGATTAAATCATGAATCTTTTGACAGAGCTCTTTACTCTGAAGGAGCGCTTACCGCTGCTAGATGGTTATTAAATAAAAAACCAGGTCTTTATTCCATGCGAGACCTTTTAAACTTTAAGTGAATAATAAGGAAAAATCTAAAATCATTGTTAAAATATTAAATAAAACTTATCCAAAAGTTCCTATCCCATTAAATTACAAAAATATATTTACTCTTTTAATATCAGTTCTACTTTCAGCGCAGTGTACTGATGTGAACGTAAATAACGTAACTAAAGAAATTTATCCTAAATATAATAAGCCCAAACATTTTGTAAAATTAGGAAGAAAAAAAATTGAACGCTTGATTAAAAGAATTGGAATTTTTAGAATTAAAGCAAAAAGTATTTTCTATTTATCTAAAACTTTGGTGGAAAAATATAATGGCAAAGTTCCTAGAACCTACGAGGAGCTTGAGAAATTACCAGGTGTTGGACATAAGACAGCAAGTGTGGTGATGTCTCAAGGTTTTGGATATCCTGCATTTCCTGTAGATACCCATATACATAGACTTGCTCAAAGATGGGGTCTTACTAACGGTAAAAGTGTTATTCAAACAGAAAAAGATTTAAAAATTATATTTCCAAAAAAACTTTGGAACAAACTTCATCTTCAAATAATTTGGTATGGTCGCGAATATTGTAAAGCCAGAGATTGTTATGGATTAACTTGTAAAATTTGCAAAAGCTGCTATCCAAATAGGAAAAGGTCGATAAAAACAAAAAAAGCTTAAAATATGAAAATTCTCGGCGTTGGAAATGCAATAGTAGATGTTATCTGTAGAGTAGAAGAAGATTTTCTTAAAAAAAATTCTTTAGTCAAAAGTACTATGAAGTTAGTTGATGAAATTGAATTTAAAAAATTACTTTCTGATCTTAAAATCGAAGAAACAATGTCGGGTGGCTCAGTTGCAAACTCTATCGTAGGTCTTGCACAATTAGGAAATGAAGTAGGCTTCATTGGTAAAGTAAGTGACGACGATTTAGGAATAAAGTATGAAGCTGGATTAAAGAAGGAGAATGTAAAATATTACTACTCAAAGAAAAAAGAAACAATTCCTACTGGAACATGTTTAATTTTAATTACGCCTGACTCTGAGAGAACAATGGTTACTTTTTTAGGAGTCGCTGGTAGAATTAATGAAAAGGATATTAATATTAAGGCAGTACAAGATAGCGAACTGCTTTTTCTTGAAGGATATTTGTGGGATGAAGGAGAGCCAAAAAAAGCATTTGATATAGCTATTAAAAATTCTAATAAAGTAGCAATGTCTCTCTCAGATCTATTTTGTGTAGAAAGACATAAATCAAGTTTTTTACAATTAGTAAAAGAAAACCTTGATATCACTTTTTCTAATGAACAAGAGATAATGTCTTTGCTGAATACAAAAAAGATAGAGGACGTTGTTGAATTTTCAAAAAATTTAAAAAAATTGTTAGTAATTACTAGAGGTGAAAAAGGGGCTTTAGCGATCAAGGACGATACGGTCGTAGAATGTAAAGCTAAAAAAAACCTAAAATTAGTGGATTTAACTGGCGCTGGAGATTTATTTGCAGCAGGTTTTCTCCATGGATACATCAACGGAAAATCATTAAAAGAAAGTATTGAAATAGGCACAGAAATGTCCTCAAAAATAATTCAGATTATAGGTGCAAGAATTAATTAAATTATTTTTTTTGCCTTTTAAAACTGCCTTTTCCCTTCTTGGGTTTCACAACTCTTTTCCGATATTTCTTAGTAAATAAATCTATAGCTATTTTATTTCTCTTTTTCACAGAAAGTATCCTTCTTTATTATTTAAAATAAAGTTATCGTCAGAGAATTTTTCGCTAATTTTTTTTCTTAATCTATAAATATGAGTTTCCACAGTGTGTGTATCTGCCTCTGCAGAATATTGCCAAACCAAAGATAAAATTTGATTTTTTGAAATAGCCTTTTTTTTTAAAAGAAACAGTTCTAAAAGATGAATTTCCTTCTCAGTTAAAACTATAAATTTTTTTTCTTTGATAAGTTTTTTTTCATTTTTATTGAGTAAGTATGATTTAATCTCTATAGATGAATTTTTAATATATTGTTTTTTTACAATTGCATTCTCTATTAATTTATTTAAATCCTCTATAGAGGTAGGAAGTTTCAAGACATAATCAAAAATATTATTATTTCTTGTATCTTTTCCAGTCGCAAGTATTTTTAAACAACTAGTACCATTTAAAATACTCTGAAATTCTTTAATATTTTCCTCATGACAAAGTATAATGTCAAACTTATTATCATTGTTGACGTTTGTTTCTTGGTTTATATTTAAATCAAATTTAAGATAATTTTTAATTTCATCTAAGGTAGATATGAAGTTTTTAGGACCAAATATCAGAACATTTAGCTTATGCATATATTAGTTACCAAAAAATACCTTACTTATAATAATATGAAAGTAAAATGTGCTATTGGCAAAAAAGGAATAAAAAGTAAGAAAAGAGAGGGAGATTTAACTACTCCAAAGGGTACTTTTAAGATCAAAAGTATTTTTTTTAGAAAAGATAGAATTAAAAGACTAAAGTCAAAAATAAAATTGAAGCAAATTAGAAAAGATATGGGTTGGTGTGATGACCCGAAATCAAAAAAATACAACACTTTAATAAAATATCCATTCAACTATAAATCTGAAAAATTTTATAGATCGGACAATATCTACGATATCATATTAGTTTTGAATTATAACATGAAGCCAATTAAAAAAAATAAAGGGAGCGCAATTTTTATTCATGTTGCAAAAAAAAACTTTAAGCAGACTGAAGGATGTGTAGCAATAAGTAAATCAAATTTAAAAAAATTAATTAATTTTTTAGATAAAAAAACTAGAGTAAAAATAATTTAAGATCTTTGCCCGAATATAGAACTTCCGATTCTCACAAAAGTGGAGTTATTTACGACTGCATCTTGATAATCAGAGGACATGCCCATGCTCAATTCATTTAATCCCAAAGAATTATTCAACTTATCCATAGTTTTAAAATATTTATTAGTGTTCTTGTCGTTTGGAGGAATCACCATTAAACCTAAAATATCTAATTTCTTTTCTTTAATACAATAATTATAAAAGTTTTCAATTTCATTTACAGGAATCCCTGACTTTTGCAGCTCATTTCCAATATTAACTTGGATAAAATATTTAAGTTTTCTACCATTATTTGCTTCACACTTAGAAAAAATATCAGCAAGTTTCTGCGTATCAAGGGAATGAATATAGTCAAATAATTCTGCTGCACTTTTAGCTTTGTTACTTTGTAATTTACCGACCATATGAAGGTTTATTCTTTTATTTTGTATTTTTAGATCTTTCCACTTTGAGAATGCCTCTTGGACTTTATTTTCACCAAAATGATTATGTCCGAAATCAATTAAGGGTTTGATGTGATCTAAAGAAAAAGTCTTGCTTATAGCTACAATTTTAACTGTTTTAGCTGGGTTTAATTTTTTTATATTAGAATTTATTTTATTAAAACTTTCTACTATGTTGTTCATATGTTTGCGGTTAAAAAAAAATATTTTTTAATTATAGAAAATATCAAAGATATAGATTTAAAAAACATTAAAAAACCTAATAAATTTATTATTATTTACAGAAATAATGAAAAAAAAAATAATATTGTTAATTTAATAGAATTTAGAAAAAAATGTAAGCAAAAATTAATAAAATTCTACGTCGCAAATGACCAACATTTAGCAGTAAAACTAAATTCTGACGGCATATATTTATCCGCTTTTAATAAAAGCTTTAAGCCTTTGCATCTCAAAAGATCTAATTATCAAATGATTGGTTCCGCACATAATTTGAAAGAAATTAAACATAAGGTAAAGCAAGGGTGTAAAATCATTTTATTTTCAAGGTTATTTAAAGTGAATTATAAAAAAAATTTAGGATTTTTAGGGATCAACAAATTTAATTATTATACTTTCTTATATAAAAATTTAATTCCACTTGGGGGAATAAACTACGAAAACCTTAATAAAATTAAGTCTATAAATTCTGAATATTTTGCAATTTTGTCAGAGGTAAAAAAAAAGCCGGCTAAAATATTCAGCCGGCTTTTTTAAATTATTAATAACTAATTAAAACGCCATAGTTATTGCAAATAATGTTTGGTCTTGGTTAGCAGCATCAGTATAGCCAACGTTATCATGGCTAGAATGTGCAACTGCTAATGTAGCACCACCCATTGTGTATGCAATCTGTACAGATGTAGACTCTTGTTCTACATCAGCTGTAGTGTTTAATACGTAGTTAGCTTCTGACGTTTCTTTTTCGTATGAAACAGAAAGGTTATCGCTAGCTGCATATGCTACTGACATATTCGTTTGGTCGTAGTAGTCTACAGTTTCTACAGTTGACGCTGCAGTTAAATTACCCACAATTGGAGCTTTGTAAGCTTTTGAGTAACCAATTGAGAAAGGTCCAGTTGCGTACGTCGCGTAGTATGCACCTGACTCTGGATCTTGCACAGTGTTAGCTGTACCTGAACCACTAAACTCAATGTATGAAGCACCAACAGTTAAACCGTCGATTGGAGCAGCTTTAACTTGATACTCAGTTGCGCTATCTCCCATACCTTCATCTGCATCTGTGATTACTGCACCAGCATTATTTCCTGAACCATAAGCATCTAAGCCTGTTGCGTAAGCAATTTTAGCTGTAACACCAAATGGTAGCATGTCTGCTGGAGTGTGGTATTGAATGTTATTGTAAGAGTCAATTGTGTAGTTATCGCTTGTTGCTGATGGGTCACCCATATCAGTTGGTCTTGCGTATACTGACTGAGATCCTGCATCTTCAACGTCTAATCCACCTTCAGAAACGAAAACACCGAATGTACCGTAAGGAGTGCTTACAGTTAATTTTGTGTCATCATTTTGCGCTGCACCGTTATCCGCTGCAACTGCATCTGGATCTAACTCCATTGAGTAAGACCATGTGTAACCATTGTCTAACTCACCTGACGCTGTAAAGTTTAATTCGTTTGTTATACCAATACCTTTACTTACGTTAGTTTGTCCGCTTAGAATGTTGTAAGTAGCCTTTGCAGTACCGCTTACTCCTAGTTCACCAGCGTTAGCTGAAGCAAATAAAGAAACTGAAGATAACATAACGATTAAAGTTTTGATTATTTTCATGTTTTTTCCTTTGTTGTTTAGTTAAATATTTAACTGGATAGTTTTATATTGATTTATTTGGTTTTTTTCCTTGCAAATCTTGTAATCAGCACTATTTTATCTATAATAGTTGTATTTATGCAACACTTTTTTGCTAGATTTACAGGCTTTTTATTGCCCTTTTTTAACTAAATGCTGAACTTGATGTTATATCAACTTAGAATATAAATAATTATGTTTAATCAAACATTCATAAAAATATCCACTATTACTATACTTTTAATTTTTTTATCAAATTGTGGCGGTTTATCAAAAACGGATGCTAGAAAAATTCCAACTAATGCACAGGAACGTGCACGAAAAAATGTTGAAGAAGGAAGAGCTGCTGGTTTAGGAAATATTTTAGGCAAAGGCGGAACTAATTTTGAGTTTAGTACTTCAAACCCTTTATGGAGAGCATCGTTAGAAATTTTAGATTTCATACCAATGACTACAGTTGATTATGCTGGCGGGATGATTATTTCAGATTGGTACACTGACAATAATGCAAATTTTAATGAGTCAATCAAAATTTCAATACGCTTTTTATCTAATGAAATTAGAAGTGATAGTTTAAAAGTTATCGTTCACAAAAAAACTTGTAAAAATAGCGCATCATGCCAAGTGAGGATTCTTAATAACTCTACGATAAGTCAAGAATTAAAAACAACTATTATTAGGAAAGCAGCTTTATTAGAAAAAGAGACTAAAAAGAAAAGATAAAATTCATGGAAAGATTTAATTTTCAAGCTATTGAAAAAAAATGGCGAAAAAAGTTTTCTAATCTCAAATTAGAAAACCCAAAAGGTAAAAAGTTTTATTGCTTGGAAATGTTTCCTTACCCATCAGGTAAAATCCATATGGGGCATGTTCGAAATTATACTATAGGTGATGTAATAGCACGTTTTAAATATCTAAATGGTTTTAACGTTCTACATCCAATGGGTTGGGATGCTTTTGGATTGCCTGCAGAAAATGCATCAAAACAAAATAATCTTCATCCAAAAAAATGGACCTTGAAAAATATAGAAACAATGAAAAACCAGTTAAAATTGTTAGGTTTATCGATTGATTGGAACTTAGAAATTGCGACGTGTAATGAGGATTACTACAAACATCAACAAGAAATTTTTATTGATTTTTTTAATGAAGGGCTGGTCTCAAGAAAAGAAACTTACGTTAATTGGGACCCAGTAGAAAAAACAGTTCTAGCTAACGAGCAAGTTATTAATGGAAGAGGTTGGAGATCAAATGCAATTGTTGAAAGAAAAAAATTATCGCAATGGTTTTTCAATATAACTAAATTTGCTAATGAACTTTTAAGTGAGATAGACGAACTTTCTGGTTGGCCTGAAAAAGTAAAACTCATGCAAAAGAATTGGATTGGAAAATCATTAGGTTGTGAAATAATTTTTCAATTATCTCAGAAAGAAAGCATAATAAAAGTGTTTACTACAAGACCGGATACTATTTTTGGTGCTAGTTTTATTGCTTTATCTGTGGACCACCCATTATCCAGTGAGTTTAATCAATCGGAAAAATTTAAAAAATTTAAAAATGAATGTAATAAAACTGGGACAACTGAAGAAGCGCTTGCCAATGCAGACAAAATAGGTTTTGAAACTGGTTTATTTGTTAACCATCCATTTATTAAAAATAAAAAAATTCCAGTATATTTCGCGAATTTTGTATTAATGGATTATGGAACAGGAGCAATATTTGGATGCCCGGCACACGATCAAAGAGATTTTGATTTTGCAAAGAAATATAATCTTGAGATAACTAGAGTTGTCTCTGATAAAAAAGAAAATGGAGCATTAAAAGAGGCTTACACTGGAAATGGAGTACTGATAAATTCAGAATTTTTGAATAATCTTGAAGTTAAAAAAGCAAAAGAAAAAATTATTGAGGAAATTGAAAAGCGGAATATAGGTAAAAGAAAAACTCTTTTCCGTTTAAAAGACTGGGGCGTTTCAAGACAAAGATATTGGGGATGCCCTATACCAATGATATACTTAAAAGATGGATCGGTTGTTCCTGTAGATAAAAGTGAATTGCCAATTAAATTGCCAGAAGATATCAATTTAGACTCTCCTGGAAATCCTTTAGACACTCATCCTACATGGAAAATGACAACCCATAAGCTCACAGGTGAAAAAGCAACAAGAGAAACTGATACTTTAGACACTTTTGTGGACTCTTCATGGTATTTTTTAAGATTTTGCTCTCCCAAACATAAAGAAAATCCATTTGATGATAATAGTGTGAATTATTGGATGCCTGTTGATCAATATATCGGAGGTATAGAACACGCAATTTTACATTTGCTTTATTCTAGGTTTTTCATGAAAGGCATAAATAAATACAATAAAAAAATTAATCTTTCTGAGCCTTTTAAAAACCTGTTTACGCAAGGAATGGTGTGTCATGAAACTTATAAAGATAAAAAAGGTAATTGGTTATACCCCTACGAAATAACAAAAATAAATGACAAAAAATTTGTGAAAAAAAATGATAAAAGTGAAGTTATTGTAGGACCATCCGAGTCAATGTCCAAATCCAAAAAAAATACAATTGATCCAGAACAAATGATAGAATTGTATGGCGCTGACGCAATAAGGTTGTTTATTTTATCTGACAGTCCTCCTGAAAAAGATGTTCAATGGTCAGATGCGGGTGTTGCATCCGCTAATAAATTTTTGCAAAAAATTTGGAACTTAAACTTTCTAATATCTAAAAGAAAAGAGAAAAGTGTGAAAGAGGATAAAAATAAAAAATTTGTACTAGGCGTAAATAGTCTTATAGTGAAAATAAACGACACGATTGAAAATTTTAGATTTAATGTTTCAGTTGCGCATTTTCATGAACTTTTTAAATACCTAAGAGATAACTTAGAAAATGAAATTAGCAATGAGGTATTGATTGATAATCAAATAAAATTTATGAAATTAATGCTACCTTTTACTCCCCACTTAGCTAATGAGAGCCTGGAATTTTTAAATTGCAAAACAGTTAATAATTGGCCAGACATTGATAAACAAAATGTTTTAGATGAGATAAAGATGGCTGTGCAAGTAAATGGTAAAACAAGAGACATTATTAATATAAAGAAAAATTTAGAGGAGAAAAAAATTAAAGAAATTGTTTTCAATTCTCCGAAAGCAGTTAAACACTTAAAGGACAAGAAAGTTATAAAAACAATTTTTGTAAAAAATAAAATTATCAACTACATTGTAAGCAATTAATGAGAAATATTAAATTATACATTATTGTTTTAATACTAATTTTTAACAATGGATGTGGATTTACAGTTTTAGATAGATCAAAATTAAGTAATTTTGATGTATTAGAAATTTCATCATCTGGAGAAAAAAGCATAGGGTATAAACTTAAAAATAAGATATTGTCAGAAAGCGCTAAAGAAAATCCAAAAAAAATTAAGATAGATTTAAAAATTAATAAAAATAAGAGCATCAAAGAAAAAAACATCAAAAATGAAATTGTAAAATATCAAATAGATCTTAATGTAGATGTAGTCTTAACTGAAATAATTGATAATAGAATTAAAAATTTTTCTTTAAAGGTTAATGGCGATTATAATGTTGGCTCACAACATTCAAATACTCTATCCAATGAAAAAATATTAGTTAAAAATCTAACAGATAATCTGTCTGACGACTTGCTCGAAAAGATTATAATAATCATAAATGATCTATAAAAGTTATCAAATTGAGAACAATATTCAAAACTTAAAAGAAAACCTTGTTTTGTTTTATGGTGAAAACCTAGGATTGAAAATTCTTTTTAAAAATAAGATCAAATTAGAAAATAAAAAATGCGAGATTATCTCATTTAATCAAGAAGAAATTATTAAAAATCATAATTTACTATTTAATGAGTTGAATAATATATCTTTGTTTGAGAAAGAAAAAGTTTTTCTTATAGATCAGGTAAATGAAAAAATTTTAAAATTAATTGAAGAATCAATTGATTATATAGACAATCAAAGAGTTTTTCTATTTGCTGACTTATTAGATAAAAGTTCAAAGATTAGAAAATTTTTTGAAACGTCAAAAAGGTGTGCGATTGTTCCGTGTTACAAAGATAATGAATTAACTATAAAAAAAATAATTCAAGAAAAATTAAGAAATTTTAAAGGACTGAATACAATTAATATTAATTTAATTATAGATAATTGTGCCTTAGATAGAGTTAAACTTAACAATGAGTTGGAAAAGATTTGCGCTTGTTTTGATAATAAAATAATAGATACCGATAAACTTAATTCCTTAATGAATAATGTATCCAATGATGATTTTAATGAACTAAGAGATCAAGCTCTTTTAGGAAATAAAAAAAAGACTAATAAACTTTTGAGCGAAACAATTATAGAACCAGAAAAAAACATATATTATCTAAGTGTAATAAACCAAAGGCTAAACAAGCTTTTAGATGTGAATTTCGAGAATAAATCAATGGATATGGAAAATGCTATAAAAAATCTTAAACCACCTATTTTTTGGAAGGACAAACCAAACTTTATCGAGCAGATAAAAAAATGGGAAAGAAAAAAATTACATAAAATTCTAAAAAAAACTTACAATTTAGAATTAGAAATTAAATCAAATTCTTCAATTAGAACTAATGTGCAGATACGAAAACTAATTGTTGATATATGTACATTAGCTAATACTTCGTAAGTAAATCTGAAATTAATTCAAATTGCTCAAGATCTTTATATTCTATAATTACTTTTCCAGAATTGTTTTTTTTGTTATTAATTATCACTTTTAAACCTAAAATTTTTTCAATCCTATCCTGTGTTTTTAGAATATTTGCATCTACTTCTTTATACTTCGAGTCTTTTCCTTTTTTATTTCTAATTAAATATTCAACTTTCCTTGCACTATAATTCTTCGATACTATTTCTTCTGCTATAGTTGAGGCATTTGATAAACCAATTAAAGGCCTTGCTTGACCTGATGTTAAAGAACCTTCCTCTAGCATTGCAATAACGTCACCAGGAAGAGTTAAAAGCCTTAAAGTGTTACTTATATGACTTCTGCTTTTTGACATTAATTTTGAAATGCTCTCGTGATCATATTTAAATTCTTCATTTAATCTTTTATATCCTTTCGCTTCCTCAATAGGGTTAAGATCATCTCTTTGGATATTTTCTACAATTGCAACTTCTAAAGACTCAACATCTGATAAATCTAAAATTGTAACTGGAATTTCATTTAGACCAGCTTTCTGAGCTGCGAGCCACCTTCTCTCACCCGCTACAATCTCATATTTTCCTAAATTCGATTTACTAGGTCTAACTGCTATTGGCTGAATAATCCCGTTTTTTCTTATAGAATTAGCCAATTCTTGAAGTTTTTCCTCTTTGAAATTTTGTCTAGGTTGGTAAGGATTTCTTGTTAGATCAGCAATCGCCACCATGTTATTTAAGGAAGTAGTTATTTTTTTCTCTTTTGGAGACGAGTCTCCAAAAAGTGCAGATAATCCTCTACCTAAACCTTTCTTTCTTCCTGAGTTCATGCAGCACTCTCAATTCGATTTTTTTTTAAAAATTCTTCGGCTAACTTAAAATAAGATTTACTTCCAACACAATTTTTGTCATATATTACGCAAGGTAATCCATGTGAAGGTGCCTCGGACAGACGTACATTTCTTTGAATGACAGTCTGATATACTTTTTCTTTGAAATAATTTCTAGCCTCTTTGTCAACCTCAGAAGAAAGTTTATTTCTTTTATCAAACATTGTTAACAAAATACCTCTGATTTTTAGGCTAGGGTTTAGATTTTCTTTTATGCGATCTATCGTTTTTACAAGTTGAGTAATACCTTCTAATGCAAAGAATTCTGTTTGAAGTGGTACCAACAATTCATCTGAAGCGACCAATGCCATTATAGTAAGTAAGCTTAAAGACGGGGGACAATCTATAAAAATATTATCGTATTTTTTTAATAGACCATCTTTTTCTGAACTCAAAATTTCTTTCAAAACAAATGCTCTGTTAGAGTCATTTGCAGTTTCTACTTCAAGACCAGAAAGATTTACATGAGAACCTATTAGATCTAGATTTTTAATATCAGTTTTCTGAATTATATTTTCAATATTATTTTTTTTTATTAAAAGATTGTAAACATTTTTATCTTCATCACTATTGTTTTTACCTAGCCCAGTTGTTGCATTGCCTTGTGGGTCTAAATCAATAACTAAATTATTTTGACCCATAATGGACAGTGAAGCAGCTAAATTTATTACGGTAGTAGTTTTTCCCACGCCACCTTTCTGATTTATAATCGCTAGTGTTGTAGGAGATGGCATTTATTTATTTATCTCCATCAAAATTATTTTTGAATCTTTATTAGTCATACTACTTTCTAATTTATAAGAGTATTTTTTTGTTTTAAAAGAATTTTTTATTTCTTCCTGTGCATTTTGACCTTTTAGAATCATTAATTTATGAGGTTTTTTAGCGATTTCACGTGAAACTTGTATTATTTGGTCTAATTTTTTAAAAGCCCTACAAATTATGATCTCAGAATCTACAACTTCTTCTCTTACATCTCCTAAAACCTCTGCATTTAGACTCAATTCCTTAATTACACTCATTAAGAACCTTCTTTTAACTGGTGATTTTTCATATAATTTCACGTGAAAAGCCTTATTTTTATTGAAAATTTCTACTACGAGACCAGGAAACCCAGCGCCAGTGCCAAGGTCAGCAATGGAAGTGGCGTTAAAATCAATGAACTTAACCAATTGAGCTGAGTCAAGTATATGTCTATGCCAAATTTGATCCTCTGTGCTTTTAGCAATTAAATTATAATTTTGATTCTCTTTTAAAACCAGATTTGCGAACTTTTTAAGCTTTTCAATTGAATGATCGCTAAAATTAAGATTATTTTTAAGAATATTTATGACTTCAAGCTGCTGCATCAAGCAGTAGCTTTATATCTAAGTTTTTTAATGTGTGAAAGAAGAATAATTATAGCTGCTGGCGTTACACCATCAATACGAATAGCTTGACCTAGAGTTTTAGGCTTAACCAGAAGTAGCTTACTCTTAATTTCATTAGATAGGCCGCTCAATTTTTCATAATCTATACCATCAGGTATAATAACGGACTCGTCTTTTTTAAAAGAGTCTATATCTCTGTCCTGTCTTTCCAAGTAACCCATATAATGAGCATCTGTTACAACTTGATTTTCTATAGACCTTGGAAAACTAGGAATGTCTTGAAAAACTTGCCTTATTTTTGCCATATTTACTTTTCGCTGACCCATAATCTCTAAACAAGATCTTTTGACTCCATCCATGGCAATTTTAATATCAAATTTCTTAGCTTGATTGGGAGTTAAATAATTATTTTTTAAAATTTTATTTAAGGCCAAAATATTTTTTTTCTTTTCATTAAATATTTTTTTTCTATCAGACTTAACTAAATTTAAATTAATACCAAGATCGGTTAATCTTTGATCAGCATTATCGGCTCTTAAAGTTAATCTATATTCGGCTCTAGATGTAAACATTCTATAAGGTTCTGTAACTCCTTTAGTAATAAGGTCATCAATCATGACACCAATATAAGAAGTTGATCTATCTAAAATAAACTCTTCTTGATTTTGAATTTTTAAAGCCGCATTTATACCAGCTATTAAACCTTGAGCTGCAGCTTCTTCATACCCTGTAGTTCCATTAATTTGACCGGCAAGAAATAAAGAGTTAATTTTTTTGGTTTCTAAGGTAGCTTTTAGCTCTCGTGGATCAACATAATCATACTCAATTGCATATCCTGCCCTTTTCATCTTGACATGCTCTAAACCCTTGATTTTAGACAATAATTTGAGCTGTATCTCCTCTGGAAGAGATGTTGATATACCATTTGGGTAAATAGTATTGTCCTTTAATCCTTCTGGCTCTAAGAAAATTTGATGTTTCTCTTTTTCCTTAAATTTAACGATCTTATCCTCTATTGACGGACAGTATCTTGGACCTACTCCTTTAATGCTACCTGAATACATAGCACTTCTAGAAATATTATCACTTATGATTTTATGAACATCATTATTTGTGTAAGTCATCCCGCATTTAATCTGTTTATTGTCAATCTTATTTGTTAGGAAAGAGAAATAGTAATGATCGTCGTCTGCAGGCTGCATTTCCAAATCATCATAATTTATTGTATCACCATCTAGTCTAGGAGGTGTTCCGGTTTTTAATCTTCCAATTTGCATTTTAAATTTTGATAGTTGTTCACTCAAACCGGTAGATGGTTTTTCATCATATCGACCAGCTGGTATCTGTGTTTCACCTATATGTATTAATCCATTCAAAAAAGTTCCTGTAGTAAGTATTAGTTCTTTAGTTCTTACTTCTTTGCCACTCTGACTAACGAATCCTACAACTTTGTTGTCATCAAATAAGAATTTTACCACTGGATCGGCTACGACCTCTAAATTTTCATAATTAAGTAAAATCTTTTGCATGTGCTCTTTGTAAAGAGCTCTGTCTGATTGAGTCCTTGGTCCTTGAACAGCTGGGCCACGACTTCTATTTAATAATCTAAATTGAATACCTGATTTATCGGCTACAACTCCCATTACTCCATCTAAAGCATCGATTTCTCTCACAAGATGACCTTTTCCAAGTCCTCCAATAGCGGGATTACACGACATTTCACCAATAGTCTCGATTTTATGTGTAAAAAGAGCAGTATTTACGCCCATTCTAGCAGAAGCTGCTGCTGCCTCACATCCGGCGTGTCCTCCACCTATAACTACTACATCATAGCTTTGTTTTGTCATGTTGTGAATGTAAACGTCTAGATTAAGAATACAAGTAGTATTTTATTTACCGATACAGAAGTCTTTGAATATAGATCCAAGTATTTCTTCCACATCAACTTTACCAACGATACTACCAAGATGTCGTGTGGCCATTCTTAGGTCTTCTGCTGCTAATTCGAGGTCTTTGTTTTGATCCTTTTTAAGAAACTTATCAATTTCTTTTAGGCAATCATTGAGCTTAACTCTATGCCTCTCTCTAGTAATTAAAGCGCTATTATTCGATGAAAATTTTTTACTTAATTTAGCTTTAACCAAATTAATTAATTTATCAATATTTTTATTATTTTTTACTGAAGCTAAAACAGTATCAACATCGAATTTGTGATTTTGATTATCTGAGACATCTGATTTATTTAAGAGAATTATAGTATCTTTATTAATCATACTTTGTATTTCTTTATTAATTTTTTTTGATGAATTATCGATGACTACTATATTTAAATCTGCTTCTTTTAATTTACCTAAAGCTAAAGAAATACCTTTTTTTTCAACTTCGTTTTTAGCTTCTCTTATACCAGCGGTGTCTGCTAAGATTACGGGGTAACCATCTAAATTTAGATAAGTTTCTATAACATCTCTTGTTGTTCCAGCTTCATCCGAAACAATGGCTACTTCTCTTTTTGAAAGTAAATTTAATAATGATGATTTACCTGCATTAACTTCTCCTGTAATTGAAACTCTGAAACCGTCTCTAATTTTTTCTCCAACTTTATTATCTTCAATAATTTTTATAATTTCTGAATGAATTTCCTTAATTGATTTATGTGCATCTTTTAATACTTTTTCTGGAAGATCTTCTTCTGCGAAATCAATTTTAGCTTCTATAAAAGCAAGTGATTTTATTATTTTATCTCTCAAATCATTATAATAATTTGATACGTTTCCCTGAACCAATTTTATTGCTTGCTGTCTTTGTAATTCTGTTTCGGAATGAATAAGATCTCCTATACTTTCTGCTTTTAACAAATCAATTTTATCATTTTGAAAAGCAATTTTAGTGAACTCGCCTGGTTCAGCTAGTCTGCAGTTTTTTTGCTCTGACAAAACTCTCAATAGAGCATTTATTACCGCATTACTTCCATGGATCTGTAATTCTGCTAAGTCTTCACCGGTATAGCTATTTGGCCCAGGAAACCACAATAATAAGGCCTCCGGATCTATTACATTTCCATTGTTAGGGTCATAGAACTTACAAAAATTAACTTCGTTCGACTTTATATCTTCAGACTTAGTCAAATTTTTACAAATCTTAAGTGTTTCACTGCCTGATATTCTAACGATAGCTATTCCAGAGGGTCCTCTACCCGAAGATAAAGCATAAATGTTCATTGAGTTATAATGATAAACCTCGATTAGAGATTATTTTACTGAATTTTTTTATTGTCTCGTTGTTCTTAATATTTTTTACAATTATTTCTTTGAATGGATCTAGATATTTATTTTGTTTAAAAAAACTATGAGTAGCATCAACGCCTAAACTCATTATAGTATTTTCAGGTTTTCTGCTATTATAAAAATCATTTAATGCATAGCTATTTTTAATAGAAATACCTAAACCCGCATAATATTTAATAATTTCTTTTAGTTTTTTTATATCCCTTAAGACTAGATTAAAACCTTGACCAGCAACAGGATGGATAGTGTGCAAACCCTCACCAAGAATTAGTATATTTTTTTGATGATACTGTCTCCTTAAACTAAGAGAAATAGGATAGGACTGAATATTACTAATAGTGATATCTTGTTTATTCTTCAATATCTCCAATATTTTGTTTTTAACTAAAGTTGGAATTTTTTTTGAATTATTTTCGAAAAAATATTTTTTTACGCTCCAGACAAAAGAGAAATAATTTTTTGAAAAAGGAAGTATAGCTAATGGGCCTTCTTTTAAAAAGAATTGGCTTGTGTTTAGTGTCTTAAATTTATGTTTAACATATCCTGTAATAGCTATTTCTTTATAATCTTTCTTGATAGATCTAATTTTTGTTATGTTATTGTAAATTTTAGATTGTCCGCCTATGCAGAGGATAATTAAATCATAATTTTTTAATTCATCTAAGTTTTTAATATCCTTTTTGATTAAGTTAATTTTATTTTTTGAAATTTCTTTCGATAGTACACTTTTAATTTTATCATTTTCAAAAACATACATAAGATTAGAATTCGCTTCGTTTAAATTTAAAAAATTTATATTTTCTTTAGAGGTTTCGTAAAAAAGCTCAATTTTTTTAGATGGCCAAAACAACTTTTCTCCCAAACTTGTAATATTTTGATTAATGAACTTATAGTTTGTATCTGAAATAGCAGTAGTCCTTTTATCTGCTTTTTTTATGCCTTTTTTAGCTATTAAGTTTACCTCTATACCCGGCACTTTAGCTAAAGCTACAGCTGTCATTAAACCTGAAAGACCGTCTCCAACAATGCATATTTTCTGTTTTATCATATAAAAATTTTTAACACTTTAATAAAAATGGTAAAAAGTACGTAATCGATTCGTAATGAATACAAACTTTTTAGATAGTGTAACAAATTTTTTGAAAAAGCGAACCTTTGAATTGATAGGTTTAATCTTAGTTTTATCAAGTGTCGCACTCGCAATCGCCTTTACAACATATTCTCCTGAAGATCCTTCATTTATTTATGGAGATAGGAGCTTCGAGATCCAGAATTTTTTTGGGATTTATGGAAGCAGCATTGCGGATTTTTTATTACAGAGTTTTGGGTTGGCTTCTTTTTTGTTATTACTTAATTTTTTATTTTGGGGTTTAGATTTAATAATTAAGAAAGAATTAAGAAGAATAATTTTAAAATTATTTTTAGTTATAGCCTATTTGACCGTAGGCACAGTTTTTATCTATTTAACTTTCGATAATTCTTTTTGGCTAATCGACAATGGCAATTCAGGTTTCGTTGGAAAAATTACCTATAATTTTATTAATACTTGGGCTCCTTGGATCAATAATACTTACTCGATATACGGATTACTTTTATTAACTATAATATTTTTCTCTTTTTCTGCTGATATAAATTATAAAAAAGTATTCTCATTAATTATTTCACTTTTTAGAAGAAAACCTGAGGAAAATATTGAACCAGATTTTAGTAAAATTAATATTGAAGACCAGCCACAGACTTTAGAAAAACCACAGCAATCTTTTTTATTTGACACTGACTCAAGTTCTCAAAAAGAGCAAGTTGCTACAAAAACTAAATATAAATTACCAGATATAGATTATTTAGAAAAAAATTTATCTAAACTTAGTTCTGATGGAAATAAAAATCGTCCTGATGCTGAGTTTATGGAAAAAATACTATTAGACTTTGGTATAGATGGAAAAATTAAAACAATTAATAATGGTCCTGTTGTAAGCCTTTATGAGTTCGAACCAGCGCCTGGAGTAAAGGTTTCAAAAATCATTAATTTATCTGAGGATCTAGCAAGAAATACGAGTTCAACTTCTACAAGAGTTTCCGTCATTCCAGGTAAAAACACTGTTGGCATAGAAATTCCAAACGAAGAAAGAGAGAGTGTGTCGTTAAGAGAAATAATTTCTAATGATAAGTTTCAAAAAAAAGATGTACGACTTTCGATAGCATTAGGTAAAAGTATTTCTGGAATGCCACTTGTTGGTGATTTAACTTCGATGCCCCATCTTTTAATTGCGGGCACTACTGGTTCAGGAAAATCTGTTTGTATAAATACGATAATCGTTTCTCTACTTTACAAACTACCTCCAGATCTTTGTAAATTTATTTTAATCGATCCAAAAATGTTAGAGTTATCTACTTACGAGGGAATACCCCATTTATTAACTCCCGTTATTACTGATGCTAAAAAAGCTACATCTGCTTTATCATGGACGGTCAAAGAAATGAACAGCAGATATAAGTTAATGAGCAAGGTAGGGGTAAGAAACATTGATGGATATAATGCTAAGCACAAACTTAAAATGCCTTATATCGTTGTAGTAGTTGACGAGATGTCAGACTTAATGCTTGTAGCTGGAAAAGAAATTGAAAATTACATTCAAAAATTATCTCAAATGGCAAGAGCTGCAGGTATTCATATCATCATGGCTACGCAGAGACCTAGTGTTGATGTAATAACGGGTACAATAAAAGCGAATTTCCCAACTAGAATATCTTTTCAAGTAAGTTCTAAAATTGATAGTAGGACTATTTTAGGGGAGCAGGGTGCTGAACAATTACTTGGAAAAGGAGATATGTTATTCATGTCGTCAGCAAACAGAATAGTTAGAATTCACGGTCCTTATGTTTCTGAACAAGAAATTGAGAAAATTACAAACTCATTAAGAGCTCAGGGAGATCCAGATTATATGGAAGAAATTACTTCCCAAGAAACAACTGAAAGCTCATTAACGCCTGGAAATGAAGGTGATGAAGATGAATTATTTAATCAGGCTATAGAAATTATAAAAGCTGAAGGAAAAGCCTCTACAAGCTTTCTGCAAAGAAAATTACAAATCGGATATAATAGAGCTGCTAGAATTATTGATATGATGGAAGAAAAAGGTATTGTTAGCAAAGCAAATCATGTTGGTAAACGTGAAGTTCTTTAAGAAAACATTTTTAATCTCGTTTTTTCTATTAATAACAACTGGTTTATCAGCTAACGAAAAAGATAAAATAGTTGCTAAATTAAATAGTTTAAATTCGTTAGAATTTACATTTGATCAATCAATTAATGAAAAAACAGAAAAAGGTAGTTGTCTTTTAGAGTTTCCTGGAAAATTAAAATGCAACTACTTTGATGACAAGAAAAAAGAACTAGTTATTAATAATAAAAGGTTAGCAATAACACAGAAAAGATATAATAAAACTTACCATTATCCTATTTCAAAATCTCCTTTTTTAAATATTTTATATAAGGATAAACTTTTAGAAATTGTACAATCAGGGGAATTAGAGTTAACTAATGAAATAATTAAACTTGTATATTTTGGTGATAACGAAATTACAGTTTTTTTTGATAAAAAAAACCTGGATTTAAAAGGATGGGAGATTAGGGATCAATACAACAATAATATAAATTTCTCCCTTAACATTGTTGCTAAAAATGACATTTTTAAAAAAGGTACATTTAAAGTGCCTGAAATAAACTAAGCTACAAAATCAATTTCTTCCTCTTTAAAAATTTCAAAACCTTTAGATTTATAATTTTGTAAAGCATGTTTGTGGTCTAAACTACAAGTATGAACCCACATTCTTTCAGGATTTTTTCTTGATGCACTTGCAATAGCATGATTTACAAGTGTTGAGCCAAGCTTTAATCCTCTGAATTCTTTTAGTACTCCTAGGTTGATAAGTTCTACTTCATTTAATCCAGGATGATATTCTTGTTCATAATATCCTACTAGATCTTCACCTTTTTTAAGAACATGAGTTTCTAAATTTTTATTAGTAACATAATTTACCCATTCACTATCAGACCAAAGCAATCTGTCTCTCCAATAGTGATCTACGCCTATTTGTTTGTAGAAAAATTTGTTTAAGTGAAAATTATCTTTATCATCCAAAATAATTTTGAAATTTTCTGGAAGATTTAAATCAACTGTTTTTGAAAAATCTCTAATTTCTAAAAAATATCTTTTAACTCTTGAAACCATCAGCTTACCATCTTTCCAATCTTTTCACCTGAAAATATATGAAAGTGTAAGTGAGGAACTTCCTGACCACCATCACTCCCAACATTAGTTAAAGCTCGATATCCTTTATCTTTTGCCCCCATTAAGTGTGCAACATGCGTCACTGCTTTGTTTAACTCTAAAATCTCTTTATCTGAGGCTTTGCTGTTGAAATCATCAAGATCTATGTATTCACCTTTAGGAATGACTAAAACATGAACTTTCTTTTGAGGATTAATATCATGAAAAGCTAAAACGTGATCATTTTCATAAACTTTTTTGCACGGAATTTCTCCTCTCAAAATTTTAGCAAATATATTATTTTTATCGTAACTCATTTCTGTCTTTTCTTAAGTTCGCTCATCACATCTTCAATCTTTATTTTATTAGCTTCTAAATAAACCATCAAATGATAAATCACATCTGCAGCCTCGTGTATTTTATTTGAATTTTTTTCCACAGACTCAATTAATTCACCTATTTCTTCTTTTACTTTTGAAACGCTTAGGTTTTTATCGTTGAGAAGTTTATTTGTATATGATTTGTCAGGTGAAGAATTTTTTCTCTCTCTGATTGTTTTTACTAATTGCTCTAAGTTTTCAAACATATTATAACCTTACAGATACATTTTTAGAATTCAAATATTCTTTAGCATCTTTGATTTTATATTCGCCATAATGAAAAATAGAAGCAGCCAAAACTGCACTTGCGCCGCCTTTAACGATTCCATCATATAGGTGTTCTAGAGTTCCAACTCCACCAGAGGCTATTATAGGAATATTAGTACTATTCGTAATTGTTTTTAATAAATCAACGTCGTAACCAGATTTAGTTCCATCTTTATCCATTGAAGTTAATAAAATTTCTCCTGCTCCATTTTCTTCTACTTTTTTAGCAAACTCTACTGCATCGATACCAGTTTTATTTCTTCCACCGTGTGTAAATACTTCCCATTTATTATCTGAAACTTTTTTTGCATCGATCGCAACTACAATACATTGAGATCCAAATTTTTTTGAAGCTTCCTTAACGAAGTCGACATTTTTCACAGCGGCGGTATTAATAGAAACTTTATCTGCACCGGCTAACAATAAATCAGTAATATTTTGAATAGTTCTAACTCCACCTCCAACAGTTAAAGGAACAAAACATTCTTTTGCAGTTTTTCTAACAATATCAATAATCGTTTCTCTATTTTCATTTGAAGCGGTAATATCAAGAAAACAAATCTCGTCAGCACCACTGTCACTATAAATTTTAGCTTGTTCTACTGGATCTCCAGCATCTTTTAATTCAACAAAGTTAATACCTTTAACGACTCTTCCATCTTTAACATCAAGGCAGGGTATAATTCTATTTTTAAGCATTAATCTCCTTTGCTAACTCATCAAGCTTAATATCACCATCGTAAATAGCTTTACCGACAATAATACCTTCAATTTTTTTATTATTTAACTTTTTAGCCTTCTTAATGTCATTTATTGAAGAAACACCTCCTGAAATCACTACAGGACAGTTAGAAAACCCTGCAATTTTCACAGTCTCATCTAAGTTAGGGCTAGTTTTCATTCCATCTCTATTTATGTCTGTAAAAATAATTCTGCTAACGCCAAAATCATTTACTTCTTTTAAAAAATCTGTGGTTTTGATTTCTAGATTTTCTTTCCAGCCTGATACTGAAAGTTTTCCATCTTTTGCGTCTAATCCTAAAGCAATTTGGCCTTTGAATTTTATGCATGAGTCTTTTAAAAATTCTTTATTTTTAATAGCACCACTTCCTAAAATTACTTTCTCAACACCAGTGTCGACATATTGTTTAATGCTATCTAGAGATCTAACACCGCCTCCTATTTCAATTTTAAAATCGTATTTACTTACTATTTCTTTAATAATATCTAAATTGACTGTTTTACCCGTCAAAGCTCCGTCTAGATCAACAATGTGTAAGTTTTTAAAACCATAATCTTTAAATTTTGCTGCTTGCTCAATAGGTGAAGTTTCATATTCAGTTTTACTTTCGAAGTCACCTTTGATTAATCTTACACATTTCTTATCTTTTATATCTATTGCAGGAAATATTTTCATTATAATTTCAAAAAGTTATCAATTACGTTTAATCCGACTTTATCACTCTTCTCAGGGTGAAACTGTGTTCCAAATAAATTATCTCTCTCGACAGCGCAGACAATTTTTGATGAGTAATTTGTTATTGCTGAAATGACTGATTTATCTTCAGGAATAAATTCGTAACTATGAACAAAGTACATATGAGATTTATTTTTTATATCTTTAAATATTTTACTTTCTTTTTGAATTTCGATTTCGTTCCAGCCGATGTGTGGAAGTTTAAATTTACCTTTTTGATTATCTATTTTAGAAACTTTACCAGAAATCCAACCTAGTCCTTGTGTTTCTGCTTCTTCGTAACCTATATCAGCAAACATTTGTAAACCTACGCAAATTCCTAATAACGGTTTTTTATTTGTTATTGCAAATTCTTTAAGTGTATCAACTAATCCAGAAATACTATTTAGAGATTCTACGCAACTTTTAAATGAACCTTGTCCTGGTAAAACAATCTTGTCACAAGACTTAATTTTATTAATGTCTGAAGTTACCTCTAGATTAATTTTATCTTTAGCGACCTCTGTAAAAGAATTTATGACAGAGCTTATATTGCCCGATTGGTAGTCAACAATTGTGACATTCATCAATTTTAAATAGACCCTTTTGTCGAAGGTATTGAGTTTTTAATTCTTTTATCAATCGCTAAAGCATCTTTTAATGACCTAGCTAAACCTTTGTAACATGACTCAATTTTGTGGTGACTATTTTCACCGTAAATATTTTCTATATGTAAAGTAACTCCGGCTGATTGTGAAAAGGCTTGGAACCACTCTTTAAATAATTCTGTATCCATCTCGCCTAATTTTTCTACAGGTAAATTAACTTTCCAAATTAAATAAGGTCTATTTGATACATCAATTGAAACTCGGCTTAATGTCTCATCCATAGGTATCATAGTTGATGCGTATCGTGTTATTCCTTTTCTATTACCTGCTGCTTTTTTAATAGCTTCACCTATCGCAATGCCTGTGTCTTCAGTAGTATGGTGTAAGTCTATATGCGTGTCACCTTTGGCTTTGACCTCTAAATCAATAAGAGAGTGTTTTGATAGTTGCTCCAACATGTGATCTAGGAAACCTATTCCAGTTTTAATTTTATATTTTCCTTTTCCGTCTAGATTGACCGCGACAGAAATACTAGTCTCTTTTGTTTTTCTTGTAATTTTTGCTTTTCTACTCATAAACTATGTCTGAATTACCCTTGATATATATTTAAATGGTCATTTTATCAATAAATCACTATTGAAGATCACAAATTAATCTCCACATATAACTGCATGAATACAGCTGAAAAATGGCATGGTACTACAATTGTCTTGCTCAGAAAGAATGGGGAGACCATTGTAGCTGGCGACGGTCAAGTCAGTCTTGGCAATACAGTTTTAAAAAGTAAAGCTAAAAAAGTTAGAAAAATTGAGACCAGGGGAGTGATCGCTGGATTTGCTGGATCAACAGCAGATGCCTTAACCCTATTTGAACGATTAGAGGCTAAACTAGAAAAACATGCTGGTAATTTACAAAGGGCAGCC
>CACDQG010000003.1 GCA_902554785.1 uncultured Pelagibacteraceae bacterium
TGAGAGAAGCCTGTTTTTTTCATTATAGGAATCGTGAAAGTTCCAGTTGTTACAGTGTTTGCTATTGAAGAACCTGAAATCATACCAGTCATTCCAGATCCCAAAATTGCAGCCTTAGCTGGACCTCCACGCATTTTTCCAACCATTGCAAAAGCTAAATCTAAAAAATATTTTCCTCCACCAGCAGTTTCCAGTAAAGCCCCAAAGAGCACGAATAAAAATATGAAATCAACTGAAACTCCTATTGGAATTCCAAATATTGCCTCTTGATCAAACCATTGAAATCCTACTAATCTTTTTACCGAAAGTCCGCCATGGGAAATAATATCAGGGGCATATTTTCCAAAATATGAAAATAAGAGAAAACAAACTGCAATTATAACTAGAGGCAGGCCAATAGCTCGTCTAGTTGCCTCTAATAAAATTAATATACCTGTGGCTCCAATAATTAGTTCCACTGGAATTTTTAAACCGAATATATCTTTTACTAAAAGTATCCCACCTCTATTTACTAGATCATCATAAAAAAAATAAATATATAAACAGCAAAATGCAGCGATTATACTTATTAGGATGTCTAAAAATGAAATTTTTTTTCCCCTCACTGCAGGAAAAATTAAAAAAGCTAATGTCAAAGCGAAACCTAGATGAATAGCTCTTGCAGGTAAACCTTTAAACATTCCAAAGTTAAACCAAAAAGGAAATGGGGAAGCATACCAAAGTTGAAAAAATGTCCAGAGTATTGCTATCCCAAAAACTATTTTTAAATGAACTCCAGATAAATTTCTTGTTGGAGATATATCTTCTTGAATTTTATCTTTAATCTTATTCTGAATATTTTGATTCATTTTAATTAAGATACCTTATTCTAAAAAAAAAGGCCCAAGAAATATTGGGCCTTTTTTAATAAAACTAAAAAGTTAGATTACATTAATCCAGCTTCTTTGTAGTACTTAATTGCACCTGGATGTAATGGAGCTGATAAACCGTCAGCTATCATATTTTTCTTTTCCAGAGGTCCAAAAGCTGGATGTTGAGCTCTGAAATCATCAAAGTTTTCCATCACTGCTTTTGTTACTAAGTAAACAAGCTCCTCAGAAACATCTGCGCTTGTAACAACTGTAGCTTTTACACCAAATGTTGTAGCGTCTCTTTTCTGATTAGAGTAAGTTCCTTTAGGAATAACTGCTTTTGCATAATAGTCTGCTCCATCAATTAATCCCTGAATTGGTGCACCAGTTAAATTAATTGGGCTAGCTTTTGCTTTACAAGTAGCTGCTTGTTCCATAGCACCATTAGGAAATCCTACTGAATAACCGAATGCATCTATTTTACCATCACAAAGAGCTTTAACTTGCTCAGATGAAGTAAGTTCGGTAGTCGCCTTAAACATACTCATATCTGCTCCCATTGCTTTCATTAATTCTTCCATAGTTCCTCTTTGACCAGAACCAGGGTTACCGATGTTTACTGTTTTTCCTTTAAGGCCTTTGAAATTTTTAATTCCAGATTTTTTACTAGCCCAAATTTGGAAAGGTTCATTGTGAACGGAGAATACAGCTCTTAAATTGCTAAACTGTTTTCCCTCCCATTTGCTTGAACCATTGTAAGCATGATACTGCCAGTCTGACTGGGCAACACCAAATTGAAACTCACCATCTTTGATTTGTCCAATATTGTAGTTAGAACCACCTGTTGAAGGTGCAGTACATCTATAAGCTTTAGCTGTACCTTTTTTTCTACCGTGATCAGCACTAATTGCTGACTTATGTAACATTTTGCAGATAGCGTTACCTGTTTGGAAATATACTCCAGTAGGTCCACCTGTTCCAATTGTGAAGAACTCTGCTGATTTTGCGATTGAAGTAATAGGGCTTGAAAAAGCAAACATTACTAGTACCGCTGAAATCAATGACATCATTTTTTTCATGTGTACTCCTATTGTTATAATGATTAATTTAACTACGTTATTGAACCGAGGTCAAAGAGATTCTTATAAATTTTTGGCCCAATTTGATAATCTAAAAACCCCTTCTACTACATTTGGAGCAAATTTTTTTATCATATCATCATCTATCAAGCCACAATTAGTAATATTTTTGTAAAATGCGTTTCCATCGAAATCAGTGTAACTAAGTCTAGTTATCATTTTTTTTGGCTTAAAACCAAAATCTGATCCGGGTAATAAAGCTACTCCAGTTTCATTCAAAATTGCCTCACACAATTTTGATGAACTGTTGTATTTTCTATTTTTGAATTCTGGCATTAGGTAAAATGCTCCTTGAGGAGGTGCTATCAAAACCTTATTAGATTTTAAGTTGTTGTAAACAAAATTTCCAACTGCTTTCAAAATAGCTTTTACCTTAAATTTGTATTGTTCATGATCATTTGCGTAAGCTTCTACAGAAGCAAATTGTGTTGGAGTATTAACTGTTGAGTAAGACTCACTCGCAAGAGATTTTAAGCTTTTTAAAAATTCTTTCAATTTTTTTGGTACTGCAAGAAAACCTAATCTCCATCCACCTGCACCACACCATTTACTTAACCCGCCGGTAATAAAAGTAAGTTCTGGATAATACTTTGATATTGATTCATATTCATTTGAAAATGTTAGATCTGTGTAGATTTCATCTGATAAAACTAAAATCTTAAATTTTTTTGCTATTTTAGCTAGCTCCTCCAAGTTATTGCATACTGTTCCCGAAGGATTATTGGGAGAATTTAAAATTAAAATTATATTTTTGTTTTTTCCTATACTTTTAATTTTCTTTTCTAATGCTTTTCCAGTTGGAAACCAATTGTTTAATCTGTTAGTTTCAAGCCAGTGGACTTTGTTTGTTCCTATTTCTGCCTGTGGTTCATAAGATACCCATCCAGGTGCTGGAATTATTATTTCTCCATTAAATGCAATATGTATAAGTAACATTGCTTCTTTAGAACCAGGTGTGATTAAAATATTTTCTTTTGGGTAATCATTTCCGGTCCTTTTGAATAAGTATTTTGAAATTTTTTCTCTTAATTCAGGTAGGCCTTGAATAGGCAAATACTCTTTTCTATAGGCATTTTTTTTTAAAGTATCTACAATTTTTTCTGGAACCGGAAATGGAGATTGACCAAAACCAAATTGAAATACCTTCTTTCCTTTTGAGATAAGTTCTTTAGATTTTTCATTAATTACAAGAGTGGAAGATTCTTTGAGTTTTAAAATTTTTTTTTTAACCTTCGAAGACATTGTAACTGAATATTACCTATACGGGGAGTACCTCATAAAAGTCAAATCAAATGTTACAAATAGGAACATTTGACAAATTGATTCGGTCATGTTTTAATCTTATTTTGTTCTCAAGATAGATCTACATATAGTGTAAAAAAAAATAATTAACACAAAAATGAAAAATCAACACCAAAGAATAATTGCGTTACTTGGACCAACTAATACCGGAAAAACGTTCGTGGCAATTCAAAAAATGTTGGAGTACGAAACTGGGATTTTTGGCTTACCTCTTAGACTACTAGCTCGTGAAGTTTATGATAAATGTATTAAACAAGTTGGTGCTGAAAAAGTAGCATTAATAACAGGTGAAGAAAAAATAATACCTAGCACTGCAAAATATTTTGTTTGTACGGTAGAATCTATGCCAAAAAATAAAGAAGTTGACTTTGTAGCAGTCGATGAAATTCAAATGTGTGCCGATAGAGAAAGAGGCCATATATTTACTGAGAGATTGTTAAATTCACGTGGAAAAAAATTAACAATGTTTTTAGGCTCTCAAGTTATGCAAAATATTATCAAAGATTTAGTCGATGAGGTAGAATTTGAAAAAAAGGAGCGATATTCTAAACTTAGCTATTCTGGTATAAAAAAAATTTCAAGACTTGAGAGAAAAGTAGCTATCATAGCTTTTTCGATAGAAGAAGTTTATGCTATAGCTGAACTAGTTAGAAGACAAAAAGGTGGTGCTGCTGTAATTATGGGTTCTCTAAGTCCTAAAACAAGGAACTCTCAAGTAGGCTTATATCAATCAGGAGACGTTGATTATTTAATAGCAACTGATGCAATTGGAATGGGCTTAAACATGGATATTAATGAAATATTTTTTTCAAATTTGAAAAAATTTGATGGAAAAAAAACAAGACGATTAAATCTTATTGAGATGTCTCAAATTGCGGGTCGTGCAGGTAGATACAAAAATGATGGAGGATTCGGTACAACAGGAGATTGTGAAACACTTAATTCAGATGAGATCGAAAAAATAGAAAAACATCAATTGCCTGATACGAAAATGATATTCTGGAGAAACTCAAATTTAAATTTTGAAAACCCCGAGAAATTAATTTTGTCTCTTGAACAAAAACCAAATAAAAAAAATCTCATAAGAACAAATGACTCGCTTGACGAGAGTGTTTTAAGATTTTTTTTAAAAAAGGGAACTAATAATATTATTTACCATAAAAATTTGGAATTACTCTGGGAATGTTGTCAGATACCAGATTTTGAAAAGAAAGCTTATGGTCAACACATAAATGTAATAGATAAAGTATTTCAGTTTTTATCAACTAGGAAAAAAACAATTCCAAGCACATTTATGAAAGAGCAATTGAAAGGATTAGAAAAAGACCATGGGAATGTAGACCTATTATCACATAGGTTGTCTAATGTTAGAACCTGGTCGTACGTTGCGAACAAAAAAAACTGGGTAGAAAACTCAGATTATTGGGTTCAGTTAACAAAAAATATAGAGGATAAATTATCGGATAAATTACATGATGAATTAACAAAAAGTTTTATTGATAAAAAAATTAGCATTCTCTCTAGAAGTTTAAAACAAGATTTAGTTCTGAATACTGAAATAGATCATGATAATAAAATTCATATTGATAGACAATTAGTTGGTGAATTAAAAGGGCTTAAATTTTTAATAGAAGTTACCTCTAAAACCTTAGACACAGATATAAAATCAATTAAAAAAGCTGCTAGAAAAGGAGTAGAAAAAGAATTGATAAGTAGAGTTGAGGAGATTTTAAGCAAAAAAGAAATAAGTATAAACAATGAAAACAAAATTATTTGGAAAAAAAATGCAATAGCAAGACTTAAAAAAGGAAATGACTATTTAAATCCTGAACTAGATATTATTGCTGATGAGTCTATAAGTGAAATCTCTAAAAATAAGCTCATAGTATTTCTTAACAAATGGGTATCTGAATATATTAACGAAGTTCTTGGCGATTTAATTAATCTCAAAAAACATAAAATTGATAATCAATATTTGAGAGGTTTAGTATTTCAGCTATATGAAAACAATGGCGTAATTAAAAGAAACGAAGTTGAAAAGATTGTTAAATTAATTCCTGTGGAAGAAAGAAAAAGACTTTGGGGAATGGGTATTAAAATAGGAAGATATCATATTTATTTGCCTAAGATGCTTAAGCCAAAAGCAGTTGAATTTCGTATAAGTCTATGGAAACTTTTTCATAATCTATCTGAAAATAATCAAATTCCTAAATCAGGTCTAAATTTTTTAAATAGTAAAAAACTTGAAAAAAAATTCCTTTTATTATGCGGATTCGAAAACTTTAAGGATTTTTTTGTAAGAATTGATATTTTAGAGAAACTATTTCTTAAAATAATTGAAAATACCAAGGGTAAAAAATTCAAAGTAAACTCTGAAATGATGAATTTATTAGGGTGTTCTAAAGAAAATTTTTACAAGCTAATGAGTAATATGAATTATAAAAAAGATAAAGCTTTAGATACTTACATTTTTATGGGAGAGAAGAGGAAAAAAGAGAAAATAATACAGTTTGACAAAAAAGAAAATCCATTTAATAAGCTTCTTTCTTTAAATTTAAAATAAATGAATAAATTAGATAAAGAAAGTGTAATTGGAATATCTGCCTTGCTAGTGCACGCAGCTAATATAGATGAAATGTATTCTAATAATGAAAAAAAACTAGTCAAAGATTTTATTAAATCTTATTTGAAAGATGTTGATACAGAAATAATTTTAAAAAAAGCTGAAGAAATTGAGAGAAATTCCAATCAATTATTAAATTATACAAATATAATTAAAAAGAATTCAATTGAGATAAAAAAAGATATTGTTGAACATCTTTGGAAAATAATTATTTCAGATAACTCTGTAGACCAATACGAAGCTAATTTAATGAGAAGAATTTGTGGTTTAATATATTTTCCAGATAAAGAATGTGCTGAAATAAAACTAAAATTATTAAATTCAATATGACCTATATAGTTAAAGATGAGTGTATTAAATGTAAATTGACTGATTGTGTAGAAGTATGTCCAGTAGATTGTTTTTATGAAGGTGAAAACATGTTAGTAATAAATCCAGACGAATGTATAGATTGTGGAGTGTGTGAACCAGAATGCCCTCTAGATGCAATTAAAGCCGACGTTGACGATTCTGTTGAAGATAAAGAAAAATGGTTATTGATAAATAAAAAGTTTTCTGCAATATGGCCTAATATTTCGAAAAAAAAAGAGCCTATGGAAAATCATGAGAATTATAAAGATATGAAAAATAAGTTTGAAAAACATTTTTCTGAAAAACCAGGAAAATAAAAAATATGCCTAAAAAAAAGAAAATTAAGAAAATTAAGAAAATTAAGAAAATTAAGAATATTAAAAATATTAAAAAATTAAAAAATAAAATCAAACCTAATTTAAAAGTAACCGAAAAAAAGGGTAGTATATCTAGCTCAGATGAAAAACCAGAAATCAAAAAAGTAAAAAAACAACCTACAGAAAAAAGAGCCTACAATTTGAAAGACTTTGTCGTTTATCCTAAACATGGGGTTGGCAAAATAACCTCAATAGAAAAAGCCAATATAGGTGAAATTGACATTCAGTTTTATAAAATTTTAGTAGAGAAAGAAAAACTAACATTAACTGTTCCTATTAACCAACAGTCTAAGCTTAGACCAATTGCTTCTATTAACCAAATTAATAAATGTGTAGCAATTTTAAAAACAAAACCAAAAATTAAAAGGACAATGTGGAGCAGACGTGCTCAGGAATATGACCAAAAGATTAATTCTGGTAAAATCTATGAATTAGCTGAAGTAGTTAAAGATTTGAATAAAAATACTGATATAATAGCAGATCAATCGTATTCGGAAAGGCAGCTTTTTGAAAAAGCTTATGAAAGACTTAAATCAGAATTTGAAGTTGTGCTTAAAATAAGTCCCGAAGAAGTTCAAAAAAAAATGGATAAGGCTTTAGGTAGAACGAAAATTACCGAAGAAGCTCAATAAAAAAACGCCCTCTTTAATAAAATAAAAAGGGCGTTTAGTTAAAGAGAAAACTATCTTCTTCTTCTTCTCTTTTTTGCTTTCTTTTTAGTTTTCTTTTTAGCTTTCTTTCTTCTTTTAGCCATCTTTTCTCCCTTGTTATTAAACAAATCTTAATGATTCGTTTGTTAATTAAACATTAATTATTAAAAAATTCATGTCAAACATAAATTAATTTGTAAAATTGATTCAAAATTTAATTTTTTTTAATTATTTTTAAATTTAATAAAAAATTAAAAAAAGTTAGTAATATCAATGTTTTTTTAAGCAAATTAAATAAGTTTTTATTTAACTTTTAATATAGATTTTCTAGTTGTTGTTTATAATTTTTAATTATTTCTTTTCTTTTTAACTTTAAAGTTGGTGTAAGCATTCCGTTTTCAATTGTAAATTCTTCGTTAATTACGACAAATTTTTTAATTTTTTCAATTAAGGTTAAACTTTTATTTATATTTTCAATTATAAGTTTAATTTTTTCTTTACTATTTTCTTTTTCACTTACGATTAATGCAACTAAATAATTTTTTTTATCTCCGTAAACAAACGATTGTTTAATGTTTTCATTTAAACATAAAATATTTTCTATTTTGCTTGGAGAAATATTATCTCCACCAAGATTTACAATAATATCTTTTTTTCTATCTGTAATTTTTAAATAATTATTATTATCGAGTTCTCCTATGTCCCCAGTATGAAGCCATCCATCTTTAATTACTTTTTCTGTCTCCTCTTTCAAATTCCAATATTCCAACATAACGTTTTCACCCTTAATTAGAATTTCTCCATCTTCTGCTATTTTTACTTTATTAGTCCTAAACGGTGGCCCTACTGATTCGACCTTAACTAAATCCGGTAAATTGCAACTTACTACTGGAGAGGCCTCAGTTAAGCCATATCCTTGAAGAGTAGGTAATCCTACAGCATTTAAAAACTCTCCAATATTTTGATCTAGAGCCCCTCCCCCAGATACGAAGGCTTGAAGATTGCCACCAAACTGATTTCTGATTTTTTTTCTTACTAATTTGTCACATAAAAAATTTATGATTTTTTCACTTAATTTTAATTTCTCTTTTTTGAGTATTTTTTTACCCAAATGTAAAGTCTGGTCTATAAGTTTTCTTTTAAATCCAGATTGCTTCTCAAAGTTCATATTTATTTTCGTGTAAAGATTTTGATAAAATCTAGGAACAGCTGTCATAATTGAAGGTTTTGCAATTCCCATATTAGAAATCAATTTTTCTAAACTTTCAGCGTAGAAAACTTTTGCTCCAACTATAATCTGTATAAATTGAACTGTGTGTTCATAAGAATGCGATAAAGGTAACCAAGTCAAAAATGCTGGATTTTTTTTTTTAGTTAAAACTTCTAGTAACTCAACTGCCCCTTCACAGTTTGACAGAATACCACCGTGACTTAAAACAACTCCTTTAGGATTTCCTGATGTACCTGAGGTGTAAATTATACAAGCAGGCATATTTCGTTTTAAATCTTTATTAATTATTTTTTCATTTATTTCTTCATTTAGTATTTCTTGAATTAATAAACTATCATTATCTATTTTTTCAAAAGATATTATTTTCTTAACATCGCTATTTATAAATTTTTTAATTTTATTGAATTGATCTTGATTTGATACAAATATCAATGAGGGCTTACAATCATTTAAAATATATTCATAATCGTTTGCTGAATACGTTGTAAAAATAGGAACTGAAATTCCACCTGCATTCATTATAGCTATATCAGTCATTAACCAATATGGTCTATTCTCAGAAAGTATTAAACATCTATCACCTTGTTTTATTAACGATCTAATTTTTGTGGTAAGTTTATAAATTCTTTCAGTTGTATCTTCCCAATTATAAGTTCGTTTATCTGGTTTTAACCATTTTAAAAATTGTCTTTTACCATCAACTTCTTCTGACTTTTTAAAGTAAAGTTCAACTAAGCTATTTAATTTACTTATATCCATAATTTGGTGGGCGAAGAGAGACTCGAACTCTCAAGGTATTGCTACCACCGGATTTTGAGTCCGGCGCGTCTACCAGTTCCACCATTCGCCCTTTTTTTTAGATAATCTAATTGATTTTTCTAACTATGAGAACAAAAATAATGGAGGTACAAAACATTACTAAAGCGTAGGCTGCTGTTGGTACCATAAATACAATATCATCAAATAATTGTGTTGTTACAAACACTGCTAAAGTTCCGTTTTGTAAGCCACATTCTAATGAAATACATTTTCTTTGTGCAATTCCTGATGTCCAAAATTTTGCAACATAATATCCTACGAAAATCATAGTCATATTTAAAATGAAAGCTATTAGACCTGCTCTAGTTATATAAGAAACAATTCTGTCCCACTCCTCTACCCAAATTGCAATAAATACTATTAGAAATAAAATTACTGACAATCTTTGAATAATAAGAGTTTTGGAAATAATAAAATTAGTCATTAGACTTCTAACAATCATTCCAAAAATAACAGGAACAGTTACGACAAAGAACATTTTCATTGCTACGTTAAGCATTAATATATCATTTGCAGTTTTAATCCCTAAAAATTCGGCAGAATTAAAAACTATCAAAGGAACAATGAGAATACTTAATAAACTGACAATCGCTGTTAAACTCACTGATAGAGCAACGTCTCCATCTGCAAATTTAGTAAGAATGTTTGAGGTTACTCCTCCTGGTGCTGCAGCTATTACCATAACTCCTAAGGCTATTTCTGGTGGAAGAGATATAATATTAATTAAAATAAATGCAATTATTGGAAGCAAAATAACCTGACATATAAAGCCTACGCAGAAATCTCTCGGATTTTTTAAGACCCTTGTAAAATCCCCAATCGTTAAGCCAAGACCTAAACCGAACATTATTATGGCAAGACATACGGGTGCTATTTTAGTTACAATTTCCATTTATAACTAATTATTTATTCTACTTTAAATGAAGAATTCTTCATGAGGTCAAAAATAGTTGTTACGAAACCAGCTTTATGCTTTTGGTTATGCATGTAGTTTTGTTCGAAGGATTTGATATTTTTGGGAGATGGTAAAAGCATATATTCTAGCTTTTTATTTTTCGTTATTAACTTTTCTTTTGTAAGATACTTTAATTTTCTAATTACTGTAGCTCTTGGTATTGTTGAAATTTCTGAAATAGAAGAGGCGTTTATTCCATTTTTAGGAGTATGTCTTAAAAGGTGCAAGTATAGGTCTGCATAAGTTGGAGGATCCTCAACAACTCTGCTTTTTACTTGTTTTGAATAATCGGTAAATTGTGAGATACCTATTGCACCCCATACATTCCAAGTTTCTAAGTCACCGAAAAAAGATCTATGTCTAACTAAAAAAGGAATTTGCATTCTAAACCAATGTTGCCAACATATTGTAAAATATTTATCAATAAATGCCTCTATTTCTTCTTTTGAAAATGCTCTACCAAACCAAGATTCTTTTGAGAGAATTTGACTAGTCTTTTCTAAAAAATTAGCCATAAATCTTTTTGAATTCGCTGGTCTTTGGAGTTCTGTTATCTTTCTATTGAAGAAAATTGATTTTCCTTTTCTATATATAATATTTTGATTTTGTAAAAAATTTACTTTTCTTCTTATAGTTTCCTTCGGAATATTTAATTCTTTTGAAATTTCAATTAAGTTAATTTTGTCAATCAAAAGTTCATTTTTTTCATAAAATTCTGTATAGGATAAATACTGAAAACGATCTGAATATTTTTGAAATACAGTATTGATTAGATAAACTAAAATTAAGTAACTATCATAATCTTTAAACGTGCTATAAGCATTATTGCACCATGATTGCTGTAATTTAAACCACAAAGTTACCGTTTCATTAGAATGACTGGATAAAACATCGTAAACCTCATCTGCATTTATTGTATTAAAAATTTTGTTTTCAAAAGATGGTTTTTTTTTTAAAGGCTCGAATATTTTTACTGTTTTTAGGTCTATTGGGTTAGACATTTATTTTTTCCACTTAACACTTTGATTAATTAAAATAGCCATTAAAATCCAAATAATAAATGTTCCTTCCGGTGAAAAACCGTAGTCAGCACCAAAAATTCCTGCAACTATAACGATTGAATATATTGCGACTGTAGATAATATTAAACTTGCCAGATACCTGAGGATTGTGCATTTTAAATTCATGATTTTAAAAAAATTATACGATAGATGTGTCGAGCTTGCTAGACATAAATTTTCAAAGCCTTTATTAGGTTTTGTGGCATTTATCGAAAGTTTCTTTTTTCCAGTTCCACCCGATTTAATGATTGTTCCAATGGTAGTAGCAAAGAGGGAAGATTATCTTAAAATATTTCTCATCGCAACCACGGGCTCTGTTTTAGGAGGCTTGTTTGGATATATGCTTGGAGTTTTCTTTTTAGATGCATCGATGGTGATTATTGAATTTTATGGTTACGAGGAAAAAGTTTTTGAGATGCAAGATAAGATGTCAACAAAAGGTGGATTTTTAGCTTGGCTTGGAATAATGTTTTTAGCAGGTTTTACCCCTCTTCCTTTTAAAGTTTTTACTATTACTAGTGGAGTGATTGCCTATAATCTTCCAGTATTTTTCTTTATATGTTTATTTACTAGAGGGCTAAGATTTTTCTTAGTTTCTTATTTAACATTTCTTTTTGGAAAAAAATTTGGTGATTTCATCGAAAAAAGAGGTGAGCTTTGGTTTACTTTAACTGGAATTTTTATTGTGATTCTAGCCGTCGTCCTTTATATAATTTTTACCTAATGTTAAGCAATAATAAGTTTATTTTAAACAGTATATTAGCTTTTAGTTTTTTATCTTTGGCTATAGCTTATTTTATTCAATACGTATTAGAACATGAGCCTTGTAATTTATGCCTAATTGAGAGAATTCCTTATTTAGCCTCTTTAATACTTATTTCGTTAATATTTATAATCAATAGGTTTGAAAAATTTATTTCTGGTATTGTACTATTATTTTTTATTTTTGGTTCAGTAGTTTCTTTTTACCATGTAGGGATTGAACAAGGATTTTTTAACGAGTCTTTTGTGTGCGATTTGGGTTCATCTAATGTAAACATATCTAAAGAAGATTTGTTAAAACAATTTCAGAATAAAACTCCAATAAGCTGCAAAGACGTAACTTTTAGGTTTTTCGGACTTTCTCTTGCTACAATAAATACAATTATATCAATTATATTAAGTGGTATTATGATTAAAGTAATTAAAAATTATGGAAAAAACTAATAAAAAAACTTTAGAAGAAATTATAAGAGTTGATCACGCTGGAGAACGTGGGGCTATTAAAATTTATGAAGGCCAGCTACTTGCTCTTAAAACTTTCAAACAAAACGCTTCTTTAAAAAGAAAGATTGAAGAGATGAAAGAACATGAAAGAGAGCATTACGAATACTTTGATAACGAAATTAAAAAGAGAAATATTCAGCCAACAAAACTTTTACCTCTCTGGGATTTAATGGGAGTTACTTTAGGTTTTGGGACTGCCATGCTTGGTGAAAAAGCAGCAATGTTGTGTACTGCATCAGTTGAAGAAGTAATTGATGGACATTACAAAGATCAAACATATAAACTTGGAAAAGATGAAGAGGAATTAAAAAAGAAAATTATGAAGTTTAGACAAGACGAACTTGACCATAAAGATATAGCTTATGACAACGGTGCAACAAAAAAAGGTTTATTTGGTGTATTAGATAAAGTTATCAAAACCTCATCAAGAATAGCCATTACAATTTCAGAAAAAATTTAATTACGGTTCTAATTCGATATCCCAATAAAGGTAATCCATCCAACTTTCATGAAGAAAGTTAGGTGGAAAGTTTCTACCATTTCTATGAAGATCCTCTACTGTAGGTGCGTAGGGTTTGTTGTTCAATTTTAAATCACAATCCTTATAAAGTTTTCCACCTTTTTTTACGTTACAGCTTGAGCAAGCAGTAACAACATTATTCCAATCTGTTAAACCTCCTTTTGATTTAGGTAAAAGATGATCAAAAGTTAAATCTTTTTTATCTCCGCAATACTGACAAGTAAACTTGTCCCTCAAGAAAACATTAAATCTTGTAAAGTTCGGATTTTTGGATGGTTGTATAAAATTTTTTAAAGCGATTACACTTGGTAAATTCATTTCAAAAGATGGGCTTCTTATTTTTCTTTTATAATTTGAAACAATACTAACTCTGTCTAAAAAAACTGATTTGACAGCATCTTGCCAACACCAAATTGAAAGAGGATAATAACTTAAAGGTCTAAAATCTGCGTTTAAAACTAACGCGGGACACTTTTCTAGCGGAACTTTTTCTGCGGAAGATATAATCATATCTAAAGCTAACTGATACGAAAAATTATATCAAGTTATAATTATGTAACACTTATTTTTATTATAAATTAAAATGTTTTTTTATGAATTGGAGACCCAAACTTGACCCTTCAGTTGGTATACGATGTTCACAATGCTTAAATATTTTTGTTTCTATTTCATAATTATGTTTTCCAAAAAACTCTTTTGCCTCTAAAAATGATTCTATAGTAACAATTTGATCGAGATCTCCATGCATTAATATGATATTCGGTTTAGAAATAATATTTTTTGATAAATGGTCAGTGTTAATAATTCTTCCAGAATAGCCAATTATCGAATTAATTTTATCTTTTCTTTTAATTCCAGTTTGTAGAGTAATCATACATCCTTGGCTAAACCCACCGATGATAATTTGTTCTCCATTAAATCCATATTTGATCTTAACTTCATCAATTAATTTATTTAATTTATTTTCTGCAACTAATGATTTTGACAAAATTTGTTCTGGAGTTTGATCCATTAAATCAAACCATTGATAACCAGTAGAGCTTGCGGCACATTTCTCTGGACCATCTGGACAGATAAAAATTGTTTCTGATAGGTGAGCTCTCCAATAACTTGCTAGTATTGAAATGTCTTTACCATCTCCTCCATATCCGTGGCAAAGTATTACAGCATTTTTAGGTCTTTCTTTAGATAGGGGCTCTAAAATAATTGTATTTAGCGAAAAGGTCATATAGATAAAATATCAATGTCAGAATTTTTATTTAATTTTATTGGATTCACTTTATTAGGTGCTGTTGCCATTGTTTTGATTATGGGTATTTATACTTTATTTAAAGGCGGAAGTACTAGTAAAAAATATTCAAACAAATTAATGCAGCTTAGAGTGCTTTTGCAATTTATTGCGATAATAGTTCTAGTTCTACTAGCATATTTTTTCAAAGACTAAATATACTTTTTCATTAAATTTAAAAAATCCTCACTCGCAAAGTCAATTTCTCCAATTACCCTTCCAAATTCTTTACCATCTTTATCGATTAATATACTTGTAGGAAGACCTCTAAGTTTAAAAGCTTTTACTAAACTAAGATCAGGATCATAGAAGGTATTTAATGTGGTTACTCCTACACTTCTAAAAAAATCTCTAGTCCTAATTTTATTTGGTTTTTCAGTATTAATTGCAAAAACCTTTATTTCTGGGTATTTGAAAGTTAATTTTTCAAGTGAGGGCATTTCTCTTTTACAAGGGGCACACCAAGTTGCCCAAAAGTTAATAATCATGATATTGCCTTTTTTGTTAGTTAAATCGACATCTAGAAGATCAGAGTCTTTAAATTTAATTTCTTTAATAGCTAATGGTTTTTCATGAATAACAACATTTTTTGAAAAATCTTCTTCTCCATTAAGGTTTTGGCTAAAGATAGATAGAACTATTATGTGAATATAGATTTTAAAAGATTTACTAATTTTCATATTAATCTAAATTGTAAATAGCATAGTAAAATGAAAAATAAAACTGTTTGGGCAAATAGACTTAAGGGAAAGACATCATTATCTTTTCAAAAAATAGGCTCATCTATTAGTGTAGATAAAAGACTATATGAGCAAGATGTAGCTGCGTCTATTGTTCATGCCAAAATGTTGGTTAAACAGAAGATAATTTCTAGAAAAGAAGGAACTAAAATTATTAATGGGCTTAAAAAGATAAAATCACAGATTAATAAAGGAAGATTTAAATTCCAAGAAAAATTTGAAGATATACATTTGAATATAGAAAAAAAATTGTTTGAATTAATTGGTTCTTCAGCAGGGTCCTTACACACAGCTAGATCAAGAAATGATCAAGTTGTTACAGATTTCAAACTATGGATTAAAAAATCATCCAAAGATACTATTGGTAATATTAATTCTTTAATGAAAATTTTAATAAAAAAAGCAGAAAAAAATGTCGATACTGTAATGCCAGGCTTAACACATCTTAAAAATGCCCAACCTATATCATTTGCACATTACCTTCTCTCTTACTTTGAAATGTTTAAAAGAGACATTAAAAGATTTGAAAATAATATAAAACTTTTAGATGAGTGCCCATTAGGATCAGCTGCACTTGCAGGCACTTCTTATAACATAGATAGAAATTATACCTCCAGACAACTTGGTTTCAAAAAGCCAACTGATAATTCGATTGACTCGGTTGCTGATAGAGATTTTGCAGTAGATTTTTTATATGCATCTGCATTATGTGCAATGCATTTATCAAGATTAGCCGAAGATTTTATAATTTATAACTCAAATGCATTTAATTTGATCTCATTCGATGACAACATGTTAACGGGATCTTCAATTATGCCGCAAAAGAAAAATCCTGATCCTGCTGAATTAATCAGGGGAAGAGTTAGTTTGAACTATGGAAATTTAAACTCAATGCTTACTATAATGAAAGGACTTCCAATGTCTTACTTCAAGGATCTTCAAGATGATAAAAAACTTATCTTTGATGGATTTGACACTTTGAATGATTCATTAATTTTAAGTTTTGAGTTATTGAATTCAATAAAACCGAATAAAAAAAATATGCTAAAAATGGCAAATGAGGGTTATACAACAGCGACTGACTTTGCTGATTATTTAGTAAAAGAAAAGAAACTAACTTTTAGAGAGTCTTATGCAATTGCTGCGAAATTAGTAAACTACGCCGAAAAGAAAAATAAATTATTATTTGAGCTATCTTTGCAAGAAATAAAGAAAGTGTATAAAAATTTAGATAAAAAAATATTTAAAATATTTGATGTAAATAATTCAATGAACTCTAAAAGATCTTATGGAGGAACTTCTATTGCAAATGTAAAAAGGATGATTAAAAAATATAAAAAGGAGGTAAAATGAAAATATTGATATCAATTTGTATTGTAATTTTAACTCTTTCGGCATGTGGAAAGAAATCAGAGCCTAAATACCAGGGCAAACTGAATCATATAAAAATAATTTTATAATTTTATGCAAAATTTAAGATACGTAGGTAAAAATTTATTTCTTGAGAGAATATCAATCCGAAATTTTTTAAAAAAAAATAAAACTCCTTTTTATATTTATTCAGAAAATCAAATAGTTTTGAACTATTTAAATTTTGTAAAAATATTTAAGAAAACTAATCCTTTAATATGTTTTGCTGCAAAATCTAATAGCAATACAAATATTTTAAAAATTTTAGGTAGACTTGGAGCAGGAACTGATGTTGTGTCTGGCGGAGAACTATTAAAAGCCCTTAGAGCTGGCATCAAACCGAGAAAAATTGTTTTTTCAGGGGTTGGTAAGTCTGAGGAAGAGTTAACAATTGCAATTAGAAAAAAAATCTTATTGATTAACTGTGAATCTGAAAGTGAAGCAAAGATGGTTAATGCATTAGGAAAAAAATTAAGAAAAAAAGTTTCTATTGGCTTTAGATTGAATCCAAATGTTGATGCAAAAACACATAAAAATATATCTACTGGTAAGGCAGATAACAAGTTTGGTTTATCAATAAAAAATTTTAAATCTTTTCTTAAACAGATGAATAAATTTGACAATATTAAAATTGAAGCTTTAAGTGTCCATATAGGCAGCCAAATTTTAAATGATGGGCCTTTTAAAAAGACACTTAATGTAATGGACAGGTTAATTAAAGAATTAAAATTAAATTTAAAATATGTTGATTTAGGTGGAGGTTTTGGAATTAATTATAGTGAACGTGAAAAACCAATAAATTTAAATAATTACGCGAAATTAGTAAATAATTTTGCAACAAAACATAATTGTAAAATTATTTTTGAACCAGGTAGATCTATAATTGGAAATACGGGTCTGCTTATTAGTAAAGTCCAGTTTATAAAAAAAGGGCTAAATAAAAACTTTATAATCTTAGATGCTGGCATGAATGATTTTATGCGGCCAGCTTTATACGATGCGTTTCATAAAATTATTCCTGTAACAAAAAATTCGTCCAGAATGAAAAATTCAATAGAGTTTGTGGGTCCGATTTGTGAAAGTACATGTAAATTTGGAGTTTATAGAAAATATCAAAAATTAATTGAAAATGACTTTGTGGCTATTACAAATGTTGGAGCATATGGCTCATCACTATCATCAAATTATAATACAAGACCTTTAATCGCTGAAATATTAATCAATAAAAATAAATTTAGATATATTAGAAAAAAACAAAATTTACTAAAATTGATAAATTTTTAATGCAATTTATTAAATCTTTAATTTTTAATATCCTCCTTTACCTTGGGCTTATTTTAATTTTTATATCGGCAATACCAACATTAATTCTACCTGATAAATTTACAATTTTTTTTGGAAGGTTATCAGCAAAATACATTGTTTTAATTTTAAAACTTGTAATGAATACTAAAGTAATTTTTCATGGAGAAGAAAATTTAAAAAAAATTGATCATTTTTTTGTTGCCTCAGCCCATCAATCAATGTTTGAAACTTTTGCATTACAAATTCCGCTAAACGGTCCAATTTTTATTTTAAAAAAAGAACTTTTGAACATACCGTTGTTTGGTTGGTATTTAAGAAAAATTGGTTCTATACCAATAATAAGAGAGACTACTACTAAAGAAAATTTAAATTTTTTTGATAAAATAAAAGAGAAATTAGAAGAAAATAAGAGGCCACTTTTAATATTTCCTCAAGGGACACGAGTAAAATTAGATGAACAGCCTCCATTCAAAAAAGGAGTTGGTCGAATATATGAAGCATTAAATTTGCCCTGTATACCAGTTGCATTAAACAGTGGAAAAGTCTGGCCGAAAAATAGCTTTATGAAATTCTCAGGAGATATTCATATTTCATTTCTAGATCCTATCATGCCTGGAAAAGATAATTATGAATTTACAAAGGAAATTGAAAATAAGATTTATACTGAAATAAAAAAATATTATTAATTATTTTCTTCCAAAACCTGGCTCCTCTGTATCCTGCCCTGCTTCAATAATTTCTTTTCTCACTTTTTTCGTTGATGAAAAAATTTCTAGTAGCTTTTTACTATCTTTGTTTTTAATAGCGTTTTTAATTTGATCGAGATTTTTGGAATAGTTATCTAAAACTTTTAAAATATTCTCACTGTTATCGATGAAAATATCTTTCCACATCAAAGGATCTGAAGAAGCAATCCTTGTAAAGTCTCTCAATCCTCCCGCGCTGTACTCGATCACATCATTTTTGAATTTGTCTTCATTGTTAATTGCAGTTCTTACAATACTGTAAGCTACCGCGTGAGGAAGATGGCTTGTCAAAGACAAAACATAATCATGGTCCTCAAATGACATAATTTTAACTTTGCTTCCTAGTTTAGACCAAAATTTTTTTAGGTTTTCTAATTTATTTTTAGCAATTTGATTATCAGCTGAAAGTATGCACCATCTATTTTTAAATAAACTAGAAGATCCTGCAGCAGGACCGCTATACTCTGTTCCAGCTATTGGATGTGAAGCTATCCAGCTAATATTTTTAAGTCCTAGATTAATTACAATTTTGTTGACTTCTTTTTTAGCTGAGCCAGTATCTGTAAGAATAGAGCCTTCCTTCAAACTAGATTTTATTGAAAGCAAAATTTCTTTATAACTGCTTAATGGTGCAGAAATTATTATCAGGTCAGCATCTTTTGTAGCCTCAGAAACATTAGAGCAAGTATCAACTGAAAAATTTTTTTTTAAATATTCCATGACTTGATTTGACTTGTCGTGGACACTTATTTTTACAGCTAATTTTTTTTCTTCCACCGATCTCAAAATTGAAGAGCCAATCAATCCACAACCTATTATGCTTATTTTATTAAACATTTAAAATTTTTCTCATTTTTTTAATTAATGTAATATTCTCTGAAGTTGTCCCAATAGTTATACGTAAAGAATTTTTGATTCCATACACATCCATTTTACGAACCAGTATTCCTGATTTTGCTAGTAATCTAAAAACCTTAGCAGAGTTTACTTTTACTCTATCAAATTTTACTAATAAGAAATTAGTAAAACTTTTATTTGTTTCTATTCTCATTTTTGTAAACTCAAAAAATAGTTTTTTACTCCATTTATTTACATGTTTAATCTCTTTATTTAACCATGAACTATCTTTTACTGCTGCCGAAGCTGCAAATAAAGCTGGTCTACTGACATTAAAAGGTGGCTTTACCTTGTTTAGTGCAGAAATAATTTCTTTTGAACCATATCCCCAACCAACTCTAAGTCCTGCTAAACCATATATTTTTGAAAAGGTTCTTGTCATAACTACATTTTTAAAATTCATGAAAGTTTTTAAACCAGACGAGTAATCTTTTTTTTTTACATATTCAAAATAAGCATCATCTACTACTAATAGAATATTGCTTCTCAATTTTTTTCTTAAAAATAGTAACTTTTTTTTTGGTATGTATGTTCCAGTTGGGTTGTTAGGGTTAGCTAAAAAAACTATTTTAGTTCGCTTTGTAACTTTTTTAAGTATATCTTCAACTGAAAGACTGAAATTATCCTCTTTTGAATAAATAACTTTTGCTCCACTCATCTTACTATAAATTCTGTAAATTATAAAACTAAACTTAGAAACTATAACTTCGTCTCCTTTATTTAAGAAAGATTTGCATATTAGTTCAAAAATTTGATCAGAACCTGATCCTAAGATTATTCTATTTTTATCAATCTTAAATTTTTTAGCCAACGTATTTCTCAAAAAAGTCCCATCAGAGTCAGGGTATCTTGCAAAGTTTTTTGAAACTTTTAAGTATTGTTTTCTTGCTCTAGGGCTAGGGCCAAGAGCAGACTCATTAGCTGATAATTTAATCTTTGCTAATTTGCTCTTAAATAAGCTCATTCCAGCAACGTATTTCTCAGCAACAATGTTATTCGGTTTCGGGAATCTCATTTATTAATGTATTATCTAAATTGTTTAAGTTTTTCTATAGCTGTTTATCGTATATAAAATTGACAAGTTTGTGATGATTTAGTAAACATTATTCGCGCTGATTTAACCATATTGCAAGCGCATAATAAATGTAGCTAAAAAGGGGATGCCCAGTTTAGCTGGGCTTTTTTTTTGGATGAATATAAAACTTGAGAAAATAAAGAAACTAGAAGTTGCTAAACCGCTGAAACTAGACTGCGGAAAAACGATAAAAGATTTTCCTCTCGCTTACGAGACTTACGGAAAGTTAAATGACAACAAAGACAACGCAATTCTCGTGTTTCATGCATTAACAGGAGATCAATTTGTAACAGGAACTAATCCTATTACCAATAAAGAAGGTTGGTGGATAACTGCAGTAGGACCTGGCAAAGCAATAGATACAAATAAATATTTTGTAATCTGTGCTAATGTTATTGGCGGTTGTATGGGATCATTAGGACCTAGAAGTATGAATCCAGATACAAAAAAACCCTATGGTTTAGATTTTCCAGTAATTACGATTAAAGATATGGTTAGAGCTCAAGAGTCTTTACTTGAACATCTCGGTATAAAGAAACTTTTATGTGCGACTGGTGGTTCAATGGGGGGAATGCAATTGTTACAATTTTGTGCAACGTTTCCAGATAAAGCTTTTTCAGCTATTCCGATAGCTTGTAGTTCAAGTCATAGTGCTCAAAATATTGCTTTAAACGAATTAGCGCGTCAAGCAATTATGGCTGATCCCGTATGGGATAATGGAAAGTATGTTTTAAAAAATGTTCAACCAAAAAATGGCTTGGCCGTAGCGAGGATGGTTGGTCACATTAGCTACTTGTCAGAAAAGGGAATGCAAGAAAAATTTGGAAGAAAATTACAAGAAAAAGCAGATTATGAATTTAGTTTTAATGCTGATTTCCAAGTTGAGAGTTATTTAAGACATCAAGGTTATGCCTTTGTGGAGAGATTTGATGCTAACTCAGTGCTGTATATTACTAGAGCAATGGATTATTTTGATCTTTCAAAACAGTTTAAAGGGGGGTTAGTAGAGGCATTTAAAAATCAAAAAACGAAGTTCTTAATTATATCATTTTCATCCGATTGGCTTTACACAACAAAAGATAATAAAGATATAGTTATAGCATTAAATGCGTCAGGGGCAGACGTATCTTATTCTGAAATTATTACAGATAAAGGCCATGACTCTTTTTTGCTTAATGAACCACAATTTTTAAAAACACTAAAAAGTTTTATCGACTCGATATATGAAAAATTTAGAAATGAAAAAAGAATTTAAAGTAATAGCAGATTTACTACCTATTAATACAAGAGTTCTTGATGTAGGTTGTGGTGACGGATCTTTAATGAATCTTCTTAAAAAAGAGAAAAATGTAGAAGTTCGTGGACTGGAGCTTAATCAAGAAAATGTCCAAGAATGTATTCACAAAGGATTACCTGTTATCCAAGGTAACGCGGAAACTGAATTACATCAATTTCCTGACAAATCATTTGACTATGTAGTTCTCAGTCAGACTCTACAAGCTTTTTATGAGCCAGAAAAAGTTTTAAAAAATCTTTTGAGAATTGGAAAATCAGTAGTTATTTCAATTCCTAATTTCGGATTCTGGAAAGTAAGAACTAAACTTTTATTTTTTGGTAAGATGCCAATTACAAAAACATTACCAAATACATGGTATAATACTCCCAATTTACACATGTGTACAATTAAAGATTTTTTCAATTTTTGTGATGAAAAAAACATTAATATAAAAAAAGTTGTTGGTGTTAATGAGGATAAAACTTCAACAATTAGTAAAAACAATTTAGAAATAAAAAACCTTTTTTCAAAAGTTGGTATTTTTTTAATAAGTTAGAATGATGATAGAAATTATTCCATGTTTGAGCGACAATTATAGTTATTTAATTCACGAAAAAATATCTAATACTGTTACAATTGTTGATCCTTCAGAATTTAAAGCTTGTGATGAAGTAGTTAAAAAGTATAAAAAGTTAAATTTTATTTTAAATACTCATCATCATGCTGATCATGTGGGTGCAAATTTAGAGCTTAAAAAAAAGTATAATTCCAAAATTTTAGGATCAAATATAGATAAAGATCGTATTCCTGGAATAGATATACTTCTTATAGAAAATCAAAAACAAAAAATTGGAAATTTAGAATTCGAAGTAATTTTTGTTCCAGGTCACACAAAAGGCCATATCGCTTTTTTCTTTAGTAAAGAAAAAATTGTTTTTACTGGAGATACATTGTTTTCGTTAGGATGTGGTAGAGTATTTGAGGGAACTCATGAAGAAATGTTTAATTCTTTAAATAAAATTAAAAAACTTCCACCCGATACAAAAATCTATTGTGGACATGAGTATACTGAGTCAAATTTTAACTTCTGTTTAGCCTATGATCCTAAAAATATTTTTTTAAAAGACAAAAAAATTGATATTCAAAAAAAATTAGAGTCTAATCAACCCACTATTCCTTCTACTTTAAGCCAAGAAATTAAAACGAACATTTTCTTAAGGTGTAATGATCCTCAAATTAAGCATACTTTAGGCCTAAAAGATTCATCGGAAGTTGAGGTTTTTTCAAAATTAAGAGATTTAAAGGACTCTTTTTAACTTCAATAATCTTGACTTGCTAGCGCTGAAGGCTATATTGCGTGGAAATTAAAAAAAGAGAATTTATGTCATTTGCTATAATTGAAACAGGTGGAAAGCAGTACAAAGTATCTGCTAGTAAGATACTAGAAATTGAAAAACTTAATGCTAAAGTTGGCGAAACTATTAAATTTGACAATGTTTTACTTTTAAATGACGACAAAAGCACGGAAATTGGAAGTCCTAAAGTTGAAGGAGCTACAGTAGAAGCTAAACTTTTAAACAATGTTAAAGATCGAACTGTACTAGTTTTTCATAAAAGAAGAAGAAAACACTCAAGGAAAAAAAATGGACACAGACAACGTCACTCTAAGATACAAATTACAAAAATTTTAGCAAAAGGTGGTAAAGTAATAAGTGAGGCTAAAATAGTAGAAAAAAAGAAATCTGTTAAAGAAGAGAAAAAAGTTATAAAAAAGGAACCGAAGAAATAGGAAATTAAATGGCGACAAAAAAAGCAGGTGGATCATCGAGAAACGGCCGAGATAGTAAAGGTAGACGTCTTGGTGTTAAAAAATATGGTGATCAAATTGTAATACCTGGCAACATTATAGTCAGACAAAGAGGAACTAAAATCCACCCTGGAGAAAATGTTGGTATGGGCAAAGATCACTCGATTTTTTCTTTAGTCAAAGGAAAAGTAAAATTCAAAAAATCCAAATTAAACAGAACTTTTGTATCTGTAATCCCCAATTAAATCTATATAAATAACCTAAGTTATTTGTATTATAATTAAGTATGAAATTTTTAGATCAAGCAAAAATTTATATTAAAGCTGGGAATGGCGGGTCAGGTTCTGCAAGTTTCAGAAGAGAGAAATTTGTAGAGTATGGTGGGCCAGATGGTGGTGATGGTGGAGACGGCGGATCTATTATTATTCAATCTGATAGAAATCTTAATACATTAATTGATTTCAGATACGCACAACATTTCAAAGCTCAACATGGAAAACATGGAAGCAAAAGAAATAAGACAGGGGCTAATGGAGAAGATTTGATTTTAAAAGTTCCAATAGGAACTCAAGTATTTGAGGAGGATAACAATACTTTAATTTATGATTTTACCAAAAATAAAGAAAAATACCTTATGGCATCGGGTGGCAAAGGTGGTCTTGGAAATGTAAGATTTAAGAGTTCAACAAATAGAGCCCCAAGAAAAAAGACTAATGGGAAGTTGGGAGAAGAATTTTGGATTTGGCTTCAATTAAAAGTAATCGCCGATATTGGAATAATAGGTAAACCAAACGCTGGAAAATCTAGTTTGCTTGCTGCATTAACAAGAGCTAAGCCAAAAATAGCTAATTATCCTTTTACAACGATAAATCCAAACTTAGGAGTATCTTACTACGGAGGTAAAGAGATTACTTTAGCTGATATTCCTGGTTTAGTAGAAGGTGCCCACAAAGGTGTTGGTCTTGGAGATAAATTCTTAAGACATATAGAGAGGTGTAAGATTTTGCTGCACTTAATAGACCTATCAGAAGACAATTTATTTAATTCTTATAAAAAAATTAAATTAGAGCTGTCTAATTATGATAAAAATTTAACAAAAAAGAAAGAGATTATTTTTTTTAATAAGTCAGATTTATTAGAAGATAGCGAGATAAATGAAAAATTAAAAGAGTTCAAAAAAAAAATTAAAAATAAATATGAAATTGTTTCTATTTATTCTAGTAAAGATATTCAAAAAATAAAAAAATTATTGATTAAATATGCTAATTAAAAATGCAAAAAAAATAGTTTTAAAACTTGGATCTTCTACTGTTGTCGATAGCAAAGGTATTTTTAAAAAAAAATGGGTAACTTCTCTTATTAAAGATATAAAAAGATACGGGAAAGGAAAAAACTTTGTTATAGTTTCTTCAGGAGCTATTGCACTTGGTCAAAAATATCTCAAAATTAAAAAAGGGAAAATTAAACTAGAAATGAGCCAAGCTATTGCAGCAATTGGTCAAATTCATTTAGCGGGTGAATTTCAGAAACTGTTTGATAAATTTAAAATCAAAACTGGTCAAATTTTAATTAGTCCAGATGATACGGAACAAAGACGGAGAGCTATTAATGTTAGAAGAACTTTTGACAATTTGTTTAAACTTAAAGCTATTCCTGTAGTTAATGAAAATGACTCAACAGCTACTAGTGAAATAAAATATGGAGACAATGATAGATTGGCCGCAAGAGTGGCCCAAATTATCGGGGCTGACATGTTGATATTGTTTTCAGATGTTGATGGATTATATGATAAGTCAAAAGGTAAGAAAATTGTAAGAGAGGTTACTTCTATTAATGAGGAGATTACATCACTAATAGATAAAAAGAAAAATAAATTTGGATCAGGGGGAATAGCTACAAAATTAGACGCTGCTAAGATTTGTATGAATTCAGGTAGTCATATGTTTATTTCAAATGGTAAAATGAATAATCCAATTTTGAATATGATTAAATATAAAAAATATACTCATTTTTTACCAAAGATTTCTTCTTTAGATGCTAGAAAAAAATGGATAATTGGTTCTCTTAATTATAATGGAACTATATATATTGATAAAGGAGCAGCCAAGGCTTTATCAAATGGTAAAAGTTTACTTGCTGCTGGCATAACTAAGATTAATGGAAATTTCAAAAAAGGGGAAAATGTATTAATTTTAGATCAGAATAATATCCAGCTAGCTCGAGGATTATCTTCTTTTAGCTCTACTGAAATAGACAAAATTAAAGGTAAACAAAGTAAAGAGATTGAAACAATTCTTGGTTATCTTAGTAAAACTGAGGTAATTCACAAAGATGATATGGTACTATTATAGATGATTTATTTAGAATTGATAGGAAGAAACGCAAAAAAAGCCTTTGAAGATTTAAAACATGTGAAACACAAAAAAATAAAAAAGGTTTTAGAAAATTATAATCAATCTCTTTTAAAAAATACTAATAAAATTATCAGAGAAAATTTAAAAGATGTTAAAAGTATTAAAAGAAAGCATTTAATTGATAGACTTATTTTGAATAAAAAAAGAATTGAAGGAATAAGATATTCAATTAATGAAATAGCAAAGTTTAAAGATCCAGTTGGAAAGGTTTTGGAAACATGGCGTAGACCAAATAATTTGACAATTAAAAAAATTACAACTTCAATTGGTGTAATAGGTGTAATATATGAAAGCAGACCTAATGTAACTGCTGATGTTGCTGCATTATGTTTAAAATCTGGTAATTGTTCTATTTTAAGAGGTGGTTCTGAGGCTTATAATTCAAATAAAATATTAGCTAATTTATTCAGAGATAATCTAAAAAAAAATAAGATCAATGAAAACTGTGTTCAGTTTATTGAGAATAAAAATAGAAAAATTGTAGATCAATTATTATCAAAAATGAGTGCATACATTGACGTAATTGTTCCAAGAGGAGGTAAAGGACTTGTGGCGAAAGTTCAAAAATTTTCGAATATACATGTAATTGGCCATCTTGAAGGATTATGCCACATTTATGTTGATAAAACTGCAAATTTGAAAATGGCTAAAGACTTAGTTATTAATGCAAAAATGAGAAGGACAAGTATCTGTGGAGCAGTTGAAACTCTTCTGATTGAAGAAAAAGCTTTAAACTCACATGCTAGAGAAATAGTAAACGCTCTTATAAATTCAGGCTGTGAAGTTAGAGCCGATAAAAAAGTCAATAAACTTTTTAGAGGAAAACTAAAAAAAACTATCGAAAAAGATTGGAAGACAGAGTATCTGGATGCAATTATTTCAGTCAAGGCAGTTAAAAATGTAAAAGACGCTGTCAAACATATTTTGAAATATGGCACAATGCATACAGATAGCATTATTACCAATAACAAAAAAAATGCTGAGATTTTTTTAAATGGAGTTAATAGCTCAATAGCAATGCATAATGTTTCAACTCAATTTGCTGATGGTGGGGAATTTGGTTTTGGTGGTGAAATTGGTATCTCTACAAATAAACTTCCACCTAGGGGTCCTGTGGGAATAAATCAATTAACATCATACAAATATATTGTTTCTGGAAAAGGAATTATTAGACCATAGTTGATGGCAAGTATCCAAAAAAAATATATTGGTTTATTAGGTGGTAGTTTTGATCCTGCCCATAAAGGTCATTTGAGTATATCAAAAATTGCTATAAAAAAATTAAAATTAAAAAAAATTTACTGGCTTGTTACAAAAAAAAATCCCTTTAAAAATAAAACTTATTATTCTTTAGATGAAAGAATAAAATATGCGAGAAAAATAACTAAAGCTCAAACTAAAATTAAAACTATTTATTTGGATAATATTGTGAAATCTTCTAGAATTATTGATGTAATCAATTACTTTATAAAAAAAAAGAGAATTAAAAATATCTATTTTATAATTGGTTCAGACAATTTAATACGATTTCATAAGTGGAAAAACTGGAAAAAAATAGTAAAATTAGTAAAATTAATAGTTTTTTCTAGAAGAGGATATGATAAGAAGGGAAAGAAATCGATCGTGGTTAAAAAATTTAAAAAAAGAATTATCTTTATAAAAAACAATCCAATACCTATTTCGTCAACACAATTAAAAATCAGACAGAACCTAATATTTAATGAAAATCAAAGAAATTAAAGATAATATCGAAAAAGTATTAGATGATAATAAAGCTCAGAATATAATATGCATTGATTTGAAAAATAAATCATACATTGCAGATTACATGATTATAGCCTCCGGAACGTCTTCAAGACATTTACAGGCATTATCGGAAATACTCGTAACTCAATTAAAAAAATTAGGAATTGATAATTGTCGTATTGAAGGAAGAGATAGTAGTGATTGGAAATTAGTAGATGTTCAAGATGTAATTGTTCATATTTTTCATCCTGAAAAAAGAGAGTTTTATGACCTGGAAAAAATGTGGTCTGAACATATTCCAAAGCAAAAGGCTATGATATGAAAAAAAAAATAATTACATTTATTTTTGTTTTAATTTTAACGTCAAGTGTAGTTAATGCAAAAAATGACCTTTATGATAAAATAGATCTTTTTGGAGAAGTATTAGAAAATATTCAAAAAGATTACGTAGATAATGTCGACCAATCAGAAATGATGGACTCTGCAATTAACGGTGTTTTACAATCTCTAGATCCTTATTCCGCATATATGAGTCCAGAGCTTTTTAAAGAAATGCAGACAGACACAAAGGGGGAGTTCGGAGGTTTGGGAATAGAGATTGGAATGGAGTCTGGTGTTGTCAAAGTAATTTCACCTATTGATGATACGCCTGCAGCAAAAGCAGGTATTAAAGCTGGAGATTATATTGTTCAAATTGGCAAAGAACAGGTTCAAGGAAAGTCTTTGCTTGAGGCAGTAAAATTAATGAGAGGGCCAGTTGGAACATCTATTAATCTTACGATCAGGCGTAAAAATATCAAAAAGCCTCTTGAATTTAAAATTGTTAGGAAAATAATTGAAGTTCAATCAGTAAGTTCAAAAATAATTGGAAAAAATAAAGATTTAGGCTATGTAAGATTAAAATCATTTAACGAAAATAGTGATAAACAGTTTTTAAAGTCTATTAAAAAATTTGAAAAAAAATCTAAAATAAAAGGTTATGTTTTTGATTTAAGAAACAATCCTGGGGGATTATTAACTCAAGCAATTAATATTACCGATTTTTTTTTAGAGGATGGAGAAATAGTTTCCACAAAAGGAAGAAAGGTTTCTGAAACTCGAAAATTTTTCGCAAGAAAAGGGGATGAAGTTAAAGGTAAACCAATTGTAGTTTTAATCAACAACGGATCTGCCTCTGCATCAGAAATATTTGCTGGGGCATTAAAAGATCATAAAAGAGCAATAATTTTAGGAGAAAACTCTTATGGAAAAGGTTCCGTTCAGTCCATAATACCACTAAGGAATGGCGGTGGAATGAGATTGACTATTTCAAAATATTACTTACCCTCTGGTAAATCAATTTCTGAGGTTGGTGTAATTCCTGATATTATAGTTGAAGAAAACGACGACGACTTTTTGATAAATTCAGATAAAGATAATCAATTAAATTATGTGATAAAACTTTTTAACTCTTAGATTATGGTAAACCAAAAACTTCCGATGCGTAATGGCGTGGGCGTGATAATCTTTAATAGAGAAAATAAAGTATTTGTTGCTAAAAGAAAAGATAACCCAATAGATAAATGGCAAATGCCTCAAGGAGGGGTAGATGAAGGTGAAAACTATCTATCTGCAATGAAAAGAGAACTTTTTGAAGAAACGAGTATCACAAGTATAGAGATTTTGAAGGAAATAGAGGGCTTCTTTGAGTACGAGCTTCCAAAGAATTTATTAGGTGTAATTTGGAAAGGAAGATACAGAGGTCAAAAACAAAAATGGTTTATTACAAAATTTATTGGTGATGAAAATGAAATTAATTTGAATACTAAAAATCCTGAATTTATAGAGTGGAAATGGATTTTACCTGAACAACTTCCTGATATTATAGTAGATTTTAAGAAAGACTTATATTTGAAACTTTTACAAAATATCAAAAAATTTATCGAGTAATACTTTTTAAAGTTTCAATTTTATATGAAAGTAAATATTTTTCCTTATCAGTTATTTCTTCACTAATAATCTGTTTTTCAGCCTCTGACAAAAGTGACACTAATGATTGTTTATTTTTACTTGGTAATTCTACTGCTGATGAGGTTAAAATTAAAAGATTATTATTAGCAAACTCTACCGTGCCTTCCTCTACAAAAAAAGTTTTTTCATCTTCATTGAAAATTTTTACTAAACCTGGTCTTAAAAAAGTAATTAAAGGTATATGATCTTTGAGAATGCCCATTTCTCCCTCGAATGATGGTATAACAACTTGTTTTACATCTGTTTTGATAATTAGACTTTCTGGGGATAAAATTTCTAATGAAAACTTTTCGGACATTATTTGCTGTCTTTAGTTAATTTTTCCGCTTTTTCAACCACCTCATCTATTCCTCCCACCATATAAAAAGCTGCTTCGGGCAAGTGATCGTATTCACCTTTACATATTGAGTCGAACCCTTTTATTGTTGAGTCCAGATCAACCAATTTTCCAGGTGAGCCAGTGAATACCTCGGCAACGAAAAATGGTTGTGATAAAAATCTTTGAATTTTTCTTGCTCTTGCAACAGTTAGTTTATCCTCTTCTGATAGTTCATCCATTCCAAGAATAGCTATTATATCTTGGAGAGATTTATATGCTTGTAAAATTCTTTGTACGTCTCTTGCAACTCTATAATGTTCCTCTCCCACTATTCGTGGATCTAATATCCTTGATGTTGAGTCCAAAGGATCAACCGCTGGATAGATTCCAATTTCAGCAATTTGTCTGGATAACACAGTTGTTGCATCCAAGTGTGAAAATGAAGTTGCAGGTGCAGGGTCGGTTAAATCATCAGCTGGTACATAAATTGCTTGGACCGAAGTGATTGATCCTTTATCTGTAGATGTAATCCTTTCTTGAAGATTACCCATGTCTGTTGCTAATGTTGGCTGATAACCCACCGCTGAGGGTATTCTTCCAAGTAAAGCTGAAACCTCAGAACCTGCTTGAGTAAATCTAAAAATATTATCAACGAAGAAAAGTACGTCTTGACCTTCTTTATCTCTGAAGTATTCTGCAACTGTTAAACCAGTTAATGCCACTCTGGCTCGAGCTCCCGGAGGTTCATTCATTTGTCCATAAACTAAAGCTGCTTTTGAACCTTTGCCGTCAGTTTTAATAACTCCAGACTCAATCATTTCATGATAAAGATCATTGCCCTCTCTTGTCCTTTCTCCAACTCCAGCAAAAACAGAAAAACCTCCGTGAGCTTTGGCTATGTTATTTATTAATTCCATTATAGTAACTGTTTTTCCAACTCCCGCTCCACCAAAAAGACCAATTTTTCCACCCTTCGCATAAGGTGCTAAAAGATCAATTACTTTAATTCCAGTCACCAGCTGTTCTGTTTCAGTTGCTTGATCTGTGAATTTGGGAGCGGGTCTATGTATCGGCCACTTTTCTTTAGTTTTTACATCTCCTTTTTCATCAATAGAGTCACCTACTACGTTAATAATTCTTCCGAGTGTTTCGGGTCCGACTGGGACACTTATTGGAGATCCAGTGTTTGTTACCTCATCTCCTCTTTTTAAACCTTCCGTCGCGTCCATTGCAATTGTTCTAACATCGTTCTCTCCTAAGTGCTGTGCAACTTCTAAAATTAATTTATTTCCAGAGTTATTTGCTTCTAAAGCTGTATATATTTCTGGCAGATCACTTTCAAAATTTACATCTACCACTGCTCCGATAATTTGGGTTATTTTTCCTTTTTTACTCATAATTATAAACTTTCTGCTCCAGATATTATTTCTATAAGTTCTTTTGTAATTGAAGCTTGTCTGCTTCTATTGTAATTAATTGTAAGTTTGTCAACTAAATCTCCTGCATTTCTTGTTGCATTATCCATTGCAGTCATTCTAGATCCTTGCTCACTAGCAGCATTTTCTAGAAAAGCCTTAAAAATTTGTGTTGATATATTTTTAGGCAATAAATCTTCTAAAATTTCATCCTCTTCTGGTTCAAATTCGTAAAATTGGTTATTTTCTTCATTCAAATTTGAGTTATTTTCTGCAGGAATAATTTGTTGAGCTTGAGGAATTTGAGTAATTACATTTTTAAAATTATTATAAAATAAAATACATCTATCAAATTCATTATTGTTAAATAAATTTATAATTTCGTCACCTATTATTTTGGCGTCGTCAAATGAAATTTGTTTTCTATCTTTAAAGCTAAATTTTTTTACAATATATTTTCCATAATGTCTTTTGATTAAATCTAAACCTTTTGATCCAACAGAAATTATTTTTAAATTTTTTCCTTCGCTTAAAATTTTTTTAAATTGTGTTTTCGCTAATTTACAAATATTTGAATTGAAACCACCGCACAAACCCCTATCAGCTGTTAGAACTACACATAAGTAGATTTGATCTTTTCCTGTTCCTACAAGCAGTTTAGGAGCGCTTTCGGGATCGTTTATCGTTTTAGTTAGATTTAGAATAATGTTTTGCATTTTTTTACTATATGGACGCCCTTTTTCTGCGTTTTCTTGAGCTTTTCTTAACTTAGCTGCAGCCACCATTTTCATAGCTTTAGTTATTTTTTGAGTGGATTTAACACTTTTTATTCTTTTTTTTAAATCATCTAGGCTAGGCATTAATTTCCTTTTTTATGCTCCTCAATCAATTGACTTAAAAGCTTTTCAGTATTTTCATCTAATTTTCCAGTGGATTGAACATTCTCTAATATTTCTGGTTTTTCAGATTTGACTTTTTCAATAAGGTCTAATTCAAATTTTTTAATTTCAGTTAGTTCAACGTCATCTAAATATCCTTTAACACCTGAAAACACTGAGATTACCTGCTCCGCGACTGTCATTGGAGAGTATTGATCTTGTTTTAAAAGTTCAGTTAGTTTTGCTCCTCTATTAAGTAATTGTTGAGTTGAACTGTCTAAATCAGAGCCAAATTGTGCAAATGCTGCCATTTCTCTATATTGGGCTAATTCTAACTTAATAGATCCTGCAACTTTTTTCATAGCTTTGGTTTGAGCGGCTGAGCCAACTCTGGAAACAGAAAGTCCTACATTTACTGCTGGCCGGATGCCTTGGTTAAACAACTCAGTTTCTAAAAAAATTTGCCCATCTGTTATTGAAATTACATTTGTAGGTATGTAAGCAGAAACGTCACCGGCTTGAGTTTCAATAATAGGTAAAGCTGTTAGCGAGCCTCCACCGCTTTTATTGTTTAACTTAGCCGCACGCTCTAATAGTCTGCTATGTAAATAAAATACGTCTCCTGGATAAGCTTCTCTGCCTGGTGGCCTTCTTAATAATAAAGACATTTGTCTATAAGCAACTGCCTGCTTTGACAAATCGTCATAAACTATTAATGCATGCATGCCATTGTCACGAAAATATTCACCTATAGTACACCCGGTGTATGGAGCTAAGAATTGAAGAGGTGCAGAGTCAGATGCTGTAGCTGCTACGATTGTAGTATATTTTAAAGCACCTGCTTCCTCTAAAGTTTTTGTAATTTGTGCAACTGTTGAGCGTTTCTGGCCAATAGCTACATAAACACAGTATAACTTTTTTTTCTCATCAGATGATTCATTAATCTTTTTTTGATTTATAATCGCATCTATCGCAACTGCTGTTTTACCAGTTTGTCTGTCTCCAATAATTAATTCTCTTTGACCCCTGCCGATAGGAATGAGAGAGTCAATGGATTTTAAACCTGTTTGCATCGGCTCATTTACTGATTGTCTTGGAATAATTCCTGGAGCCTTGACTTCAACACGTTTTCTGTTTTTTACGGATAGGGATCCTTTCCCATCAATAGGATTCCCTAACCCATCAACGACTCTTCCTAAAAGTTCTTTACCGACTGGAACATCCACAATAGCGTTTGTTCTTTTAATGGTGTCACCTTCTTTAATATTTCTGTCATCACCAAATATTACAACACCAACATTATCGTTTTCTAAATTTAAAGCCATACCTTTCGAGCCATCTTCAAATTCAACCATTTCACCTGCTTGAACATTATCCAGTCCATATATTCTTGCAATTCCATCTCCAACTGACAATACTTTACCTATTTCGGATACTTCTGCTTTCTCTCCGAAGTTTTTGATCTGATCTTTAAGTAATTTTGTTACTTCTGATGGGTTTATTGTCATTTTAATTTTCTAACATCGCTTGTTCATATTTTTTAAGTTTATTCTTGATTGAGGTATCAATCATAATACTTCCAAGTTGAATTTTTAAGCCTCCAATAAGTTCATTATCTACTTTATAATCAAATTTTAATATTAACCCTATTGCCTCAGATAATTCTTTGCTAATTTTATCAAGTTCAGATTTAGATAAATTTTTTGAGGAAATTAAGGAGGCTTTAATTTCACCTCTTTTTTTTGAGCAAAGCTTTAAAAAACTTTCAAATATTTTTTTAATAAAAAAAATTCTTCGCTTTTCGATTAGTAATAAAAAAAAATTTTTTAAATTTTTTGAAAAATTCAGTTTTTCAGCAAATAAATTAACTACTTTATTTTGCTGAGAAATACTCTGCGTTGGATCTTTAATAAAATTTTGGATTTCTTGACTTGAATTTAAAAGCATTTGGAAGCTTATTATATCATTTTCAACTTTTTCCAGTTCATTCGTTTCATTCGTTAATTCAAATAAAGCACGTGAATACCTTTCTGAAGTTTCAGTTGAGAAAGATTTTAATGTGCTCATTTTATTTATTGTATGAATCTATAATGAAATATGCTTTGGTCGTATCATAAGAGTATACCATGATCAAGTTACCAATTTTGAACTTAAGAGAAGTTTATAGGATCAACATCAACTGTAAGTTTAATTTTTGATGATATTTTAAGCCCATTTAGTATGTTTGATATTTTCTTTTGAAGTAAATTGCGACTATTAAATCTTATTAATAATCTAGATCTAAAATTTTTTTTGATTTTCAGTAAAGGAGAGTCAACTGGCCCCAAAACTTCTAATTCATTAATTTTATTCAATTTAACTTTAATTTCTCTGGCGCCTTGTAAACTAAGTTTTCTATCTTTTGAAGAAATAATAATAGAAATTAGTCTAATAAACGGAGGTAATTGATTTTTCTTTCTTAACTTCAGTTCTCTCTCAAGAAGTTCTTCTGCCTTGTTTTGAATTAATTCTTTAAGAATAATATCCTGGGGGGTTAAAGTTTGATAAATTATTAAAGACTCAGAGCTAAATCTTCCAGCTCTTCCACTTAATTGATGGTACAATTGTATATTTTTTTCAGTAGATCTTAAATCATATCCTCTTCCAGAAAAATCTGCGTCGATGACGACAATACAGTTTAACTTTGGGAAGTTAAATCCTTTTGAGATCATTTGAGTTCCAACTAATATATCTATTTTATTTTCATAAATTTTTTTAAATAAACTTTTCGTTTTTCCTTTAGTTTTAAGGTAATCACTTGAAAATATATTTATTTTTTTACCAGGAAAAATTTCTTTTGCCTCATCAAATATTTTTTCTACCCCGGGTCCAAACATTTTTAGTTCACAATTTCCCTTTACTTTGCATTTTATTTTTATAGTTTTTTCAAATGAACAGTGATGACAAATTGCTTTATTTTTATATTTATGAAATGTTAAATAAAGTGAACAATTTTGACAAACTTGTTTGCTCCCACATTTTTTACAAATCAAATATGGAGCATAACCTCTCCTATTGATAAAAAACAAAACCTGATCTCCTTTATCTAGATAACTTTTAACTATTCCCACTGTCTCTTCAGCTATAAATTTATTTTTAGTTTTATTTAAATTTAAATTGATAATCTTTGTATTAGGTAATGGGTAGTCATCAAATCTTTTGTAGATCTTAATTTGTCTATATTTCTTATTCTGAATGTTGTTATAAGTTTCAATAGATGGCACTGATGTCACGAGATGAACTGGAATTTTTTCAAAACTAGCTCTAGAAATTGCCATATCTCTGGCATTATAAATTACTCTTTCATCTTGTTTGTAAGAAGTATCGTGCTCCTCATCAACAATAATAATTCCAAGTTTCTTAAAAGGAAGAAGTAGCGCTGATCTAGCGCCTACTAAAATTTTTATACTATTTTTATTAATCCCCTTCCAAATTTCTCTTTTTTTTTTTGGAGTAATCTTTGAATGCCAAATAGCAGGCTCGAAACCAAAAAAATCTTCGAATCTTTTTTTAAAATCATTTGTAAGAAATATTTCTGGTAAAAGAACTAAAGCCTGCTTATTATTTTCAATAATTTTTTTAATTCGCTCAAAATATACTAATGTTTTTCCAGATCCAGTGGTTCCTAGTAAAACTGAAACATCAAACTTATTGTTTATTTTTTCTAAATACTTAAGTGCATGCAATTGTTCATTGTTTAACGTATATACCTTTGTATTGATTTTTCTTATTTTATTAAAATCTTCACTTGCTTTTATGAAGCTTTCGGCTCCTCCTATAGCCATTTTCAAAACAAGTCCTACCGGAACCATGTTATAAAAAGAAAACCACTCTATAAAATTTACTAAATTTTTATCAATTGAGTATTCTAATTTTCTAAAAATATTCTTTATTTTAATACCTTTAGGTTCTGAATAATTATTTTTCCAAATTACACCTACTTCTCTATTTTTTCCGAAAGGTACCTCTACCAGATCTCCAATTTTAGCCTCTACCGTCGAATTATAAGTAAAAGGATAATTAAAAATTTTTGGCAACAAAACTTGTGCTTTCATATAATAATAGTATTAGAATTAATCCTAATTAAAAATGAATTGGTCTTTTATCAACAGCTAAAGCTGCTTCTTTTATTGCCTCAGTATGTGTTGGATGAGCGTGACATGTTCTAGCGATATCTTCGGCGCTAGCTCCGAATTCCATAGCTAGTGCCATTTCAGCAATCATATCTCCACAATGAGGGCCGATTATATGAACACCTAAAACTTTATCTGTTTTGCTATCTGCTAAAATCTTTACAAATCCATCTGTTTCGTTATTAACTTTCGCTCTAGAATTAGCTAAGAAGGGAAATTTACCTACTTTGTAAGATTTATTCTCATTTTTTAGTTCTTCTTCAGTCTTTCCAACTGTTGCTACTTCTGGTGACGTATATATTACACCTGGTATTACATTATAATTAACATGTCCCGCTTGACCCGCTAAAATTTCAGCTACTGCAATGCCTTCTTCTTCAGCTTTGTGAGCTAACATTGGTCCTTTTATAACGTCGCCAATTGCATAAATATTTTTGATCGAAGTTTGTAATTTTTCATTGACTTCTATTCTCCCTTTTATATCTTTTTTCACACCCACTTTTGTAAGATTAAGTCCTTCTGTATAAGGCTTTCTTCCAACAGAAACTAATACTTTATCGAAATCCAACGTTTCATTTTTTGAATTTTTTACATCTGTATAATTTATCGATACACCGGTATTTTTATTTTTTACAGAATTTACTTTTGATCCTAATTTAAATTTTATTCCTTGTTTGATTAAGATTTTTTTAAATTCATTTGAAATTTCTCTATCCATACCTGGTGTTATATAATCAAGATATTCAATCACAGTTACTTCTGAGCCTAGTCTAGACCAAACAGATCCCATTTCTAAACCTATGTAGCCACCGCCAATAACAGCTAATTTATCTGGAACTTTAGTAAGTGAAAGAGCGCCAGTTGATGAAATAATATTTTTCTCATCAATTTTAATTCCAGGTAAAGAGGTGACATCCGAACCAGTTGCAATTACGATATTTTTAGATTTATAATTTGTTTTTTTATCATTGTGGTAAACAACTACATCGTTTTTTGAAAATAAGACTCCTTTTCCTTTAATGTAAGATACCTTATTTTTTTTAAATAAAAACTCCACACCTTTAGTTAAGACTTGGATAGATTTATTCTTATTTGACATCATCTTCTCTATATTTAGTCTGATGCCGTCAATCTCTATTCCCTGTTGATTGAAATCTTTTTTTGCTTTATGAAAATTTTCTGATAAGTTTAATAGACTTTTTGATGGGATACATCCAACATTTAAACAAGTTCCTCCTAAAGCACCTCTTGACTCTACGCAAGCAGTCTTTAAACCAAGTTGAGCAGCTCTAATAGCACACACATAACCACCTGGGCCACCACCGATTACAATTAAATCAAAATTATCCATGACTATATATTTAAGAAAAGTCTCTTTGGTTGCTCTAGAGACTCTTTTACTATTTTTAAAAATGAAACTGCCTCCTTGCCATCAATTATTCTATGATCGTAGGACAGTGCTAGATACATCACAGGTCTTACCTCAATATTGCCATTAACAATTACAGGCCTTTCAACAATATTATGCATTCCAAGCACAGCAGATTGAGGGGGGTTTAAAATTGGTGTAGATAGCATGGAGCCGTAAATACCGCCATTAGTTATAGTAAAGGTCCCACCTTGGAGATCCTCAATTGTAATTTTTCCTTCTTTAGCTTTTTGTCCTAGTTGTCCAATATTTTTCTCGATTTCGGCAAAAGACATCTCGTCTGTTTCTCTTAGAACAGGCACAACTAAGCCTCTGTCAGTTCCAACTGCAATACTAATATTATAATAATTTTTATAAACTATTTCTTCTCCTTGAATCTCTGCGTTTATTGCAGGATAGTTCTTTAATCCAATTACGCAAGCCTTTACAAAAAAGGACATGAAGCCAAGTTTAACTCCATAATTTTTTTGAAATTCGTCTTTATATTGATTTCTCATCAAAATTACTTCACTCATATCTACTTCATTAAAAGTAGTCAACATAGCAGCTTTTTCTTGAGCTTCTTTTAGTCTCTTTGCAATGGTAAGCCTTAACCTTGTCATCCTAACTCTCTCTTCGGGACCATGTTTAATTTTTCTCTCTGAAGGCTGCGGTTTAGAACCCATCAATTTTAAAATATCCTCTTTCAAAATAGTTCCATTTTTTCCTGTTCCTGTGATTTTATTAATATCTACATTGGCCTCACTTGCCATTTTTCTTGCAGCCGGAGAAATTATTGTTTCTTTTTGTATTTGATTAGTTTTTTTTAATTGTGATTTTTCAGTATGAATTTTTTCTAAAATTAATGGCTCTTCTTCAGTTTCTTTGCTTTCTTCCTCTAATTTTAAAATTGATTTTTCAATTTTAGTTTTGTTAATTTTTTTAGCTTCAGAGGTTTTTTGATCATTATCAAATAGTTTAATATTTTTCTCATTATCTTTTTTTTTGGGTGGACTATAATTTTTGATTTCATTTGAGCCACTAGTATCTTTGGCTAAATTTTTGCTTATAGTGCCTAATAGAGATCCTACATTAACTGTTTCACCCTCTTGCACATCTATGCTTCCTAAAACTCCATTTGATGGTGCAGGGACTTCAACATTTACTTTATCAGTCTCTAATTCTACTATTGGTTCATCAGCTACAACTTTATCCCCTTGAGATTTTAGCCATTTAGACACAGTTGCTTCTGTGACTGACTCACCTAATGTAGGGACTGTAATTTTTTCTGACATTTAATATTTAAGTATCTTTTCTAATATTTCTTTTTGTTGTGCAAGATGTTTATTTGCATTTCCAGTCGCAGTAGAAGAAGATGCCTTTCTACCTACATATTTTACCTTGATATTTTTAAAATTTATTATTTCTAAGGTTCTCTCAATATAATTTCGAACTGTGTTCCACGCACCCATATTTTTTGGCTCTTCTTGGCACCAAATAAATTCTGCATCATCATACCTTTTTAAAACATTGGCTAATGTTTTTGCTGGAAAGGGATAAAGCTGTTCAAGTCGCACGATTACTACTTTGTTATTTTTTATTTTTTCTCTTTCTTCTATTAAATCGTAGTAAATTTTTCCTGAACATATAACAACTTTTTCAATTTTTTTATCTTCTTTTAATGCTATCAACTTATTAGTTTTTATATAAGCGTCATCTTCTAAAACTCGGTGAAAGGAGCTCTTAGATAAAAATTCCGATACATTAGAGATACACCTTTTGTGTCTCAATAATGATTTAGGAGTCATAACTATTAGGGGTTTTCTGAATTCTCTGTGCATTTGTCGCCTAAGTACATGAAAATAATTTGAAGGAGTCGTACAATTTACCACTTGAATATTTTCTCCAGCACAAAGTTGAAGAAACCTTTCAAGCCTAGCTGATGAATGTTCGGGTCCCTGACCCTCATAGCCATGTGGAAGTAACATAACGAGACCGCTAGCTCTGCCCCATTTAGATTCTGATGATGTAATAAATTGATCAATAATTACCTGACCACCGTTTGCAAAATCACCAAACTGAGCTTCCCATAAAACCAATGTTTCAGGTTCAGATAATGAATAACCAAATTCGAAACCCAAGACTGCAAGCTCAGATAGTAAACTGTCTATAACTTCAAATTTCATTTGTCCTTTTGAAATATTATTAGCAGGTATAAATCTATCGTGGTTTTCTTGATTACGTAAAATAGCATGTCTCTGACTAAAAGTCCCTCTCCCCGAGTCTTGTCCAGATAACCTTACGGAAAATCCTTCTGTTAGTAGTGTACCTATTGCTAAACTTTCAGCGGAAGACCAATCGACTCTTCCCTCTTTTAGCATTTGATTTCTTAATTCAAAAATTCTTTTTAAGGTTTTATGAGCGACAAAATTCGAGGGAATACTGAAAATCTTTTTCCCAA
>CACDQG010000004.1 GCA_902554785.1 uncultured Pelagibacteraceae bacterium
ACTAAATCACCTTCACTAATTCCAGATAGAACTGAAACTTTTCCAAAGTTTCTCTTTCCAATAACAATATCTCTCTTTTCAGCTGTTGCGTCATTTACAATATAAACAAAGGCCGTATCACCCTGGATTGTAACAGCACTTTCGGGAACTCCAATTTCTTTAGTTTCATCGTAAATTATTTTTACAGTCATTAGCTGACCCGGAATTATCTCAAAACTTGAATTATCAACTAATACTCTCGAAAGGATTGATCTTGTAGAAGGATCAATACGAGAACTTATTGTCTCAACTTTTCCATTAAATATTTTGTTAAATGCGGAACTTGTTATTTCAGCTTTTAAACCTTGCTTAAGGACTCCTACGTAATTTTCTGGAACTTTTATATCTATTACAACGTTTTTTAAATTATCTAGAGTTATAATTAAACTTTCGGAGCCTAAAACTCCTTGAGCTATTTCCCTTTTTCCCAATTTTCCATCAAAATCTGCAATTATATTACTACCATCTTTAAGATTTAAAATAATCTCACCTTTTTTTACAAATCTGTTTTCAATATCTAATTTTCCCAGAATATCGGTTGTTTTAACTCGATAGGATTTTGTATTTTTAGCTATTGCAGTACCAAAAGTTTCAATACTTTTATAAAATACGGATTTTTCAACTGGTTTTATTATGACACCTGGGGCCGGCCTTACGCTAAATTTTTTTTGAAAATGAAGCCCAATAAAATGACGTGCAGCAATTATTACAAAAATAGCTAAGAAAAAAATAATTAAAAAGGTTTTAAGTTTAGTTGAAGATTTCATCAATTTTCTAATCCGTACTCTGCCCACGACCCGTCATATATTTTTGGTTTTTTACCAGTTATTAAAGAATTAGCTAGCCCTAAAATACAAGCTGTAATTCCTGAACCACAGCTAAAAGCTTTGTCTTTATGAATAGAAATTTCTTTTTTCTTAAAGATGCTAGTCAATTCGTCCTTTTTTTTAAAAGTTCTATCGTTATTTATTAATAATTGAAAAGGTAAATTTATTGAATCTTTAATATGACCACTTCTCATTCCTTCCCTGGGTTCTGGCTGTAAACCTAAAAATCTTTTTTCTCCTCTAGCATCAATTAATAGAAAATTTTTCTTTTCAATATTTTCGTTTACTTGATCTTTATTTATTACCAAAGAAGTATCTTCTGTTGCTTTATATTTTGAATAAAGAATTTTCAAAATTTCTTTCGAAGTTGGCTTTTTTTCACTTAGCCACTTATTAAAATTACCATCTAAAACTGAAACTAGGTTAGGATTATGACCAAAGTAAATAAAGTTGTACCAAACACGACATGCGCTAAATACTTCTGAGTTATCATAAACAATAATGTGATCAGAATTATTAATTCCAAGGCTAGACACAATATTTTCCCAATTTCTTCTAGAAGGGAGCATATGGGGTAACGATGAATTCTGATTCGAATATTTATCTATGTCAAAAAAAATTGAGTTTTTAATATGATTTGATTTATATTCTTCTTTCGCATTTCTTTCTGAATTCGGAAGATGCCAAGAGGCGTCTAGTATTTTAACTTTATCTATATTTTCTTCTAACCAGTCTGTAGAAACTAATTGTTTCATTATCTATTTTTTTCAATATATTTTTGATGATATGACTCGGCTTTACAATAGTTTTTAAATTTTGAAATATTAGTTTGAATTTTTCCACCAAGCTTTTTGTTGTATTCATTAAAAACTTCCAGCGCGTCTTTTTTTTGTTCCTCTGTCTCATAAAAGATTTCACTTCTATATTGAGTTCCAATATCAGGAAATTGCATATCTTTTTGTGTTGGATCGTGCATTTTAAAGAACAAATCTAGTATCTTTTTAAAAGAAATTTTACTCTCATCAAAAGTCAATCTCACCACTTCTGCATGGCCTGTTTTTCCAGTGCACACCTCTTCATAGGTAACTTTGTCACTTTGGCCACCTGCATAGCCAACTTCAGTCTGAATTATGCCTGGTTTAGATTTAAAGTTTTCCTCAGGTTTCCAAAAACAACCAAGTGCGAGTGTACATTTCTTCATAAGTTAATTAATATATTTTGAATTTGAAAGGATAGTAAATTGTTAACCCAAAATCAAATAGGCGTATTGTACATGGTAGGAAGTGTAATTTGCTTTTCTATAATGGATATTTGCGTGAAATGGCTTGATTATTATCCTGTCGGACAAGTTTTATTTTTGAGGTTCTTTATCGGGTTTATTCCAATTTTTTTCATCATACCAAGAGATAAACTTTTTAGTTTTTATAAAACATCTAGACCTGGTCTACATGCATTCCGTGCTATTTCTGGAGCTGCTGCGATTATTGCATTATTTATAGGATTAAGAGAATTACCATTAGCTGATGTTGTGTCTTTAACTTTTGGAGGACCGATATTTGTCACTGTAGCTTCAATTTTCTTCTTATCTGAAAAAGTTGGAATTAAAAGATGGTCAGCTGTATTTTTAGGTTTCATTGGAATGTTACTAATAGTTCAACCAGCCTTTATTGATTTGAATTATTTTTACATAACTCCAATAGTTTTTTGTATTTTCTTTGCCTGTGTGGCAATTAGTGTAAGGTCTCTATCAAAAACTGAACCAAACTACACAATCGCTTTTTATTTCACTTTTCTTTGTACGTTGCTTGGCTTTATTACAATATTTTTTGTTGAGTGGAAAATGCCAACATTAATTGACTTAGTAATTTTTATAGTGATGGGATTATGCGGAAGTATTGCAAATCTTCTTCTTACTCAAAGTTATAGACTAGCTGAAGCCTCATTAGTTACACCAATTAAATATTTAAGTCTTGTATTTGCAATTGTATTTGGGTTTTTGATTTGGAGTGAAATACCCAAGTTTTTAACATTGTTTGGTGCTTTATTAGTCATTGCAAGTTCACTGATAATTTTCATAAGAGAGTCTCAACTTAAAAAACAAATAGTAAATCCAAGAGCATGAGAAAACCAAGTTATTGGAATAAGGCAAAATCTATTTTGTCTAAGAAAGATAAAGTTATGAAAAGATTAATTAATTCCTACAAAGATGGAGCCCTAGTGACTAGAAATGATGTTTTCTATTCACTTTGCAAAAGTATAATCGGACAACAAATAAGTGTAGCTGCAGCTAATTCAGTCTTTTCAAAATTTGAGAAAAGCTGCAGAGGAAAAATTAGTGCAAAAAATGTTAATAAATTATCTTCTCAGACTTTAAAAAGATGTGGTTTAAGCAAACAAAAAGTAAGAGGTATAAAAGATTTGGCAAAAAAAACTATATCAAAAGAATTTAAACCCTATTTAATAAATAAAATGAATGATGAAGAGGCTATTGAGTATTTATCCAATTTAAGACAAATTGGCAGATGGTCTGCTGAAATGATTTTGCTTTTCACTTTTAATAGACCAAATATTTGGCCACTACAGGATATAGGCTTGCTTAGGGCAATTTCAAATAACTATAAAAAAAAATATTTTCCTCCTAAGACTTTTTTAAAAAAACTTTATAAAAAGTTTACGCCCTACTGTTCAGTTGCAACGTGGTATCTTTGGAGATCAATAGATGAGGAGCCGATACAGTATTAATCACCTTCAATTGTTTGATGCTGACGTACTGCGTATCCTTTAAGAATATTATGAGCATCTTTATACTCTTTGGAATTGTAAAATTTATTAGCTTCATCATAAGATGGAAACTCAATTACAACTGTTCTAGGAGATTTTTCACCTTCGTTAGATGTTGATCTACCACCTCTAATTAAAAATTTTCCCTTATATTTTTCAACTGCTGCTTTAGCTTTCACAGCATATTCTTTTAATTTTTCCTGATTAGTAATATTTTTATAAACACAAACAACGTATCCTTTCATTTACAACTCCTTTAAAATAATTTAGCTTTCTTCATGGCAGATAAACTTATCATTGATTGGAAAGAGTACAATCAAATCGTAGAAAAACTCGCAATACAAATCTATAAAAGCGGCTTCAAACCTAATTTACTTATTGGCATTATGAGGGGCGGAGCTCCCATCATAGATGTCTTAAGCAGAGTTTTTAAATTGAAGTGTGCATATTTGGCAGTCGAGTCATATTCGGGCGTAGGTATTGAAGACCAACAAGGTGATTTAGTTTTTTCAAGAGAAATGAGTTCTACAGTTCAAGATATGAAAGGTAATATTTTACTTTGCGATGACTTGTCTGACACAGGGGTTACACTTAATAAAAGCATTGATTGGTTAAAAAAATATCCTCCTATAAAAGGAAATATAAAAGAGATAAAAACTGCTGTTCTTTGGAAAAAAAAAGATTCTACTTTTGAACCTGATTTTTGTGCTCAAAGATTAAATAGTAATCCTTGGATTGTTCAACCATTCGAGCACTATGAAGAGGTAAATGTTCAAGATTTAATTCAAAAACATCAAAAGGATTAAGGGCCAGAGTTAACTGGCCCTAAAATTTTAAGCTACGTAAAAACTTATTACGCTAAATACTGCGATTACCCAAATAGCTGGAGAGGTTTTCCCAAACTTACCTGTAAATATTTGGATTAATGCATAAGATATGAATGCCAAAGCGATACCATTACTTATACTGTAAGTTAACGGCATTGTTATCATAGCTACTACAGCAGGACCGGACTCTGCTATGTCATCCCACTCTATATCAGTAATATTTCGCACGAATAATATAGCTACGTATAATAATGCTGCTCCATCTATTTCTTTTGGCAAACTTGTTGCTAATGGGGAAAAGAACAAACATGCCAAGAACAACACACCAATAACCAATGATGTCATTCCAGTTCTTCCACCTGCCTTTACTCCTGCTCCAGACTCCACATAACTTGTTACTGTTGTAGTTCCCATCATGGCACCTGCAACCGTACCAACGCTGTCAGATAGCATTGCCTTATTGATATCTTGAACTTTACCTTTTTTATCTACCTTACCTGCTACATTTGCAACAGAAGTTAAAGTTCCAGCTGTATCAAAAAAGTCTATAAATAATAAAGTGAAGACTATCGAAGCCATACCAGCAGTAAGTGCTGCTTTTAGATCAAAATCGAATAAGTATGTCATCGGTGGAATAGATCCAACCACGCCATTGAACTTTGCTAACCCAGTAGCCCAAGCAATAATGCTAAATAATAGGATACCAATTATAATGTTACCTCTTATTTTCATTTTTTCTAAAACAATCATAAAAACAAAAGTCAAACATCCAAGAAGTACCAACGGATTTTTAATGTCACCAAGAGTAACAAGTGTAACTGGATGATCTCCAACTACTCCCATTATTTCTAGACCTATTATAGCTAAAAACAATCCAATTCCTGCACCGATACCAAGTTTTAAACTTCTTGGTATTGAATTTATTAGCCATGCTCTTAAAGGTGTAAGTGAAATTGCTAAAAAGATTATTCCCGCAACTAAAACTGCACCTAGTGCTGCTTGAGGTGTATAGCCCATTCCGGCAACAACTCCATAGGCAACAAATGCATTTATACCCATACCCGGCGCTAAACCAATTGGCCAGGTTTTTCCATAAAAAGCCATTATGAAACAAGCAAGAGCTGTCGCTAAAATTGTTGCAGTGAAAACTGCACCAAAATCAAAAAAACCTTTTTCTGTTCCAGCAAACTCGCCAGATAAGATAAAAGGATTTAAAAACATGATATATGCCATTGTAAGAAAAGTGGTTACACCGGCAATTACCTCAGTTTTAAAATTTGTTTTATGTTTTCTATACTCAAAATATTTATCCATCATAAAATAAAACCTCCGTTCAGAGTCTATTACTCTATATATGTGATAAAATCTTAACTAAATCCTACATACCTGTTAAGATTCAACCATGGGTAAATATATCTGTTTATAACTTTACGTTATAATATAAGGTTTAAAATGAAAAAAATATTTTGGAGAATTTTATACACATTATTATTCGTTTCTTTAATTGGCTGCCAAACAGTTTCTAATAAAATTGAAGTCGCCACAGCTAAAGAGAAAAAAGAATTAAACAAATGGTTAAATAAAACAGAGGTGGAATTGAAAAGTTTTTTCGGACAGCCGGATAAAGTTGAATTTTTAAAATCAAGAAATAGAAACTATGTTTATATGACTGAAAAATTTAAAATTAAGTGTGAGCGAAAGTTTGAGATAAATCCAAGGAATATTGTGGTTGGTTTTAGTAGTAAAAACTGTTTTTAATTACCTGCGGAGTTTTTACTCCGCAAGCAAGGCAAACTTATTTTATTTCAATAAGTCTTTTTTTCTTTATTTCAGGGATGATTTTTTCACAAGAAATAGTCAGTAAACCATCTTTTAGTTCCGCACCATTCACTTTTACATCATCTGCAATTGTGAACGACCTAGCAAAAGATCTTTGCGATATTCCTCTATGAATCACTTCATCACCTTCTTTTTCTTCAGATCTTTTAACGTCTTTTGTTTTGACTGTTAAAAGATTATCTTCATATTCAACTTCAACATCATCTTTGTTAAAGCCAGCAACTGCTACTTCAATAGCATACTTATCTTTGCCTGCTTTTCGGATGTTGTATGGCGGGTAATTGCTTTGCACAGCAAGACTGCCATTCCCTAACATAGATTCAAATTGATCAAACATGTCATCGAATCCAATGCTAAAAGGTCTAAGTGAATTAAAGATCGATAGATCCTTACTTGTCATATATCCTCCTTTGTTAGCAAGGTTAATGTCAGTCCCATTTGGCAACCGACAAAAGAGATATGGGAATTATTTCTATTTTTTCAAGATTGTTATTTTAATATTTTTGCAGATTTTAAAATAAAAGAATATTCTTCTGCTAATTCTGTGATCGCATTGTCGCGGCCAGACATTCCTCCATGACCTGCTGCTTCCATTTTGCATTTTAATAATTGAATATTATTATCAGTTTTTCTCTCTCTAAGTTTTGCAACATATTTAACTGGCTCAGAGTAAAGAACTCTGTTATCAAAAAGAGAAGTTGTAATAAGCATTGGCGGGTAATCTTTTTTATCAAGATTGTTATAAGGTGCATAAGATAAGATATACTCAAAATACTCCTTGCTTTTTATAGGGTTTCCCCACATTTCCCATTCGCCTGGTGTTAATGGTAATTTTTCATTTAACATAGTTGTCATTGTGTCTACAAATGGAACTAACAAAAGCATTCCAAAAAATAAATCTGGAGCCATATTAGCCACAGCTCCACCTGTCAGACCTCCAGCAGATCCACCATAAAAACAAATTCCGCCTTTGTATGTATACCTTTGTTCTATTAAGTGATTAGCACAAGCCACATAATCTAAAAAAGTGTTTTTTTTAAATTTTTTTTTACCTTCAGTGTGCCAGGCATCTGAAACATCGCCACCGCCTCTAACATGAGCAATTGCAAAAGTAATTCCTCTATCAACTAAACAAAATCTAGAGGCACTAAATGATGGAGATATGCTATGTTTGTATGCCCCGTAGGCATATAAAAGAATTTTTGATTTTCCATCTTGCTTTGTGTTTTTTAATCTCACTAAACTGATCGGAATCATTCGACCATCATGCGATTTAGCTTTAATTCTCTCTACCACATAATTTTTGGGATCATGGCCAGATGGAATTTCTGTCTCTTTAACTAATTTTTTTTCTTTAGTTAAGATATCATATTCGTAAACTCTTCCTGGAGTTGCCATACTCTCCCAACCAACTCTTATCAATGTAGTATTTGTATCTCTTTGCATTAAAGAAACACCAGGGACGCCTATTGGTTCATTTGAAATTTTAATTTCTTCTTCTTTGTTAGTTTTAATATTTCTTACAAACAGTTTTGGGATAGCATCTGACTTTTCTGATCTAAGGATATAATCGTCCAAAAATTCAAATCCACCAATAACAGTTTCTTTTTTAGGGGGTATAAAAACTTCTAATTTATCTATCTGATTAGTCTTACATCTAAGTACTTTATAATCCCTAGCCTCTTCATTGGTATGTACGTAAAAATAACCTTGCCAAGAGTCTATAGAATAGCGAACATCATTTTTTCTTTTTTGAAACAACGTAGGTTTAATTTCTTTAGAGTCTGTGGGAAAAAAATATTCTTCAGTTGTAATGTGATCGGAAGTTCCAATAATAAAATATTTTTCATCTGAAGTAATGCCAATACCGCAAGTAAAGGTTTCATCTTTTTCCTCAAATATAAGCTGATCTTGATCGGTTGATGTTCCAAGAACATGTTTGAAAATTTGTCTTGGCCTATGATATTGATCTAATTTTGAATAGAAAAAACTTTTGTTATCTAAAGCCCAAGTAACACTACCACTAGTATTTTCAACTACATCTTTTTCATTTTTTCCAGTTCTAAGATCTCTTAAATAAATTGTGTAATATTCTGATCCTTTTAAATCGAGAGAATATGCAATAAAATTATCACAATAAGAAGTGCTAACGGTGCCAACTCCAAAATATTCTGAACCAGATTTCTTCTTCTCTAAATCTCCATCAAAAAAAACCTCTTCAGGTTTAGAACCATCAATGAGTTGCCTCATTCTCTTACCGTAATTACCCTTAGCTTCTGTTTTTGACCAATAATAATATCTTTTATCTTTATATTTTAATCCAGTATCATCTAATTTAATCTTTCCTTTAATTTCGTTAAATAAACTTTTCTGTAATTCTTTAACGTCTGTGAAGTAGTCTTCAGTTATTTTGTTGTTAGCTTCTATGTAATCCTTGACCTCAGTATTTAATTTTTTCGGGTCCTTTAAAACTTCAAGGATATTAGGCTGATCAACCCATGAATAATCATCCTCTAGTGGAATCCCGTGATAATTTTTCGTAGTCTTTATTTTTTTAAGTTTTGGTATAATCATACTAGGAAATTATATGAATTTGTTTTTGTTGGGAATTATCATTTTCGTCGTAATCTACCTTTTTCTAAATTGGTTCGCTAGGGCTAGTTCAAAAAAGATAGCTACAACTATAAAAAAAATTGCAATTTATATATCATTAATTCTAGCTGTACTATTTACAATTGGCGGTAAATTCATCTTCAGTCTTCCAATGTGGTTGATCCTGCTTTCTGGGCTTAAGATTAAAGGATTTACTGCTTTGCAAATGTATCAATTATGGAGATTAATCCAATTCATGAAAAATAACGCAGGAAGATTTTCTCAAGGTCAGTTTGGTCAAACTCCAGGATCATCAAGCCTTACATCAGAAGAAGCTTATAAATTGCTAGGATTAAAAAAGGGTGCAAGTAAAGAAGAAGTTTTAAAAGCAGCTAATCAATTGCAAAAAAAAATTCACCCCGATATGAACCGAAATGTAGACAGCTCTAGATTGAGTCAATTAGTAAATGAAGCTAAAGAAAAAATAATTAAAACTGATTTTAGTTAGTTAAAAGCTCAATACATTTATTATAAACTTTATCAAAAGAGATCTTTTCTGCACCCAAAGTATCATGGGTTGTTGTCTCTTCAGCCTCACCTTCTGGGATAATTACATTAATATTTTTTGAATACTTTCCATAAGCCAGGACTGGACTATCCATAAACAAAGCTACAGTTTTTAAATTTAGAGCCGCACTAATATGCATAAACCCAGTATCATTTCCACAGTACAGATTACAATTAGCTATTATTGGCAAAATCTCATTTATCTTTAAATTATTTAAAGAAATACAATCTGATCCTATATTTGAGTTTAATATTTCATCTATTAATTCTTGATCGTTCTTTCCAGCTACTAAATAAAATTTGGAAGAGTATTTTTCATTTATCTTTTTAACTAATTTTATAAAATTTTTAATTCCCCAACGCTTTGTTGGTCCAGATGCACTTACACCTAACACAATATTTTTATGACTCCGAGATATGTCCTTTCTAGCTTTAAGAATTTTTTCTTCACTAATTAAAAGTTTTGGTTGTGTTGATACAATTTTATTAAGTTCATTCTCGGTAAAGATTTTTGCAGTATTGACTATATGTTGTCCTTTTTTTTTAAATAAAGGATATTGAGCTATTTTTTTTATACCCGCATATTTACAAATCAAAAAATATCTTATTGAACTATTAAAGATGAAGGCCTTATCAAATTTTTTTTCCTTAATATCATTTGCTAATTTAAAAAATCCATTAAAACCATCATGACTTCCAAACTTACTATTTAAACGATCTAATGTTATCACCTCATTTATATGTGGGTCATCGAGAAATAGATCTTTTGCTCTTGTATTTTTTTTAGCTAGTATTGAAACTGGTTTTCCGTATTTTTTCGAGATTTCATGGATATAATTTATGTGAAGAATACAGTCTCCCAGGCCTACTTTATTTATGAGAATCAGAACTTTCATTTTTGAAACTTATATTATATTTTATTTCAATAAATTGGGACAATAAGATGTTAAAACGAGGGGTATACGCAGCAAGTTTAAGTGTTTTGAATAAAGACTTAACGTTAAACGTTGAGGCTACCATTTCCCACGGAGAAAATTTAATCAAAAACGGATTACATGGATGTTTCTTTTTTGGAAGTACGGGGATGTCCCAGCTAATTTCCAAAAGTGAAAAAATGGAGCTAATTTCAAAAATTTCTACACACAAACTAAGAAAACACTTTTATTTAGGTACAGGCTGCAACAGTCTTAATGAAAACATTGAGTTAATAAAATATGCGAGTGAGTTTAATTTTAATACAATTTTATTGATGCCAAGTGCTTACTATGTCGGTAATTCTGATGAAGGAGTTTTTGAATTCTATAAAAGAATAATTTTAGCATGTCCAAAAATAAAAATTGTAATATACAACTTTGAGAAATTATCTGGTTATTTATTTTCAATTGATGCAATTACAAAATTAGTTGAATCGTTTCCAAAAAATATAATCGGAGTGAAAGACTCATCCTATAATTTATATGAAAATTTAAAGATAAAAGATTTTTTAATTTTTCCCGGAAGTGAGGCAAAATTACTTAAGGGATTAGAAAAGGGATCTAGTGGGATCATTAGTGCGGTCACAAACACAACTCATTCATTAGCTAGAAAGGTATTTGATGATTTCGAAAATCAAACATCACAAACAAAAAATGACCAATTAATACGAGTAAGAGAAACGTTTGACGGCTATAATTTGATATCAGCCTTACATAGTTTTCACTCGATAAAAGACAAAAATTATAAGAATATAATACCTCCATTAACTTTATTAAGTGAGGAAAAACAAAAAGAACTTATTGAAAAATTAAATAAATTAAAATTTATCAACGCAAAAGATTTAGCAGCATAATTTATGATTTTAGCAAAATTATTTACAAAAATATTCAAGGAAGGTGGAATAATATTAATTGACTCTGAAAATCAAAAATATATTTGTGGTTCACCAAGACAAATCAAACCAATCACTATTAAACTTTTAAAAAAAGATTTAAATTGGAAAATTTTACTAAATCCTGAGCTTGAATTTCCTGAGGGTTATATGAGAGGAGATATAGTAATTGAAAATGCCTCATTGAAAGAATTTTTAATGGAGATTTTAAAAAATCTAGGAAGAAGAGAAGTTAGCACAGCTAGTATTTTTTTTAAAAAAGTTTATCAAGCATGGAGATTTATCTCTAATTTCAATTTTCCAGGCAAATCAAAAAAAAATGTTGAGGCCCACTATGATGTTGGCGGAAGAAAAGGAGAAATTCTTTACGACATAATGCTCGATAAGTATCATCGTCAATATAGTTGTGGATACTGGAAAGAAGAAACAAAAACTTTAGAGGAAGCGCAAGAAAATAAAATCCAACATATAATTAAAAAACTTAATATTAAAAAAAATCAAAGAGTTTTAGATATTGGTTGTGGATGGGGCGGGCTTTGTTTTGAGATAGCAAAACAGTTCGACTGTGAAGTAACTGGAATTTCATTAAGCACCAATCAAATAAATTATTGTAAAGAGAAGGCCAAGAAGTTAGGTTTGGAAAATCAAGTTAAATTCGAATTAATAGATTATAGATTAGTAAAGGGAAACTACGATCGTATTGTGTCAGTAGGTTTTGGGGAACACTTAGGAGTAAAGTTCTATAACACTTTTTTTAAGAAAATTAACAGTATTTTAAATGAAAATGGAAATTTCCTATTTCATCTTATTGGGGTGGTAGACAAACCTTCTGCTCCAAATCAATTCATAAATAGATATATTTTCCCAGGGGGTGTATGTCCCTCACTTAGTCAGCTTATAAAACCTATAGAGAAAACTGGTCTAATTGTTGCTGATACAGAAACTTTAATAAGACACTACGATAAAACACTTGAGGCTTGGTTAGAAAGATTTTTGGCAAAAAGGAATGAAATAAAAGATTTGTTTGATGAAAAATTTTGTAAAATGTGGGAATTTTATTTAGCGAGCTGTGCAGCAGCTTTCAGATACCGTGATCTTGTTGTTTTTCAATTACAAATTGTCAAGAACTTTCATTCTGCTCATAGAACAAGAGACTATATATATTCATAAAAACTGTTATTAAATTAGATAACAGTATGAAAAGAAAAAAAAAGAAAGTCAAAAAAGTTAAGCCAATAAAATCAAAAAAACTAAGATCCAAAAAAAATTCTAAAAAACGAAAAAAAATTATCAAAAGAAAGTCAAAAATAAAAAGAATAATTAAAAAAAAAAGAAAAAAAAATAAGTCACAAAAAAAAAAAGTTATTCCGGCTAAATTCAAAAACAGAAAAACCCAAAAAACAAGAGCGGTTGTATCAGGAATTTTAAGTTTAAGCGATAAATTGAGATCAATGCTCAGATTTAATTTTAATCTGGATAAATCCCTTCAGAAATTTTTTCAGGGTATTGCTAATCGAGTTTCAAATATAAAAAAAATTATTCAAGAGGAAAGAGAAAAACAAAAAAAAATTAAAATTCAAGCAATGCAGAGAGAGAAAATAGAAGCGCAAAAACGTTTCAAACAACAAGAAGACCTTGCAATTAAAGCTAAAGCACTTGAACTAAGAGAAGAAGAAAAATTAGGCCGTGAGAGAAAGATAGAATTGCAGAAATTTATAAGATTGGAGCAAGCTGAACTTAGAAAAGAGCGAGCAGAGAAACAGAGAAAATTTTTAGAACAAATTGCTTTAGAAAAAAAGATAGAGCAATTTAGAAAAAGAGAGGCTTTAGAAATAAAAAATTTGGAGAAATATGTACTAAGTCAACAAAGAGAGTCCTACGAAGAAGTTCAACAACGTATAGAGAGAATTAAGGAAAAATATAGATCTTTAAGAGAACAAAAAGTTAATGAAGCAATCAGAGAAAGAGTTGCTCAACTAGGAATTAAAATTGAAGATACAGATAATAAGGAAACTTTATTAGAAAAAGAGAGAATTTATAATCAGGAACGAGAAAAAATTGAGTATGCTTTAGAAAGCTTTTACAGATCTGCTCATAGTTTATGCTTTCAAATAAACAAAAGATATATTCCAAAATATTTGAGTATTATGAGGGTCATTGATCGAAGATTTGAGACTGGTGAAATATTTATAAAATGGGATGATACGGCAGAGGATGATTGGTTGATTTTAATATACATTAAAGATAATTCACCTGAAGAAGGAATAATAATTGAGGATAAATCAAATCCAGAAAAACATAACTCTTATGAATTTAAACCAACGGAAATATTTAGAGCCTCAGATATTATGGTAGACTCGCTAACTAAATTGCTTGATAGAGAAAGAAATAAAAAAAAAGTTAGTTGATAAGGTCTTCTAATTTTTTAATCTCACCAATTTTGAATATAATTGCTTCATCTTTTTCATAGCCGAACTTTTTAGCATTTTCTTTAAACCTTACGGGAGGTTCCCAGATCGGCTCCAAACTTAATATTGCTGTTCCCCAATGCATTCCTATAACTTTTTTTACCTTTAAGTCTTTCATTAAAGATAAAAGCTCTTCAGGATTTGCGTGAGCTGTAGATTTATCCTTGACCGGAACTAGTGGATAGAAATTATAAGCGCCCAAATTTCCAAAACCCAAATCGATAGGACCAAATTTTTTTCCTAATTCCTTGTAAAATGGAGCTGGTCCAGTATCACAAGCAAAAAAGATTTTTTTATCTTTATATTCAATTAAAAAGCTCCCCCAAAGTGATCTATTTGTATTTCCATCTCCCCAGATCCATCGTTTGGACCAATGTTGACTTGGAAGCATTGTTACTGTGATTTCATCATTAATTTTAATTTTATCAAACCAATCCATTTCTTTAACAGTATCTTTTTTATATCCATTTTTTGTAAAATATTTCCCAAGCTTAAGAGGCACAAGAACTTTAGTATTCTTATAAGGAAAGTTTTTTATCGTACGAATACTCATGTGATCATAATGATTGTGTGTCAGCAAAAATAAATCTATTTTTGGAAGTTCCTTAAGAGTTAAAGGAGACTCTATGTATTTTTTGGGTCCAAATACCATAGGCCCATAATTCTTTTCGAAAACTGGATCAGTAATAATTGTAGTGTCTCCAAGTTTAATTATAAAGCTCGCGTGATCAAGCCACATCACATATGAGTCGGATTTATGTTTTTCAAGATTTTTTAAAACTATTTTTTTATCAATTACATGTTCAGGTGGATAATCAATCTTAAGTTTCTTTTTTTCCTCCCTAAAAACTTTCCAATCCCATTTAAAATTAGGATCCCTTTTAGGACCTCCCTCAAGGTTTCTGAAAGCATATAATTTTCCGTCTTTATAAACATGATGATAAGGTTTTTTTTCCATAGCATTTAAATTAATACTTAATGAAAATAATGTACACAGAATAAGGGGTATTCGCATACCCCTTATTAGCACAGACAATTAAATTTAAAAGGAAATTAAATATCTGAACAATTAGATTTATTTATTCTCTTATCAAATGATTTAAGTGCTTCTTTTGAAATGACCCAAACATACGAGCTTTCTTTTAAACCATTTTCATCGGCAGCTGTACATCTTTTGCCAAATTTTACTTTGGCCATGTTACTTCCAGCACAATTAGTCAACATAAGCAACAACATAAAAGTAGATAATATTTTCATGATTAAAATTTAAAGTTAGAGTCTGTGCTTTGCTTGGCATAATTTGGACCAAAAAAAGAAATTGAAACTTTATTGAATAAGATAAACTTTAGCCTTATGATCGAAATTATGTCTAAAAGCCACATTTATGAATTGAAAGTTTACGTTGAAGACGTTGACTTTGGTCGAGTATTTTATTCTAGATATCTTCAGTATATCGAGAGAGCTAGAACGGAGCTAATATACGAAAAATTTGGTCTTACTTTAACTCAACTTATGAACGAGCACGATGTAATGTTTGTCGTTAGGAAATGCAACATTAAATATCTAAAATCAGCAGTTTTTGAAGATAATTTAAGTGTCGAAACAGCTGTTTTAAAAAAAACCAACGTTAGACTAAACTTGCTTCAAGAGGTTAAAAGAGGAGAGGAAGTTCTTGTTAGTGCAGAAGTAGAACTAGCAGTGGTAGATCGAAGTGGGTCAATAAAAAAACTTTCTAAAGAATTTTTTGCAAAAATTTAAATTAGGCTAAGAAACGCCTAATATCTGCCTAAATTTTCGTTATAAACTATATTCAACTCAAGTTTGCAAATTCAGCAATACTCGTACAGTTAAAAATAAACTAAAAGGAATCATGAGAATTAAACAATTTAAAAAAAACAAGTTAAAGACTAATATTAATAAGAAATTAAAAAAAATCTCTCTCTTTGAACTTCAAAATAGTCCAAAATTTCTAAATTTTAGAGTTCGAGCATAATCTTTCCTCCTAAATAAACAGTGGCTTAATCTAATTAGGCCATTGTTTTTATACCAATAATTGTTAAATTAATCTGTGAAGCGTAATAAACCGAATAATAAAGTAGCAATTATTATGGGATCTCAATCGGATCATTCCATAATGAAAGATTGCGCGAAAATTTTAAAGACTCTCAAAATTAAATATCAAATTTCAATAGTAAGTGCGCACAGAACACCAAAGAGAATGTTTGAATTTGCAGAGTCAGCCTCAAAAAACGGTTTTGGTGTTATTGTAGCTGGCGCAGGGGGCTCAGCCCATTTGCCTGGTATGGTGGCATCTTTATCTTCTTTACCAGTAATAGGAGTACCGATAGAAACAAAAAAACTTAAGGGTTTAGATAGTTTGTTATCAATAGTACAAATGCCACGTGGATGTCCCGTAGCCACAATGGCAATTAATGGATCTATGAATGCCGGGTTACTTGCTGCCTCGATTATTGGAAATTACGATGAAAAAATTAAATCAAATTTAGAAAAGTGGAAACGTTTACAAACCAAATCCATAAAAAAAAAACCATAATTCGATGACAATAAGCACCCTAGGGATTATTGGTTCAGGTCAGCTTGGAGCATTACTTTGTCAGGCTGCAAAAAAACTTAATATTAAAACTGTAGTAATATCAGATGATGAAAATGGACCTGCCCAAAATTATTCTGATGAATTTTTATACTCTCAATACGACAACAAAGAAAAGATAAAAGAATTTGTAAGCAAAGTCGATATTATTACTTATGAGTTTGAAAATATTCCAATAAATATTTTAAATGAAATCGATAAAGAAAAAAAAGTTTTACCTAAACCTGAAATAAATAAAATAATTCAAAACAGAAAATTAGAAAAAACTTTCGTCAATGATTTAGGCATTAAAACTACAGACTGGGCCTTTATCAAACAGGCTGGAGATGTCGAAAAGAATAAAAACTTATTACCTGGAATTTTAAAATCAAATACACTTGGTTATGATGGACATGGACAATATGTTTTAAACTCTCTTGAAGATGTAAAAAAAAATTGGTGTTTCACTGCTGATTATATTTTAGAAAAAAAGGTAAATTTAAAAAAAGAAATATCTATTATAATAACAAGATATTTAAATGGTGAAACTTATATTTATGAGCCTATAGAAAATATTCATAAAGACCAAATCTTAAATAATTCAAAAATCCCTGCAGAAATAAGTAAAGAAATTTATGACGAAGCACAAAGTAAAGCAAAACTTATTTCAGCAAAATTAGATTATGTTGGTACGATGTGTGTAGAATATTTCATCGATCAAGGTGATAATTTGTTAGTCAATGAAATTGCTCCAAGAGTTCATAATTCAGGTCACCTAACAATAAATGCGTTTTCCGTAAGTCAATTTTCTGGACATGTTGCAGCTGTGTGTAATCTTGGTGTAAAAAAAGCTGAAAAAATTTCTAATGCTGAAATGTTTAATGTCTTAGGAAAAGATATTGAGGCTTATAGATCCAAAACATTCAGTAAAAATGAATTTTTTTATGATTACGGAAAAAAATCTATTAAAGATAAAAGAAAAATGGGACACCTTACGATTTTAAAAAAATAATTATTTAATTGTTATTCTATGCATAACTCTTCTACAGTTTTTTATTTCACTAGCCATATGCAGAATACTTAAATTATCCCAAAGACAGATATCACCTTTTGTCCACTCATATGAAAATATAAACTCTTCTTTGTTTACGTGATCTACTAAATAATTTTTTAAATATTCAGCTTCTTCTTCCTTTACATTTTTAAGCCTCATTAAATGTCCTGGAGATACATAAAGAGTTTTCTTTTCATCTACAGTAATAACTATTGGATGTTCGGCCTCCATAGTTTCTGAGGATTTTATTCCCATTTCTTTTTCTCGTTCAAGTCTTGTTATTGCTATCGGACCTGCAGATGAAAAAACTCCAGTAGCGTCCTTAACTTTTTCTTTTATGTCGTCTGGTAATTTATCGTAAGCGTTAAAGCCAGATGAGAATATAGTATTACCTTGGCCGACTGGTATTTCCATACCCATTAACATTGTATATCTCGGTCTATCACGCGCTAAATAGCTTGTATCCTGATGAAGCCAGCTAGAGCCGAAACTTAAATTTTTATCATCAGGCTTTCTCTCGATTACATTTATAAATGGAAATTTTTCATCCAAACCTTTAAGTCTTGGATATACTACGGGTTGACCTATATTCTTTGCAAAATTTTGATAAGTTTCAGGATCAAGATTTTGCTCTTTTATAAATATAACTCCGTACTTGTTTAAAATCTTTTTTATTTCTGTTGCCTGATCTTGATCTAGGGATTTTAAATTAATATCATTGATATAAGCTCCAACATTATTTTTTCCCGGTGAGATAGATAAATTCATTTAGTTCAAAGGTTTAATTAAAGCAGGGTCATTATTTACTGGATTATTAACATCTTTTGATATCTCATGAAACTTTAAATTGGGCGGTTTAATAGAGTTTAATATTTCCATAGCATCTTTTTTAATGTTCAAATAGTTATTAATCTGGCTTTGATTAATAATCATTGGTTCTCTGTGATGGATGGTGCTAATTTTTTCAGTAGCTTCTCTAGTAATTATACAAAACTGGTCATTCTGATATATCCCGGCAAAATACATCAAATCATCATCCTTTTTTGAAAAATAATAGGGAGTTTTTGTTTTATCTTCCCTTTTCCATTCATAATACCCATCAGCAGGAATAATACATCTTGATGTTTGGATAAGACTCTTAAAAGTAATTTTTTCCATAAGAGTTTCTCTTCTTGCATTAATAAGTGGAGAAAACTTATCCAATTTTTTAGACCAACTCGGAACTAATCCCCACTCATAAAGTTCAAGAGCCTTACCATTTGAATATGATTTAATTACGGGTAACTTTTGAGTAGGGTGTGCATTATAATTATCTGTATCTTCAACCTTTATGTTTGTTTTTACCAAATCAGCCGTTTTAGTAACTGGTTTTCGAATACTATATCTTCCACACATTATTTATTTTTTCTCTCTCTTTTAAGCTTTCTTTTTTCTTTAAAAGATAATTTGGCTTTTTTTTTAAAGCTTCTATCTTTTTGACTTTTACCCGAATATCTTTTTGACATAATTATTCATCTATTATTTCATGAAATTGCTCACCTAGTCCATCTACTTTTAAGTGAAGTTTGTCACCTGCCTTTAGAAATTCAGGTTTTTCCATTTCCATTGCTGTACCAGCAGGTGTCCCGGTAGTGATAATTGTGCCAGGATATAAAGTCATAAATTGACTTAAGTGAGAAATTAAAAAATTGAAATTAAAAATCATTCTCCCTGTATTTCCAGTTTGTCTTCTGTTGCCATTTACATCTAACGTTAAATTAATATTATTTAAGTTTTTTATTTCATCTTTGGTCACAAGGTAAGGCCCTGTTGGTCCTGCTATAGATTTACCCTTGATCCATTGACCACCTCTTTCTTTTTGCCAAGACCTTTCAGATATGTCATTAACGATACAATAGCCAAATACATAATCTTGAGTATTTTCTTCTTGAATATATTTGCCTTCCCGACCAATAATCACTCCAACTTCAACCTCGTAATCCATTTTACTAGCAGATTTAGGTTTTGCTATTTGATCATTAGGACCCTGAATACATCCAGAGCTTTTATTAAAAACAATTGGTTCAGTTGGTAATTTTGATTTGGTGCCATCTGCATGTGCTTTATAATTTAAACCTATTGCTAAAAAATCTACGGGATTTGAGATGCAAGCCCCAATTCTAATATTTGAGTTGATTTCTTTAAGCTCTGATAATTTTAATTTTTTTAATTTATTTAATGTTTCTTCATTAATTGTTTGAGGATTTAAATCTTTAATATGTTCTGATAAATCCCTAATGACATTATTACCGTCTAAGGCAGCAACAATTTCACTTCCTATCTCACCAACTCTTAATAATTTCATTAATTAATTTTAGTATTGGAATCGTTATTTTACAAATCTTTTGATTCTTTCCTCAGTGGTCGTTTCAGGACCAGAGTATGGGGTTTCGTAACTATTAGTCCTTGTTAATACATCAATTCCTTTAGTAAAAATGAAGATAAAAAAAACAATAAAAAAGACTGCAAATATTTTTGCAGGGTTATAATTACCGGATTGAAAAACACTGACTGGTTGTTCTTGTTTTTTGTGAAAAAATTTAAATGTTAAGTAAACTGCTATTATTAATCCAATATGTGCCATAACTACTCCAGCCCAACCAAAAATAAAAGAGGTTACACTAAATACATAGAGACTAAATACAGTGGACCAAACAAATGACAAAACAATTAAAATTTGAAGCCTTACAGACTTTGGCAAACTTCTTAAGTCATTTTTACTATCATCAAACATGATGTTTGCAGCTTCAGTCATCCAATTTTTAAAACTTTCCATAACAGCCTTATATACTCTTTAAATTGAAATTTAAATTATTATAAATTTCGCACTAGTTTTCTTACTTTTTGCATATGTGAATTAAATTTTTCTTGTGTCATACCTGGTAAAACTTCATAAAATCTTATGTAGGTTGTTTCCATTCCACCAAGCTTTAAAACTCCAGCTTTAATTCTCCTAAATGGAATATTTTGAAACCAGGTTTGAATTGAAAACCAATTTCCACCGTAAGACATCGACATTATAGCTTTTCTACCTTTCATAGCACCAGCAACAGGATAACCCCAATTACCAACAAGTCTTTTAAAAGAGAAAAACCATTTAGGAGCTAAAGTTAAATCAATCCAATTTTCTAAAATTGCAGTCGCTCTAAGATTGTAACAAGGTGAAATCATAAATAATACATCACTTGCTTCTAATCTTTTTCTATAATCTAAAATTTGATCATTAGGTCCAGAACCGTCAAAAAAAGGAATTGGTTTTTCCTCATGTAAATTAATTAAATCAATTTGATGACCTAATTTTTTTGCTTCATCGATAAAAACATCTCTTACAGAGGCATTAAATGATTTTTTTATATCATGATGACCGTAAACGATAAAAATTTTTTTAGACATCTTTATTTGTCTATATCATTTTTTTCATTTTTTCGTATTAGAAATCCTGAACCTATCCCCACTGCAATAGCTGATATAACCCATGAGTATTCTTGTTCGCTGAAAAGAACTAATAGACCAAAACCTATAATGATTACCCCTAAAAGCTTATTATCCATTGACAAATATAAACCTTATATTAAAGTTTACTTACCCATCTGTCATGGGAAAAAAGACTCGGCATTCGACATGCCGGACCTATAAAGGGTTGCAAAGTCGGTAGAAATGAAAGGAGTTGCTATGAATAGATTTAGCAAACTGTATGGAAATTCTGCCGTTAAAAAAGCTGAGCAGAAACTCTCAATGCAGTTAAGTAAAAACCAAAAAGCCCCCGAGGCTAACGCCAATGGAACTGCTGGTTATTTGGTTAAAAACGGAAAAAATTCCGGAAAAATTTTGAAGCATTTAAAAACTGATAAAAATCAGCTTTAAACTTTTATAGGGTGGGGACTTTAAAATCCCCACTCAAGTCTTTAATATCCTCTCAATGGAAAAACAAAATTTTTATGATCTTAATTTTGATCAATTAAAAACTTTTTTAATTGAAAAAGGAGAAGTTGAGCCAAAAAAAGCAAAGATGAGGTCTCAACAACTTTTTAATGCAGTTTATAAAAAAAATATTAAAAGTTTTGATGAGCTAACAACATTTGGAGTTGAGCTTAGAGGTAAGATCAAAAATTTAATTAGTTTAGAAAAACCGAAAATTATAGATGTTCAAAAATCTAAGGACGGGACTATAAAATTTCTTTTAGAGCTTAAAGATAAACGTAATGTTGAGACAGTCCTTATTCCGGATAAATCCCAAAGCAGATATACAATTTGTTTATCTGTATCAGTGGGTTGTTATCTCTCTTGCGAATTTTGTGCAACAGCTCAAATTTCAAAAAAATTAGTAAGGAATTTATCACCAGGTGAAATAATTTCTCAAATAATTTTAAGTAAAGATTACATCAATGATTGGTCAACACAGAAAAAAATAACCAATCAGGTATTGATGGGTGAGGGCTCACCTTTTCTGAATTTAGATAATGTTAAAGTTGCTATAGATAATTCAAAAAATAAAGATGGCTTAGAATACGGAAGAACCAGAATCACAGTCAGCACTGTGGGAGTTGGAATTAAAAAAGATAATTTAGATGCAATAGAGTGGGCTGCAAATGAGTTAGATGTTTATCTTGCATGGAGTTTACATAGTTCTATACCAAAACACAGATCAGAATTAATGCCAATAAATGATAAATATTCAATTAATTCACTATTACCAAAACTAAAAAAGTATTATGAAAAAACAAAATTACCTATTTTTATTGAGTGGATATGTTTAGACGAGAATTTAACAGATGCACACGCTAAAGAACTGATAAAAATTATGAAAAAAGTTCCTTCAAAATTAAATTTAATTGAATTTAATCCTCTTTCAAACAAAGATTTCAAACCAGCGACTCAAGAAAATATAGATAAGTTTTCTAAAACAATTCAAGAAGCTGGATTTCTCTCTTTGTTTAGAAGAAGTAGAGGTAGAGACATAAATGCATCTTGTGGATCGTTAGCAAATAGTAAAGCTATTCTTAATGGATAATTTGCATATTTTTTTAGGTGCAACAGTTGCTGATGCAGCCACTAGACCTTTGCATTGGGTATATGATCCAAAAAAGTTAAAAAAATATATTAAGGGAAAAAAAGAAATAGCTTTTTTGAAAAAAAACAGAAGTCCATTTTACTCAATCAAAACAGGCAAAGTTTCTGGTTACAATGATGTCGGACAAGTAATGTTTAAAACACTTATTTCAACAAAGAAAAAATCAGATGTTTTAAAAAATTTTAAGAAAAATGTTGTCCAAAACTTTGGACCAGGTTCAGCTTATTGGAAAAATTTAAGACTTAGAAAAAAATACAAAAAGATTAAATGGAAAGGGCCCATGAATGGTCCTTGGATCCACCAAAACATATTAGAAACTATTCAAAACATTAAAACTAAGAAGAGCACAACTGGAGGCAAAAAGGTAAACGAGTCCGATGGTTATTGCGCAGCTTTACCTTATTTTCTTTATAATAATTCAGAGCCAGACTTAAAAAGGATAATAAAAAGTGTAGCTAATTCTAAAGTAAATGAAACTTACGCGTTAGCAAAATTTAAGATCATAGATCTAGCAATGAAAGGTGAGAAAAGTCCTGTAAATGCCTTTGCTAGAAAGTATGGGAGAAAACGTTATTTCAAAGACGTTGTTGCTAATATTAAAAAGGTTTTAAGATTAAAAAAACATAATCATACTCAAGTTGTTAAGAAATTTGGAAAAGCGTGTAGCTATCCTGGCACCTTCATGGGTTCCATTCATGCCATGATTACTTCTAATAATTATAAATCTGCAATTATTAAAACTATTAAGGCTGGGGGTTGTAATTGCTCAAGAGCTAATTTTGTAGGAGCTTATTTTGCTGCTTATAAAGGTTTTAAAAATATTCCATCATCTTGGATTAAAAAAACTTTTCCAGCTAAAAATATTATAAAATATATTTAATTATTCATTGAAAAGTACTTAGCTAATTCTTCTTTGTGGTATTTATAAATGTACCGATCAATAAGATCCCAATACTTTTGTGATTTACCATTAAAACCTCTTTTTATTAATTTCGTATGATAATATATAGCAGATCCAAAAACGTATTCATTTTTAATAACTTTCTTATTTATTCTTTCCCAGTTATTAGCTAATTGATCACAGAAATATTCATTAACTTCATGCTCATTAAATAAGTGTTTTTTTATAGACGACATTAATTTAAATTTTTTATAAGAGCTTTAAGATAATTATCAAGTTTTTTAATTTCTCTTTGTGGGTTTTGAAACCAATTAGTAGACCAAATTCTGTATATATTCCAACCAAGACCTTCAAGAACATTTTGTCTTACAATATCATTATCTCGTGCAGATACTGAACTATGATAAGCAGCTCCATCACATTCTATACCTGCTAAAAAACCATATTTAAAACTTTTGTGTTTAATACCTAAATCAATGAAAAAACCAGAAACACCTACTTGAGGAACTACAATGTAGTCTAATTTTTCAAGTTCTTCTTTTACCCAATCTTCAAAATCACTATCAGTACTTCTACTAGTATCTGCTCCTGTTTCAATTCTTTGAGTCTGAGCATAATCCAAATAACTTTTAAAAATTTGTCTTCCTTTCTCACCACCATCTTTAATTAAGTTAGGAGTTAAAGAAGTAAAAAGCTCTAATCCTTGTTTAGCTCTAGTAAATAAAACATTTAATCGTCTATGGCCTTTTGGATGATTTATCGGGCCAAATCTTTGCATGGTATTTCCATCTTTGTTAGGGCCGAATAAAGTTGATACAAAAATATAATCTCTTTCATCACCTTGAACGTTTTCCAAGTTTTTTACTACGAAAGGTTCCATAGTCTCCTCCCAATTACTTAAATATGTATTTACCTCAGGTATTTTTGAAGCTTTAAATCTAATTTCTTCATCTATAAGATCTCTTTGAGAATTGTTCATTGTAACTACCAAACAGCTTCTTTTGATCGATTTTTTTACACTTGTTTTCATAAATTCGATAACAGAGTCAGATATTTCATTTGCCTCTAAAATATTTACACCAGCACGTTCGGCTACGTTTTTATCTTTCCTTTTTTTATTAGAAGTGGATGCAGTATAAATAGCTTTTTCAATATAGTTATTCGTTATAGCAAATTTATCATTAGCACTTGGAGGAATAATTAAATTATTGTTATAGAAATGATAGTTTGAAAAGTTTATTAAACTTTCATGCCTCGATCTATAATGCCATCTAAGCATTCGATTAGTAAATTTGGATAAAGCTAGATCAAGTATCGACTCGTCATCATCCACAATACCGTCTTCAGTATCAAATTCAGATCCACTATTAAAAAAGTTTGTAGGAGGAAGCTGTTGTGGGTCACCTACAATAATCACTTGTTTTGCTCTAAGTATGGAACCGAGAGCATCTTCAATTTTCATTTGCGAGGCTTCATCCACAATCAAAACATCAAATATTTCAGGTTCTGGACTTACAATTTGTGATAATGAGATAGGTGAAAGCATATAACATGGTTTCATATCTCTTAAAGCTCGTCCGGCTCTCCTCATTAATTGCCTGAATGGAATGTGAGCTCTTTTTTTTGTAGTTTCTCTTTCTATCAAAGCTTTCTCAGTAAGCTGGGAAACTTTTCCCCTTGAAACACCTTCTGTAATGTCCATCGAACCTAAATTATAGATTAATTGATTTTTTTGATTTTTATAAATTTTAGTATCAAGCTCTTTTAGTTTCTTAACTTCAGTTTCGAAAGAGGTAGATACATAAGACGATAGCTCTCTTTGTTCCTCAAATAATTTTTTTGCAAGTGAATTATAAATGAGAAATTTATAAGCAAAATCAAAATATTTGAAGTTAATATTTTCCTCTATAAATGAAAAATAAATCTTTTTTAAATTTTCTTCTAAATTTTTATTGTAGAAATTTAACTGGATATAATCTGATAAAACAGAGTCATCTTTTAAATCGAGTTTATCTACTTTTGTATATATGTTTTTAAATACTAACTGATTATCACTTAAATTAAAAAACTTATTAGGATCAACTTTATTCAAAAATTTTGTATATATTTTTTCATAAGGATTTAAATCCTTTTCAATTATAGAAATTGTTTTTTTTATTTCTTTAAGGTTTTCTATATTAGTGTTAACCATAATCTGATCATCAGAAGCATTAAATATAAAGAAGCCTTCTATTTCATTTACTAAATCAATATCAGTTTCCTCGGCATTAAAATTTTTAGAAAAAGCTTTGCTTACTTTCTTATAATTCTTTTTTAATCTTTGCTTTTCAGTTTGAATTTTTTCTTTGTAATCCAAATAATTCAAAAGTTGTGTTAACGATTCTATTGCTAATTGTTTTTCATATTGATTATCTTTTTTAATCAATTGGAAGTATCTTTTTGCTTCTCTATATTTTGAATTAAATAAAAATGATAATATGAATATTGATCTTTTTATTTCAAAAAGATGAGCTTTTAACTTAGTTTTATTAAAATCGTTATCAAGATCTATTATTTTGGAAAGTTTTTTCTCTATACTAAAAAAGTTGTTATAGTTTTTTAAATCAATAGTAAATTTTTGAAATTCTTCTATCTTATCGATAGTATCAAATTTTTTTATAATATTCCTTATACCTTTATCATTAACAATTTTTGTCTTATCAAAATTATTAAATAGTTTTCTTATTTCTTCTAAATTTGAGAAATTTTTAAGTTTAAACTTTTGAATAAAATCTTTAATTTTTGGTTCAATTTTTTTGGCACCATCTTTAAGAAATGTTAAGGATTTTTTTAGCTCTCTTATTTCAAATGGATTATTTTTATCTTCAGTTAATCCATACCAAGGATGAGAAGTAATATTTTTGAATTTTATTTTAACTTTGGAAATAATTTCTTGAATATCTAATATACTCGCTAAATTTTTAGTAAATTCATCTTTACCTAATTCAGATGCGTTTTCTATTATTGGCTCCTCTTTTAAAAACTTAGGGAATTTGTCTATAAAAAATTTGTATTTAGCTAAATTGGATAGGATCTCATACCCTGTTTTTTTAATTTCAAAAAACTCTGTGTCTAAGATTTTACCGTAGGAACGAATTTTTTTTATTTGTTCTTTGTAAGCTTGTTGATCAGATTTAAAGTTTTTATTAATACTAGGCGCTGTTAGTTCTAATCTTTTTTTTAATTCTTCAATAATAGAAGTTTTCTTTTCAGCTGTTGAACTTAATCTAAAGATAAATTTATCTAAATTTTTATCTTGTAGTTTCTTATAAACCACATCTAACGCAGCTTTTTTTTCAGCAACGAAAAGTACTTTCTTTTTTTTATAAAGGTAAGAAGCTATTATGTTTGAAATTGTTGTTGATTTTCCTGTTCCTGGTGGACCTTGAATAGCTAGGTTTTCACCGTTCATTGCATCTACAATAGTACTAAATTGAGAAGAGTCTGTTTCTTCAACTAAAATAGGTACTTTAGCATTTACAGTTGTGTCATCAACGTCATAGCTTTCATTATTAAGACCGTCAGATTTAGACCCTGTAAATAATGTTTGAACAACTTCTTGATCGCCTAATTCTTTTCCACGTTTCTTCCAAATTTCTGGATCTAATTCCTCATACATAGACATTTTTGAATAAGTATGAATGGCTAAATTTATATATCTTCTAAGCTTCCAATCTGGCTTACTTTTTATAACTTCAGTTTCAATAAGTTGAAAGTAATCTTCAATTGTTGCCTCCTCTTTGAGCTTTGGTAATTTTATTTTAAAATCATTAAGTAATTTTCGAGATAGTGGTAGATTGGTTTGTAGTTCCCCTTCAGTACTTTCGATAAAATACTCTGGTCCTTTGCTAGAAGGTCTTTCAGTCAGTTGAACTTGAAGTAAAAGTAAAGGAGCAAATCTAGGAGTATCTTTAGCCTCAAACCATTCTAAACAACCAAAAGACAAATAAAGTGTATTTGTGCCTTTTTCATCTAAAATTCTTTTTGTGTCTTTTCTTATTGCTCTAGCTTTTCTTTCTAAATCTTCAGGATAAAACAATGTTTGTAAATTATTATCTGTATGCTTGGCGTCTTTTTTTGCTGAGTCCTTTGGAACTTCAAAATTTGGTTTTATGCCATGAGCCCTTGCATAATCTTGAATATTCATTGTCAATTTAGATGCTATTTTTGGCAAACCTAATTTTTTTCTAACCACATTTTTTAATTTACGAATTATTTTTAAAGAATCTTCATTAGACTCATCAAATCTTTCTCCTAAATCAGAAACAGAAGTCAAATACTCTTCGTTTATAAGTTTTTCCTCTTCATAAAGTTTTTTAAATTTATCTGTTCTTTCATCTTTAGGTTCTTCACTAGAAGGAGGCAAAGAGGAAATTTTTAATTTAGTATTATTATTTAATTTTTCAAAAACAGAGTTTGGAAGCTCATCTATAATTCGGAGAACCTTATTAGATCTAGGGTTAAAATTTAAGTTTATTAGATTATTTCTATTAGAAATATCTAGCAAATTTTGCCTAAACTTTTGAATAGCTTTTTGAGTAATCTTTAAAAATTGATCTTTACTTGTTGAGCCCATTTAATTTTTTTTCATTAATAAAATAATTCTTTCTCTAACTGCAGGAAGTCTTTTCTTTAGTATTTTTGCTAATGCAAATTCTGGCACTCTTTTTTTATACAAAGATAGCAACTTCTTATCATCTTCTGCCGTCCATTCAGATGTTGGTGGTATTGATGAAGTCTTTTTTTTAATATTTTTGCTTGGTGCACCACAGTTAGGACAGGATCTAGCTAGAGTAGAAATTTCTTTATTACATTCATAACAAGGTTCTAATGGCATTATTTTATAGCTTCTTTTAAAGACGTTATTTTTTCTTCTAGCTCTTTTATAGCTTTATAAATTTTATCTTTTTCATCTTTGCTTATTTCCTCTCCAGAATCACTTTCTTCAGACATTGACTTTTCAACCTCACCCATTAGTTTTCCAACTCTCTCACCCATAGCAATCAGAGTCCTTTCTACTTTCGGTTTTTTATTATCACCGTGTAATTGAATATCTAATATTGAATTATAAACATCTAACAACGGATGGCCTTTACTTTTTTTCATTAAAGCAGCATCCACTTCTATAGCATCTCGCAAAGTTATATTTCTGTCGTGTTTATCCGGGTCTGCATATGTATTAAAAGCCTCTTTTTTTTTCTTAGTATTAGATAAATCAAGATCTGTTAGATCTTTTAAGGCATGTGATAAAGCTTGCTCAATTGTTAAAAATTCACGTATTTTAGGCATAAATGTCGTTCAGAATTTACCTCAATTTTGAACATTAATAAAATATATTTTGAAATCTATAAATAGTAAAACTCTTACAACAATCATTATCTCATTAACCCCCGGGCTCTCCTAAAATCATCCCGGGGGTTTTTTTATGTTCAAGTGCAGCCTCAATTTTGAACGTTAATAAAATAGAGTTTATCCAATGATTGAATAAGATTTAATTATGAAAAAATTAAAAATTTTTATCTTGTTGCTTGTATTAACTGGATGTTCTTACAAGCCAATAATTGATAGCAGAGGAAATAACGGAAAAAACGTGGCCCATAGACTTTCAGATGATATGCAAACATGTAAAGCTATTGCTAAAGATCACACTAATAACTTCGTAGAAGCTTATAAAGCGGTTTACAACTATTACATCAGACCAGCTACTTTGTGGTTGCCTGATAAAATGGAGTTTAAATACAAATCTTTAGTAAAGAAATGCTTAACTAACAGAGGGCATAGCGTTTTAGAATAATATGAAAACAAAAGAATTTGATAAAGTAAAACCATATACATATTTGATTATTAGAAAATCAGACAATATGAAATATCATGGTGTGAGATATGGTAATATTAAATTTGGTCGATCTCCAAGAGAGGATTTTGGAAAGAAGTATTTTGGAAGTAGTGCAGGAAGTTTTTGCGGTGAATTTAAATTAAATCCTAGGAATTTTATATTCAAATTATTATGGACTTTCGATAAATCTGATGAAGCAATTCAACATGAAAAGAAAATTAATCAAAAGATTTATAAACGCAAAGATTGGATAAATAAAAACGCATTTCCAGCCATTTATAATGAGGTACACCCCTTATTAGGAAAAAAACATTCTAAGGAATCAAAATTGAAAATATCAAAATCTCTAACGGGAAAAAAAGCTAGTCTAGAAACAAGAATAAAATTGTCAAAAATGCGAAGAGGAAGAAGACTTAGTCAATCACATGTTCAAAATATAAGAAAAGGAAATACTGGAGTTAAGAGAAGTTTGGAAACCAAATTAAAAGTAAGATTAGCAAATTTAGGAAAAAAAGCTTCAAAAGAAACAAGATTGAAAATGTCAGAAATGCGAAAGGGAGTTCCTAAAAGTGAAAAACATAAAGCAAAACTTAGAAAACATTTAAAAAAACTTATGTGGAAAAAAGGTAATGAGCCGTGGAATAAAGGAAAAAAAGGACTTCAAGTTGCCTGGAATAAAGGAAAAAAATTTTCTTTGGAGTCAAGAATGAAAATGTCTTTAAGTCACAAAGGTCATGTTCCTTGGAACAAAGGAAAGAAAGGTGTCCAAGTTCCTTGGAACAAAGGTTTCAAACTTAAACAAATAAATGAAAGGAGGATGGATGGTTAAAAAGGATAAAGATATCTACGAAGGTTATGAACCAGATTGGAAAGATCTTAAAGCTCATGAAGAAGCATTAGCTGAGTGGAAAAAAAATAATCCAGATTGGACAGATGAAGATGCAGCTGAGTACTATGGTCAAATGCAATGTGATTTGATGAGGGGAAAGTAATTTAAACTTTGTATTGTAATAATTTACAAAAGTTATTGACTAAACGTATCTCATTTATCTTCTGACAATCTGCTAGCAATAGCTTAGGATTAAATAGAATTACAGCTACGCACTGAGCTCTCGAAATGGCTACGTTTAGACGGTTTCTACTGAAAAAAAATTCTTTGTGTCTTGGTAGATTTTCAGGGTCAGAGGAAGTCATGGATATAAAAACTACTTTAGATTCTTGACCTTGGAATTTGTCAATGGTTCCAATCCTAGCTTCTTTTTTATTAAGTATTTTCTTTAAATTGTTAACTTGCATATTAAAAGGAGCCACCATCATAATATCATCTATAGTCATCTTCTTTTTTTGTTTATCTTCGGTGTAATTTTTTCCTAAAATTTTTGAGCAGTAGTCTTTTATTATTTTAGCTTCTTCATCAGATTTCTGAGTGCAGTCTTGATGATCTACTGGTAGATAAAAAATCCCCTCATTTTTTATTTCTTTTAATTCAAGTGATACAGATCTTTCTTTGGTAATTGGATGAGATTTAAGCCTAGACTCATAAAAGCTTGAAGAAATATATTTACATATTTTCTCATTTAATCTTCTCGTAACCCCTAGGAAAATCCCTCTCGATAATGGAATAGTATCGTAATCTCCAAGTAGAAAATCTAAAGCACTTTTACCCGAGTTGCCTGAATGAATACCTTGAATAGGTTGTGAGAGTTGCATTTGGTCTCCAATTAAAATGATATTTTTTGTACTTGTAGAAATAGCAAGTGTATTAGCTAACGAGACCTGACCTGCTTCATCAACAAAAAGATAATCCATTTTTGAGGTCCATCTAGGATCAGAAAACAGCCATGCTGTTCCGGCGTGTAGAAGATATTCAGATGGAAACTCTTTCATTCTACCACTTACATCTTCTATAATTTCACCTTTAAGTTTGTCTTCATCCTTACTCGATTTTTTCATTCCTTTAAAAGTAAAATTCTCTTCAAGGGCAAACTTTTCAATTTGTTTAAGTAGATTATTTATAGCTTTATGAGAGTTGCTCGTAATACCAACTCTTTTATTATCTTTAAGCAAACTTAAAATTATTTTTGCTGAAGTATAAGTTTTACCAGATCCTGGAGGACCCTGTATTAACAAGTAAGATGAATTTAATTGTTTAACAGCTTTAATAGATTCATCTACAAGATCATTTTTATCATCTATAATGGGATTTCCTTTATTTATATTCTTTAAATCAGGATAATCTTTTTTTAAAATATCCAATCCACATTTAAACGCTAGCTTGTCTCCCTCTGTATAATTAAGAATGAATTTATTTAGAGCACCAGCAATTGTTGCGGTATTCACCACAGGGCCAGGTCCAAAATCAAAAAGCTTCGGCGGTTCTCCAACTTTAGTAATTCTTTTCCCTGTTATTGTTAATTCAATATAATTTTCATCATCTTTTATTTCATCGATTTTTGTTATTTTTCCAAATGAAAGATCAGAAGTAACATCATAAGCTTGATCTCCTTCTTTTAATTTAAAATTTTGTTCATCAAATTTATATAGATAAACAATATTATCAGTATCTTTAATTTTGGTTTTTTTGACAAAAATTGCACCCCCAATGCACTCAGGATCATCCAAAAGTTCATCAGGCCCCTTGTCTAATCGATCAAACTTTTCCCAATACTTTGATTTGTTTTCTCTTCTATGAAAACCAACTAAATGTTTTAAATTTTCCTTAACTTCTTCTTCATCATCTTTTAAATTTCCAATAACTTTTAATTGAATTGCAGACTCCTTAACCTCAAAGTCTTTTACATCAGTGTTTTTAAATTCTTCTTCTGCAGAAAGTTTAAAGAAAGGAAAATCTTTAGGTCTATTTTTTATTAAAAACTCTCTCAAATCGTAAGTAGATATGCAATCTTCCTCATTATAGGCTATGACATCTTTTAAATCTTTATCATTTTTAGTTGTTAACCAACTTTCAAATAATCTAATACTATCATCAGCAGTTTTAATATCAGCGCTTCTTTCATCCCGGTAAAATTTTTCTATCGATTTTAGAGACAAGTCTTTTTCTGATGTTTGCATGCACTGTGAAACTACCCGGTATAAATCTACAAATTTTTCTAATCTTAAAAGCTTATCGACAAAATTATTACCTTTAATAAATGTTGCAGAATAATCAGAAGCTAATTCTCTTAAAGCTCTCTTTTCATAATCATTATAATGGTAGAGGTATGCTTTAGGGTATTTATCAAAATGTTTTTCTAGAAATTCTATAAGATCTTTAAAAATTTTTTCTTCTGCTGCTTTGGTAAAGTCTTTGACTGTAAAATCTTTGAATTCGAATTCTTTTCCATTATAGAAATATATACCGTGAAGATATTCAAAAGGTCTTTGATCAGCTTGAGGGAAACCTTCAATGTCGTAAAAAACATCTCCTTCATTTGGTTCTGGCATTTTATAAAAGCCTTTATTGGTCTCAGTTTTATTAAAAATAAACTTACTTTTGTTAGTTAACCTTTTTTCCTCTTGTAACTTGGCTTGTTGAGTGAGCTTTACTTTAGAACCAGGATTTATCTTTGATTTAATTTTTTTTGGATCAGTTTTTGCAAGTTTCTCAATTGTAGATATGTTTTCTTTTTTTAGTTTAGAAACTTGTGATGATCTAATACCACAAACTTGATTAATATAATTATCTTCATCCCATTTTTTAGTACAAACATCTTGCCAATCACAAATATTACAAAATGAACATTTCTCAGGATACATTTTTTCTTTTAAAACAGTCGAGAGAAATTTTTCAAAATTGTTTTTAGTAAATAAAAAATAATCAACAAATTCGTTTACATTAAAGGAATTTATTAGTTGGGTGCCATCAACCAGATGCATTTTTTTTGGCATCAATCCTTGAATTTTACTTAATAAGAAAGAGTAGCCTGTGGTTTGTAATACGTGCTTAGGTCTAAGAGTTTTTGTAACTTTAGTATCATAAACCTCAAAGCTAAAATCACCTAGATCTGATTTAGATTTATTTTTTATTAGAAAATCAATTTCTCCACCAAAATATTCATGCATAAGATAAGCCTTATAGATTAGATCATATCCATCTTTGATGGCTTTGATTGTGTCCTCATATTTTTTTTCAGCTGATTGCTTAGGATCTATTGTTATGTGTTTTTTATGTTTTTTAGATAATATTTTAAAGTATTCCTGTTCATGTTTTTTTCCGTATTCAATACGCAATTTTAAGTCAGCACTTTTTTCTTTTTTAGTTAAGTTAAGTTCTTTAGCGATAAGATCATTCTTGATGTGATATTTACAGGATACAAAATTATTTAGATCGGTTGGTGAATAAGAAATTTTATTATTATTAATTTTCATATCAAATTTTTAATACACTTTTGTACACCTTCATCTTAAAAAAAAAAATTATAATTACTATTGACTTTAAAATTGTGTGGTGTATATTGAAAATACTAAATATAACTACTTGTTTAGATGTGATTGTTTAGTAACCTTTCGTACCTTTCTTTCATCTAAACATTTATCAAATAAGTAGCTAAATTAGTAAACCGACTACTCGTTTAGAAGTTGGATGTTAGTTCTTGCCTTTCTGTTTAACATTCTCTTCTATTCAGTAGTTAAAAGTAAAGAAAAATATGAATATAGTTATTTGGGATATTGAAACAGATTCAAGTAATACTTTTTTTGGAACTATTATCGAGATAGGAGCGATCCTTTTAAACGAAAATTTTCAAGAATTAGACAAATTAAATATCAGATGCAGGTTGCCTGAAGGTGTTATTCCTCAGGCGGGAGCTTTATTAGTGAATCAGTCTAACGTTTCTATGCTTACCAAAGCTAATTACTCGCATTACCAAATGCTTCAAGAAGTTGAGTCAACTTTCAAAAGGTGGAGCCCAGCAGTATTTTTAGGCTACTCGAATATAAATTTTGACGATGAAATGCTGCGCAAAGAGTTTTTTAAAGGTCTTCGTCAGCCTTTTTTAACAAACACAAATGGAAATAAAAGACAAGATGGTCTTAACATCGTTAGAGCAGCCTTTGCAGTGAATAACAAAATTATGAAAACAGAAATCAATGAAAAAGGAAATGCCGTTATGAAATTGGAATCACTTGCTAGGATGAACGGAATTGAGTCAGGCGGAGCTCATAATGCATTATTTGACGCAAGCTTAACCAAACTTATTTTAGAAAAAATTTATAAAGAACAAAATATTACTTGGCGTTCAGCTATGATGACAGGAAGTAGAGAGGAAGTAGAAAACTTTTCAAGAAAAGAACTAATGTTTACTTTAAGCGAATATTTTTATGGACGATCGAAACTTTTTCTCGTTACACCATTACATCCTGAGCATATGTTACATCCTATCTACAAATGGGTTCAGGCATTTGATTTAAGATTTGATCCCAAAAATTATTTTGATCTTCCATTAAACGAGCTTAAAGCTGAAATACAAAAAACGCCAAAATTTTTAAGAACGATCCGCTCTAACAAAGGGCCAGTATTGCTACATCCTGATTACGGATGCAAAGCAGACCCTTACGTTGGCATTAGTAAAGAAATTTTAACTGAAAGAGCACATGCGATTAAAGAAAATAAAGATTTTTGCGGCAGAGTAACTCTAGCTTTAGCAGAAATTGCTCAAGAAAAAAAAGACTCAGGAGATCAATCTGATATTACCCCCGAAGAAAGTATTTATGTAAAATTTGTAGATAACAAAGAAGTTCCTAAAATGCAGAAATGGCACCAAGCTAATTGGGAAGATAAATTTAAACTTTTAGACAAATTTGAAGACGAGCGTTTAGTGGATTTTGGTAAGAAAATTATTTATCAAGAAGCTCCACAAGTATTACCTGAAAGCGTTACAAAAGAAATTAAAAGAGGCATTGCCAAAAGAATTTTAAGCACAAATAAAGAAAAATGGACAACCTGTTCTGACTTTTATACTGAATGTGATCATTTTAGAGTTCAGTTTGAAAAAGATGGTAATAAGGAAAAATTGAATTTTTTAGATGAGATAAATCAATTTGTAGAGAATATTCAAAAAAAATATGAAGCTGCCTAAGAAAGAACTAAATAGATATCATTATGCTTTACAAGAAAGTATAAGATCTCGAAAAGAATGGATTACTTATTATACGATTAGAATTAGATGGAAAAAATTAAGGCAAAGAGCTAGCTACTATATGCTTTGGAATAATCCAATTATTGGTATTTTTCTATGGATTTTAAATTTACCGTCTTCAATGTTAAAGTTCTTAGATACACAAAAACTTAAGTATGAGCTTAAAGAAACTGAAGCTGAGATAAAAGTTTTAGAAGATGAAATGATTTACGTTGACCAAATAAGATGGAACCAAGAAGAAGAAAAAAAACTTAAATTACTTGATGAAAAATAAACTTAAAGATCCACATCCAATCACAGACGTTTACCATGTATCAAATATACTTGTTGATGCTGCAACGGTAACAGTTACAGATTTATGTGAAAATTTATCGAATTTTCTAGACACACATGTAGACAGTATTGAAGATGATATAAAAAAAATTAATACAAAAAAATTTAATGCAATTTCTGTTGGAAATGGAGCTGACGGCATTTACCCTGTCTGGGTTGGTGTAGATAAAAATAGTAAAGTGCGGAAAATATTTGCCGAAACCTCTATTGGAAGTTTTACTAGTTTTGAAGTTGCTGGAATTAACTCATGGAGCTGGAATAAAGAAGAGTTAAACGATCAATTTTTTTATAAAAATAATAACGAAATAAAAAGAATTAAACTTTTTGATATTAATGTAAATTCAGGAGTTATAGCGTTTACAGATCATGGTGGAAATTTTTGGTACGAACATCATGACGTCGTCAAAGAGGCTCTTGACGAAAATTATTTCAAAAAAAATAAAGTTTTCCAAAATAATTATCCAATCGGATTATATAAATTTGTTTTCGGAAATACTGAAATTAGTGAACCGTCATCACTTAGTTCATCAAAAATTCATGAAGAAAAAATTGTAAAATTAAGCCATTATAAACCAACTATTTTTACTGAATTTTTAAGCAATCTATTAGATGATGAATGCTACCCCACAAAGTATATATTTCAAGATTATTTAGAAAATGAGGAAGATCATAATGGGAACATAATAGTAAAAATTAATGATAAAAAGTTATCAAGCCAATATTTAATACAAAGATTGCCTAAAGCACTAAATATTTTAAAAAAACAAAATAAAATTTTATTTAAAAAAAGATCTAAGGAAGTCCACGAAATAAGAAAAAATCAATTTGAAAATTTTATAATTTCTATAATTAAGGATCTAGAACCTCAAGAAGTTAAAATAACCAAATTTGGTAAGGTTTCAGATAAAAAAAAATTATTTAACAACAAATTATCCGTAAGCACTGTTGGTAACCCCGACGTCCAAGAAATGCTCTATAAAGGTTATACACTTAAATCTAACCCAGTCTTAAAAAACAATAGTCTTTTTCCTGTTAAAAATGGGAAATACCCTTGCTATCTACACATGTATCCTGAAAAAAATAATAGTGATGACGACTATTCTTATAATTATATAAAAATTGCCATAGAAGGTATTGAAGGTTGTTATCTAAATAAAGATAAAGAAGGGAAAATAGTACTAAATAAAAAATTTGAAGATAATCCATTAATTCA
>CACDQG010000005.1:0-25000 GCA_902554785.1 uncultured Pelagibacteraceae bacterium
TTTTTTTTTTTTAATACTGTCTATGATTGGAATAACCTCATCTGCTGAGTAACCTGCGCCTAATAAGACTAAATTAGTGATTTTTTTTAACATAAATAATTAGTAAAAAATTGTTTAAAAATTAAAATTAAATTGGTTTGGAAATGCTCCGCACTTACCTGTAACCGCGATTTTAAAGGTTTTTTTGATTGACATTAATGTTCAAATTTTGAACATATTACGTTTATATAAATAAATTGTCAACATTATTTAAAAGTATATGTATTTCTAAATGAAGGTCCTACAAAAAAAATTAAATTTCTTAAAAAAAATTGGAGCTGTTGCTGTTAAGCAATCTCTTGAAGATGAGGGGGCAAATTTCAGTGATTTAGTTTTAATGCGAAAATTGACAAAAAAAGCAAATTTGAATTTAAATGTTAAAATCGGCGGTTGTGAAGCAATCAACGACATAATATTTTGTGTATCACTAAAAGTTGACGGGATAGTAAGTCCAATGGTTGAAAGTGAATATGGTTTAAAAAAATTCATTCAATCAATTCCCAAAAATTATAAAAAAAAATTATATGTAAACCTTGAAAGTAAAAACTCTTTCAATAATTTTGACAAGATAATTAAAAGCAAATATTTCTCAAAACTTTCAGGAGTTGTGATTGGGAGATCAGATTTAGTGGGATCTTTTAATCTAAAGAAAGACAAAGTTGACTCACCTTATTTTTATAACTTACTGAAAAGGAATATTAAAAAAATAAAAAATAGTAAAATAATTAAAGTAGGAGGTTCAGTCACTCCAAAATCAAAAAAATTTATGGATAGTCTTTTTAAATCAAAATTAATAAATAGTACTGAAACTAGGAATATAGAATTTAAAATAAATAAATATAGCTTAAAAAACTTTAATTTGATCCTAAAAAAAATATTTGAGTTTGAAATAGAATGGCTAAAATATAAGAATAGAAAGGATAATAGAATTTTCGGAGTGAAACTTAATTATGATTTTTCTAAAAGAATTAAAGAGTTAGAAAAAAGAAATAAATTATTTTATTCAAATGATAAATGATTTAACTGCTGTTATACCTGTTAGAAAAGGCTCTCAAAGAGTAAAAAATAAAAATTTTAGAAAATTTTTTAAGAAAAACCTTCTTATATATAAAATCGAAAAACTTAAAAAAATCAAAAGAATAAAGAAAATTATAATTAATACTGACTCAGAAAAAGCAATTAAAATTGCTAAAAAATACAAAATTGATTATTTCAAAAGAGAAAATTATTTTGCAAGTTCAAAATGTTCAAATAGTGATTTTTGGTCATACATTGCTAAAACAACTAAAAGTCAATATATTATGTTTACTAATTGTACATCTCCCCTCGTCAGCGAGAAAAATTATAACGAAATAATTAACAAATTTAGTAAATATAAAAAAAAATATGATAGTTTTAATACAGTTTCTTTAGTAAAAGAATATTTATACCATAAAAACAAACCTTTAAATTTTAAAATAGGTAAAACTCAGAACTCCCAAGACTTACCGAAAATTTATAAATTAAATTTTGCAATAAATATCTTGTCCACAAATTTAATGAAAAATAAGAAAACTCTTATAGGGAGGAAACCCTTTTTTTATTTATTAAATGATATTGAAGGTTTTGATATAGATACACCTTTAGATTTCAAAATTGCAGAGTTTTTATTTAAAAATAAATAATATGAAAAAAATATTAGTTACAGGCGGCGCAGGATTTATAGGAGCACATATAACTCAAAAATTGATAAATTTAGGTTACAAGGTTTTAGTGGTAGATAATCTTAGTACTGTTGGCGGAATACCTTACGTAAATCCAAAATGTAAATTTATAAAAGGAGATATAACCAATGCAACCGTTATAAAAAAAATTGAAAATTGGAGACCTAATATAATTTTTCATTTAGCGGCTCAATCTGGAGGAGAAAGTGCATACGACAATCCCAAAATTGATTATCTTTCTAATGGGTACGGAACGTACATGATTGCTGAGCTAGCAAAAAAATTAAAGGTTAAACAATTAATTTATTCAAGCTCAGTAGCGGTTTATGGCTCAAAAATAAATGAAGAGATAAATGAGAAATCCAGTACAAACCCAGACTCTATTTATGGTGTCTCGAAATTCACAGGAGAAATGTTTATCAAACAAGTTCTAAAAAAAACAAAAGTTAAAACAGTTATTTTGAGAGTTTTTAATACATATGGCCCTGGAGAAAATCTTAACTTTTTAAAAAAAGGTATGATTAGTATTTATTCTTATTATTTGTGGAGAAATAAGCCTATAATAGTAAAAGGATCTCTGAACAGGTTTAGAAACTTTCAGTACATAGATGATGTTGCAAACATATTTGTACAAACCCTTCGAAATAAAAATTTAAAAAAAAATGAAATTATTAACCTAACAACAGGAAGGATAACTCGGATAAAGGATTTATTGAAAATTTTAATTTTAGAAAATAGTAAAAAGAAAGTCAAAAAATCAAAAATTATAATAAGGAAAAATACTAAAGGTGACTCTTTTGGTTGGAATGCATCTAATAAATACTTTAAGAAGATATTTCCTAAATTTCAATTCATTAGTTTAAAAGATGGAATTCATAAATATTTTGAATGGATAAACAAAATTCCTTTAAAAAATGACTTAAAAGGTTATCACCCTCTAGATAAGAAATTAAGAAAATGAGCTCCTGGGATAAAACAAGAAATAATTACATTAATTGGCTATCTCAAAATAAACTAAAAGATATATTTTTAAAGGATCTAAAGTACAAGGGTTTTTCTTTATGGTGGGCAACTAAATTAGTAGATAGAGATAATATCAACGATGACAGCTGGTATTACAATTTACATAATGTTTTAAATAAAAAGAAAATAACCAGAAATAATATTAATTACTTTAAATTAATATTTAAACTTTTTAAGAAATTTGTGAAAAGTTTAATTTTTAATTTATATGTAAAGATTTTTTTTAAAAAGGATGCAAATATTAAAGAAATCGAAAATTGTTTTTTTTCATTTGGTATAGATCTCGTAACTCACAAAAAATACTTTATCGATAGACAATATGGTAAAATTTCTTTTAAGAATAGAAAAAAAAATGCTTACCTTATAAGCTTAAATGAAGATCTTTTTTTTATAAAAAAAATCATAACTTTTAAAAACAATTTAAAAAAAACACCATGTAAATATTTTTTTTTAGATCATTATATTTCTTTTGCTGAAATTATAAAAATTTATTTTTTTACATTGGTAAAATTTTTTCAAGTTTTTAGTCTTTTAAATAAAAAAAGTTATTATAATATTGTTGGAAAAAATTGTAGTTATCCCCTTAAAAAAGAATTGGTTGATTCATTTTTTGGAGGTATTCAGAATTCTTTAATCAACGGAATTTCAACTGGAAATTTTCTAAAAAATTTTCATTGTAAAAATTTTATAAGTTATTTAGAATTTTATCCTCTAGCTAGATGTATTTATTATTTTGCTAAAATTAATAATAAAAAAACTAATTTAATAAGTATAAATCATGCAAACTATTCAAGCGATAATCTTTTTTTTAATATAAGAAAAAATGAATTCACTGGTAAAAATTTAAATATGAAATCACCACGGCCTGATATTTTTTTCTGTCAGGGAGAGAAGTATTCAAAAATTTTAAAAAAAATCTTTGGTCGAAAAACTGTACACGTTGTAGGGTCCTTAAAGATTGAATTAAGCCCTTATGCAAAATCAAAAAATATAATTAAACCATTTGAAACAAGAAATATTTCAAAAAACAAAAAAATTATCACAGTTTTTACTAGTTTAAATGATTATAAATCTTTTGTAAAAATTCTTAATGATCAAAATCTATCAAATTATGTAGTTCTTCTTAAGCCACATCCTTTAAAGATAAGCAAAACATTTGATTATTTCAGAAAACATCTGAAACATGAATTCATTATTCCAAAAAAAATTGAGGGAAGAGATCTTTTAAACTTTAGTAATTTTATTATTTTTGGAGATACTTCGATTGGTCTGGAGGCTGCAATTAAAAACAAGAATGTATTTAGAATTTTTCATAGAGATTTTATTCCAACTTTTAACCGAGATAAAGAAATACCAACTGCTACTAATTCGAAAGAATTTACTACTCTAATTAAAAAAAAAAAGATCCTCCAAAAGTCAGCAAAAATAGAAAAAGATTATTTTTTTAAGTATGACGTTTTGGCAAGTAAACGTTTTTTAAATTATTTAAGGAAAGTTTGAGATTAGGGCTTAGTGAAAAAATTATAATCCTTTATCCCTTGATTTATGCCATAGATAAGAATAAGCATAGATCTTGTATTAATTGTAGGTACCTCACCTTTATGAAGTCCAAATGTATCCTCTAAAATAATGTGTCCTTCAGGACCATAAAATTTTTTTATTGAGTTTTTTTTATAATTATTTTTAACTTGTTTTTCATCTATTCTTTGGGCAAGAATATGTTCATAAATTTTTTTGTTATGAGAATTTTCAACAAATACGTGAGGTCCCCCATATTTACTTACCTCATTTAAGTAAATAAAAACTTTAAAAAATTTTTTAAATTCAAGGTCGTAGTGAAAATATTGAGCGTTATCTTTTTTTTCTTGTTCGTTTATTTTGAATGGATTTGAAATATAGCACTGTCCAGAGATTGTAAAATTACTAGTATTAAAATAACTCTTTGCTATTTTTATAAAAAACTTAGAACATGCAAATTGTTTTATTTTTTTAGCTTTATTAAGATCAACTTCTAATCCAACATGTGAAATTTCGAATTTTTTACTTTTAGAGGTAATATGATTTAAATTATCATCTGGTTTTAAGGAGTTACTAAACTTCTCAATATTTTTTTTATTTCCTTTGAATGCAAAAGTTGTTTTTTTAAATTTTATATCCTTTTTAAGTATTTCTAAATGACTTTTTTTTAATTTGAAATTACTATTGTGTCCTTTTAGTATCATATTTTGTAGGACATTATTTGTTGAAATTTTTTTATTAAATAATTTTTTTTCTATAAAATCTTTTTTAATTAAGGGCTTTCTTAAATTTCTAATCCAAGGGAATGCATAAAAAAATCTTATAAATAAAACATTTATTAAAAAGAAATAATTACCTTTTTTTCTTCTTTTAAGATCAATACAAACAGAAATTGAATTTATAAAATGTTTGATAAAGGTTTTCATGCTATTTCAAAATTTTTTTTACACTTTCTAAGTCATTATTATCATAAAATTTAATAATATAAGGTGCTACTTCTTTTATTTTATCAAAATATTCTTCATTGCTCATTTCTAAAAGAAAATTTAGTTTATTTTCAAAATCACTATATTCATACTTTTTTAATACAAAAATTCCATCTTTGGGAAAATTAAAAAGAGGAAGGTTAGTGTAATTACATGTTAAGATCTTACCTTTAAGAGATAGTTTTTCTCTTAACATTGTTGTAGATACTCCTATTACTACTTTACTTTCAATTAAAGCTTTATATGAAGAAAATTGATCAGTTTTATGAATTGAATTATTTAATAAATAATTGAATTCATTATCTGTTAGTTGTTTTCTGTAAAATTCATACTCTCTAATGTGATCAGGATGATTTTGATATCTTTTCCAAATAAAGATAAATTTTTTATTAAACTTTTTACTAAACTGTATTGCAAAGCTAGCTATTTTTGCATAATCTTTTTCTAGTGAACTTTCACTAAAGTGTTTACTAAAACCACTCGCATCATCTGAAACTAAACAAATATCATATTTATTGTTTTCTATTTTTTCTTTAGATTTTTTAAAATAATCCATCGCCTGTATCAATTTTAAAGAACCAATTTTTTGGTAGTTTTTTACTAATATTTTATTTTTCTCATAAAGATTTTTTTCATAATCCCCAAAACAAAGATAATGCGGTATAAAAAAATATTTTGTTAGGTCTTCATGTCTTATTTTTTTTTCAAATTCTAATTTAAATCTTATTATGTCATACCTGGCTGATAATTGAATGGCAATAAATTTATATTGTTTTTCTAATAATTTTGAAATTTCAAAAAATTTAAACGAATTATCAATGTAAGTAACAATTATTGATGGTTTAATTTCAGAAATTACGCTTATTAAATAAGAAGTAAATATTTTTTTTTTATGTATAAAAAAATGTTTAAATATATTTAGAAAAATAGATTTTGACAAATATACATTCTTCAGGTTTTCGCTTCGTGTATCTAAAATAAAATATGAGTCATGAGGTAAAAGTTTAGAAATATTACTACTGCCTTCTCTATCAAAAATTATGTATTTTTTTTCGTTTTCTTTAAGGATCTTAAATTTAGTCTTTAATAAAAGTCTTAAAAAAATTTTGATTTTGCTAAGCATTAAAAAAGTTTTAATCTAATTAAAAGAGATTATTCTTCTTCCACCGCTATAATTTTTTATTAATTTTTTGATAAGAAGATTTAAATCTTTAAATTTATGTGTTTTAAATATCTTTTTTAATTTATTTGATTGGATCTTTGCCAGCTCTCTCCAAATATGATTTCTAGTGGCCCTAGGTGCTGTTTCAGTATTAATTCCAATCATTTCTATCTTTCTCAATATAAAAGGCAAAATGCTTATATTTGAATTATTGCTTAAAACATTTCCTACAGAGATAATTTTTCCACCATTGATGAGAAGTTTTGATGCGTTAGATAAAACATGTCCACCTAAATTATCGATTACTGCGGAAAATCTTGAATTAAGAAGTGGCAACAAAATATGTTTATCCAATTCCTTTTGTAAAATAATATCTGAAGCACCGATAGACTTTAAAAGTTTTTCTGCATTGGCATGTCTCGTTAAAGCAGTAACTTTAAAACCTATTTTGGAGAGAATCAAAATTGAAAATAAACCTACTCCTCCAGAAGACCCAGTGACCAAAATTGAATTTGTTTTTTTTTTAATACCGCTCTCGATAAGTCTTAATATTGCATACATGGCTGTAAAACCTGCTGTTCCAAAAATCATAGAATTTTTTAAAGAAATATTTTTAGGTAGTTTCTCTATCCATCTATCTGAAAGCTTTATATATTCTGACCAACATCCTTGGGTTTTGACACCAACTGGTTGACCTATTGAGACGACTTTATCGCCGGTTTTAAATTTTTTACTTTTAGAAAAAATAACAATTCCTGAAAAATCAATTCCAGGAATATGTGGAAATTTTCTTACTAGTCCTGGATTACCTTTACAAATAAGAATATCTTTATAATTGATACACGAATACGAATTTTTTATCAGAACATCACCTTTCTTTAAATTTGTAAGATTTGTTTTTTTCAAATTAATTGAAAAACCTTGACGATTATTTTTTTCGATAACCATTGATTTAAAATTACGAGGAGAAATGTATCTTATCTTATTTTTCATTTTTACACATTAATGTAGTGGAAAATTCCATCACAGATTTTCTGATTTTTAAAATGAACTTCAGCTTTTGCTAGAATGAAATTATTTGTTTTTTTTAAAATTTTTGCCTTAATTATAATTATTCCTGATTTATCAATTTTTTTAAAAAAACTAGTTTGAGTTTTAACAATTAGAGACCTTTTAAATTTAAATTTATCATCAGAATAAATGATAGTAACTACTGTTTGTAACATAGCTTCAATCAATAATGAGCCCGGCATAGTTGGTTCATTTTTAAAATGTGATTTTAAAAACCAATCTGATAGTGAAATTTTTTTTCTTGATTTTCCATAGACTCCCGGTTTTATATCATAAGCCTTGTCTATAAATAAAAATTTTTTTGAAATTCTGGTTAATTCAGATATTTTTTTTTGATCAAATATTTTTATTTTTTTCATTTTATCTTCCGATAATTCTAGATAGAGATGTGATTGTATCATATCCATCCCAAATCGGACCAATGTCGAACGCTCTTCCAATCGGTACAATTCTATCTATACCTGGTAATTTATATTTTTGTATCAAACCTTCTATTTCTTTTGGTTCTATTCCGAAGAGAGACATTGTTTGAGTTTGTTTAGATATAATATTTTTAATGTCTTTTAAATTAGTAATCTGAATTTCTACAAAAGTTCCGAACTGGCATTTTATTTTTTCAATATCTTTTGAGGGATTTTTTAAATTAATCTTAATTATTTTAAAATTTTTATATTTAGTTTTAAAGCTTAAATTACTTTTAATAGCTGACTCTGATATTAATGATATTTTTTTACCTGCAGTCGATAAGTCGCTTTTATAATTTTTTTCAACTATTTCTGAAACTTTTTTCCAAAATTTTATTTTGAAATTACATTTTTTTTCTTTTGTTAACCAAATGACTGCTTGTGGTGATGAGCATCCTTGCTGATCCATAAAATAAGCATCATTGTAAAATCTAAGGGCTAAATTAGCTATGTCACCCTGTATTTTATTTAATGGTGGTTTGATTAAACAAATCGAATATCTATTTGAAAAATTTAAATCAATACATCTTGGTTTTGTCATATATTTTTTAAATTGATTTATGGTCTCATCTCCACCCCAAATAATTCTAGCATCGACTTTTGAAGATAAATACGCAGAAATTTCATTAGATTTTTCGTATTTAACTATGCAAACTCTTTTTCTTATATTTTTAAAGTTTTTTTTATGGATTATTTTTTTGATTATTTTGCAAAGTAAATTCGTCTGCACAAAAGACCTTTGTGGCAATCTAACTAAATTTGAATTTCCAGAAAGCAAACCGATTGCCAGAGAAAATGCGAAATTCATAGAAGCATTAGAAGGTGTAATATGTAGAACCAGTCCCCGACCAAACATTCTATATTTTTTTTCATAATCGCTTTTAATCTTCAATAAATTTGACTTTCTACACCAAAAACCAAAAGTCATTAGATCTGTAAATTTTTTATAAGTTCTTTTTTTATTAATTTGTAGGTAAATATTGTTTAAAAATTCTATAGTCTCATCACTCCATGCAATATCTATATCTGAATTAAAATCTAATTTTCCGATTACAATTTTAATATTTTTTTTTGAAAAGTTCTCAGTATACATCACTACAGCCTCTTGCTTCTGTCTTCGGAGCTCTACCAAAAATTAAAAAATATTTTCCTTTTCTCCCACATTTGCAATCATCTATTCCACAAAGCTCTCCTAGGTCCTCTGTTAAAATGTTGTGACCTGGATAACTGTTTGGAAGTATAGATAAAGATTGGATCAAGCCTCTTTTTCTCATTTGAGATAAATTGGATAAATTTTTGTCTCTAATAAATATTTCTGAGAAAATTGAAGGATGAAAATAACCTTTTTCACACTCAAAAAATATAGAACCAGTTTGCTCTATCATTCCATAATAATTATGTATATCAGTTATATTCAAAATATCTTTAATACTATCGTTAAAAATTTTTTTTGAGACTGATTTATTTTCCATTCTTTTCCATCCACCTCCATGAATAAGTATAGCTTGACCTTTTTTGAATTTGATATTTTTTTTTTTTATTTTTTTTAAAAAATCCCAAATTAAACTTGTAAATCCAAAAATAACAATTTTTTCGTTGGAATCACTGTTTATATTTTTTTTAATATTTTTGATTTGAACACTATTCTTATTATCTAGTAAAAATTCATAGTTCTTGAACATTTGTTTGAATCCATTTACAGCGGCACCTCTTGCAGAATACAAGCTGCTTCCTATCAATACATTGGGTGTATCGACAAACAAAATCTTAGTTTTCTTTATATTAAAAAAATTACTAAATATTTTATTTAAAGCTCTTGCTTGTAATAAAGATGTGGTTTTATCAATACTTATCTTTGATAATAGATTATTTGATGTACCTGAAGATTTAAAAATCTTTAGATCCTTTACTTGCTTAGTTTTTAATTCAAATTTTTTAAATAAAGACACATGTATAAATGGGAGATCTTTAAGTTTTTTTTTATTATCTAATTCTCCATAAACTTTATCAATAATTTTTCTATAACTCTCGCAATTTTTATAATGAAAATAATTTAATTTTTTAAAATTAGGTAGTAAAAGTTCTTGTTTTTTTCTCTGATTTAAGGAGTAAGGGTCTAATTTAAATATTTTTTGATAATTTATCATTATATTTTTTGTAAAATTTTTTTGAAGTCTATCTTTTTATTTAGTGTTCTTGGAAATTTTTTTAATAGTTTGAATCTAAACGCAGATAAATTTAGACTAGTTATTTCTGCAACTTGTTTCTTTAATTTATCCTCTTTATATTTTTTTTCAAATAGTATAAAAATTTTATCCTCTTTAAAAATACATACGGTTTCAAATTTTTTTTGTGATAGCATATTTTCTAATTCACTTAGATTAATTCTATTTCCGAAGATTTTTATAATCCTGTTCTTTCTTCCAGTGAGATAGAAAAATTTTTTTTTATTAAAATAAGCTAAATCACCCGTATTGAGATATCCCTTATTTTGATCACCTTTTTTTAAATCATTGTAATTAAATGAATAACCCATAAAAACATTTTTTCCTTTAATACATAAATTTCCAATCTGATTTGGTTTTAAGATTTTTTTTTTAAATTTATTCTCTATCCACATTTTTACACCAGGGATTGGTTTTCCTATGCTTCCAATCATCAGCTGAGAAAATTTTGGACCTAGATAAGATATTCTGGGTGAGGCTTCAGTTTGGCCATACATTATAAAAAATTTGATTTTTTTTTTCTTACATATCATCGATATCAGTTTTTGAGATTTTGAGTCAAGTTTTCCACCTGCTTGAGTAATTACTTTTAAACTTTTACTTAAAATTTTTTTAAACCCTAGTTTGATCAAAGTCTCGAAAATGTAAGGAACACCGCTAAACGATGATATTTTATTTTTTTTATATGTATGCCAAAAATCTCTTTCTAATATTGATTTTTTTTCAACAACTATTGATGCACCAACCTCTAAATATGAATTTATAATTGATAACATGTAGCTATAACTACTAGGCATAGTAGTAATAGTTCTACAAGATTGTTTAATCTTCAAATACTTTACAATTGATTTACAATTAAAATAAAGATTTTTATTTGATAGCTTTACTAACTTCGGGCTGCCCATTGATCCAGATGTAGGTAATAATAAGGACAAGTTTTTGTTTGAGGTTATCTTGTTATTTGAATCAATTTTACATATTGAGTAATCGTAAATTTTTTTTTTATTTATCTCTTGAAAATTAAAGTTATCAATCTCCGCCTCTGGTGCAATTAAATAACTTGGCTTATAGAGTTTAATTAAATTTTTTATTTTATTATTATTAGTTTTAATATCGACTAAAATAACTACAAAATTGTTTCGAATACACGAAATATAACTTACGATTGAACCAACAGTATTTTGTGAAATTATTAAAACAAGACTCCTTTTTTCAATATAATCTTTTATTTTTTTGGTATATGTATCTATTTGTGAATAAGTTATATCACCTGTTATTTCACTGATAAGAGCAATTCTATCATTATATTTGTTAAAATTTTTAAATAATTTCATGAAAGGTAAGTTTATTTTTTTTTTAAAAACTTAATTATTTTTTTTGAAATCTTATCTCCAACTAGTCCATGATAATTTAGTAAGTAATTATAATTTCCTGTAGGACCGAATTTATCTGGTAAAGATATAGGTAATAAATTTGTACTAATCGAATTAGCTGCAATTTTTTCTGCTATGACGCTATGTAGTCCTCCAATTATAGAGTGCTCTTCAACTGTTACAATATTTTTAAATTTCGATAATAATTTTGTTACTTTTTTATCTAAGGGTTTAATCGTATGCACATTAATAAGTTCTGCATTTATTTTATTTAAAGTAAGTTCATTACATGCAATTTGAGACTGGGCTACCATAGAGCCAGTAGATAAAATTAGTAAATCTTTTCCTTTCTTAAGCCTAATTATCTCTCCAAACTTGTAATTGTAATTTTTTTTATATACTATTGGATTTCCTGGTGTACCTGTAAGTCTGATATAAGAAGGCCCGCGATTATTTAAAGAGTAATCGTTTAATATCTTTGACATTTCGCAACAATCAGCGGGACAAGATATGTTTAATCCTGGTATAGTTCTCATAACTGCTACATCCTCTAATCCAAAATGACTATTTCCTAAAAAACCCATAGATACACCGCTGCCAAGGGCCACTAAATTTACGGGAAGTTTCATATAACCTAAATTCATTCTTATTTGTTCACTTGCTCTCATTGAAAGGAAAGGCGCAAAAGAAGTAACAAATACTTTAAAACCTTCTTTTGCTAAACCTGAAGCCACACCAATCAAATTTTGTTCGCTTATACCCACATCTAAATATTTTTTTGGATATTTTGCTTTAAATCTATCTAAACCAGATGATCTGCCCAGGTTTGCAGACATAACCATTAAATTTTCGTGTTTCTCTGCCAGCTCAAGCATAAAATTCCCAAACATGGCTCTTGGTCCCATTCTAGACCACTGTCTTGCTATTTTTTCATTGAATTGACTCATCTTAATTAAGCTCGTTAATAGCTTGTTGGAATAATTTTTCAGTTAAACGACCGTGATGCCAATCGTTATTATTCTCCATAAATGATACTCCTTTACCTTTGATAGTTTTTGCAACAATCACTGTAGGCTTGTTGTTAGATAATTTTGAAAACACTTCGAGTAACTCACCAATATTATGGCCATCACAACTGAGCATATTCCAACCAAACCCTGTCCATTTATCTTTTAAGTGGTCAAACATCATTTTCTCGTTAATGGCACCATCATTTTGAAAGCCATTTGAGTCAACAATTAAACAAAGATTATTAAGATTTGACTCTGTAGCTGAAATAGCAGCTTCCCATATCGCACCCTCGTAACATTCTCCATCACCAACTAAAACAAAAACCTTTCCATCTTTTTTTTTCTTTTTATATGATAATGCTAGGCCTATTCCAAAAGATAAACCTTGACCTAGACTGCCATTAGATGACTCAATACCAAATTTAGGATTTACTATCGGGTGTGCGATTAACTCGCTACCATCTGATTGGAATTTTAATATCTCATTTTTCGATATGTATTTCTTGCAGAAAAGAATACTTAAAAGGCCTAAAAAACCATGACCTTTACTCAATATAAATCTATCTTTGGGATTCTTTAGATCAATCTCTAAAATATCCTCATACAGAGTAGCCAATATCTCTATAATTGATAATGCTCCCCCTATGTGTGCTGGTTGTCCGCATTTGTAACTTACTTCGAGAATGACTTTTCTCATTTTATTTGAAAGATCAATTATTGATTTTATCTTATTTTCACTAACCATTAAAATCTTTCATTGTAAATATTTTACCATTGATATTAGTAAATTTCTCTGAGGCTAAAATCAATATTTTTTCAGCAACTTCATTAACAGAATATGGTTTTTCTATTTTACTCAATTTCATCAATTTTTTTTTTGATTTTTCATCCATTAGACTCATCATATTAGTATTAGTTAGTGAAGGTGCAAATGAGTTAACTCTTATATTATAATTTTTCAATTCCTCTGCTAAAATTTGTGTAGAGAACATTAAAGCTGCTTTGCTAGTGCCGTAACTAATATTACCTCTTAATGGTTCTAAACCTGAAACTGATCCTATATTTATTATTACACCGTCTTTTGATTGCTTTAAAGATTTTAAAAGTAATTGTACGAGCTTTAATTGTGAAAAAAAATTTATTTCGAAAACTTCCTTTATTAATTTGATTGGTGTCATCTCAAAAATAGATCCTTGAGGCATACCTGCATTATTTATTAAAATATCTATATTAATTTTATTTTCATAAATAAATTTTATGCTTTTTTTCATTTCCTCTTCGTCTTTAAGATCAAACTCTAGTATTTGTAATACGTTCGATGAATTTTTATTTTTTTTTATAAAATTTTTAAAATCATTGCTATTTTTCCTGACACAGCAAATTAAATTAGCTCCCTGTAGTAAAAATTTTTCCACTAAAGATTTTCCAATACCTCTGCTGCATCCTGTAATTAAAATATTTTTTTTTACAAACATTTATTTTTTTTTGAAATCTTAATTAATTTAGTTAATTTAATGGAATTAGAAGAAATAATTTTTGAATTAGATATAAAATTTTTTGTTCTTTTTTCCAATATCTCAATAACTCTTTTTGAAGTAAAATACTCTTCTAATAAATCATTCTTGATACACAAACTCAGTCTTTCACTATCAAGAGGTTTTTGTTTTAAAATTTTAGAAACCTGTTTTTTTTTTAAAAAATATTCTATCTTTATAACTTTACTCGCCTCAGGCATGTACTTGTACTTTGGTATCATTTTATCAATATATTTTTTAAAAATTTTTTTTATTTCTAAATTATACAAATTATGACCTTTCATAAGAAAAAACGATTAGGAGAGGATTTTATATCATCCGTAATTTTTAAAGATAAAGCTTGTATAGTTGACATAGGATTAACTCCACCAGAAGTAGTGAATATACTGCTATCTACAACTACTAAATTTTTTATGTCATGAGTTTGACCAAAACTATTCACAACCGAGTCTTTTGCAGAAACTCCCATACAAGCAGTACCCATTGTATGCCAACCAGTGTGTCTAACAGGAGCAAAAGATAAAATGGAGTGAGCTCCAATAGTCTTCATAATTTTTTTTCCTTTTTCAATACCATGCGCGAGCATTTTTTTTGTATTTTTATTTAATGAATAATTTATTTTAACTCCTGGTATACCTCCAGAATCTTTTTTGGAGTTATCAAGTTCAATAAAATTTGTTTTTTCTGGTAAATCTTCACAAATAATTGCTAAAGGTATTGTACAACCATAAATTTTTAGAAAGTCTTTATGAAAAGATTTTCCAAATTTTAATCGTTTTAATTTTAAAGAGTTCATCGCTGTTTCAAGTGGCCCGGTTCCTCTTAAAACATGAATGGTGTATCCTCTTTTAAATTCATTTAATTTCTTTGTTTCGTAAAATTCATGGCTAGCTAAACAACATCCTTCCGGACCATAATTAGAAGCTAAAAAATTTTTAAATATTCCTTCTACGTAACCTAAAGGATGTAACATTAGATTTTTTCCAACTAATCCGGAGCTATTAGCTAAACCTTTAGGATAATAATCATTAGCAGAATTTAAAAGTAACCTTGGGGTTCCTATTCCGCTACAGGCTAAAATTACTAATTTTGCTCCAAGGAATTTCTCTTTATTTTTAGAATCTAAGTAAATCACTCCACTGACTTGCCCTGATGCTTTGGAGACAATCTTTTTGACTTTACAATTAGTTTTTAAATTAACCCCGTTTTTTATTGCTTTTGGCCAATAATTTTTATCTACACTCATTTTTTGGTATTTTCCATTAATTTTTTTTGTAACTGCGCTATAGGATGGCCACCAATGCCAACCTAGTTTATTAAAACCTTTTGCTATTTTTTCTCCTGCATATCCTAGTGGGACAGGTTGTTTTAAATTTAAAATTTTAGGATAAACAGGGTCACCTGTTAAACCTGCAACTCCCATCATTTTATCGTTAAGGTCATAGTATTTTTCGAGATCTGAGTAAGTGATAGGCCAATCTTTACCTACATCGTCTAAAGTTTTAGTTTTGAAATCAGAAACATGAAATCTTGGAAAATGTCCTGAATATAAAATTGTTGAACCTCCCACTGCATTGAAATTAGCTATTGAAATAGGAGAATTTTTATCATCGATCGGGTAATCTTGTTTAAGTTTTCTTATATTAGGATTTATATTAAATTTATTTTTTTTTAGTTTTTCCCACTTATATTGAAAGGAGCAATAATTATTTTTGTTTACTAGTGGCCCTTGTTCTAAACAAACAATCTTATAATTTGTTTTGCTCAAATTCCATGCTGCAGCTGCACCTGATGCACCAGCACCTATAATTATAATATCAACCTCTTTTTCTTTCGTTTTCATATTTATTGAAATTCATTTTTTTGGTAAAAACTGCTCTAGTATTTCTGGGATTGTTATTTTCATTTTTGCTTCACAAGCAACTTCACCGTTAACAATACCTTGGCCAGTACCTTCACAAATTCCTCTTTTCCAAGAAATAACTTTTGTTTTAATTATAAATTTTTGTTCAGGTAAAACTTCTTTTCTAAATCTTACCTCGTGAGATAATGCATGTGTAACTTTACCTTTATTACCAGGTAAAGTAGTAATTGCTACTGTTAGCATTTGAGCTAAAGCTTCTAATTGAAGGGCCCCGGGGACATTGGGGTGATTTGGAAAATGTATAGGAAAATACCATTCATCTTTTGGTAGGTTTTTAAATCCTTTAGCGCTTACACCTGGAACTACCTCTGTCACATAATCTATCATTAAAAAAGGTGGCCTATTGGGCTGATAATCTAAAAGTTGTTTTGAGTCTAAGCTGAATTTTTTCAATTTAATATTTTAAGAAATATTTACTTTATATTTCTTTAAAATTTCCTTTCCGGTTTTATATGAGCTAAAGTCAATTATATCATCCATTTCAAATGTAATGTTAAATGCGTCCTCTAAAGCTGCAATCATAGACATATGTCCAACTGAGTCCCATTGGGGTATGGTATTATATTTTAAGTCCTTTTTCAGTTTATCTTTGCTAATTGAGAAACTGTCCATAAATACTTTTTCATATTTTTTTTTATTATCCAAATTATCCTCCTACTTTTTAATTATATAAGTTTAATTAATTGATCTTTATTTTTTTTTCTTTCAGAAACCAAATTAATCTTATCTAAAAATAAAATTTTTTTTGGCACCTCAACAGGTCTTAAATTATTTTTTAATATCAAATTAATTTTTTTTAAAGCCCTCTCTTTATTAATTCTTTTTTTTAAAGAAACAAATAAAAAAATTTCCTGCCCAGCATAAAAATCAGTCTTCCCAATCGCAAAAACATTTTTAATACTTTTCAATTGTAAGGCTGTTTTCTCAATTAAATTTAAAGATATAAGCTCTCCCCCTTTTTTAATAATAGCCCTGTTTGTGTCTTTGATAAAAAGAGTTTTTTTGTAATAGTATCCGAGATCTTCAGTATTAAAATATCCTTTTTTATCTATTGGTCTAATTAAGCCTTTTGATGTTAAGTAACCTTTCATAAAGTAAGGTGTTTTGACAAAAATATAATTAAAACCTCTGCCATAACCTGCTTTCTCTTTAATCTTAACTTCTTTTGAGTGACTGCCTACACAAAAATTTTTTTTAAATGAAGCTCTATTCTTTTGAATACATAATGGACCACCAATCTCAGTTGATCCATAGCAAGAGAATATTCTTTTTTTAAAAATTTTGAAAAATTTTTTTCTTACCTCCGGATATAAAATACTACCTGTAGCAAATATTGACTTGTAAGTTGATACGTGGTTGAGGATAGTTTTATTGGAATTTCTAAATATTGTTGTCATAAGAGCAATTATTGAGGGTGTAAGAAATAAAGTATTACATTTATGTTGAATTGGAAGAGCCCAAAAATTTTTAGCGTTCAAAACTGTAAATTTTTCCGCTACGATAATTTTTGATCCTGAAATCAATGGTGAAAAAAAAGTATCTAAAATACCTCCCATATAAAACATTGGCAAACAATGTAGAATTACCGTCTTGTTATTGTATTTAGCTAGTTTAGAAAATGAATCTGCGCTACCTAAGATCGAACTTGATTTAAAAAGAATTCCTGTAGGCTCACCGTTTTTACCATAACTGTTAATTAATAGACAGTCAGTGTCATCATAATTAAGTTCTCTAGAGTCTAAATTCAAAGAAGTTTTACTGAGTTTAAGTTCTTTTAAATCTTTTAAAATTAATTTTGACTTGTACAATTTTTTAATTTTTTTAATTCTTTCTTTTTTTATACTTGGATCTAACGGACATGCTACAAATCCTCCAAAGATACAAGCAACTAAAATTATAAGATAATTTACTGAATTTTCATCTAAAATTATTATCTTGGTATTTTTTTTACAACCCTTTTTTTTTAAGATCAAAATTGTTTTAAGAACACTTTCATAAAACTGTTTGTAGCTTATTTTAATACCTCTGCTATCAATTATAAAAATTCTTTTTGAGTAAATTTTAAAGATATTTTCAAATTTTTTTTTCACCATATAGACCTGCCACCATCAATAATTATATTTTGCCCAGTCATATAAGAAGAAGCTTCAGAACAAAGAAATTGAACAGCTGATCTATATTCATCTCTTTCAGCCATTCTTTCTAAAGGTATAAGTTTTTTAATTTTTTTTACAAAACTCTTATTCTGTCCATCAAAAATTCCTGCTGGTGAAATTGCGTTGCATCTTATTTTTTGTGGAGCCCAGTACGTTGCTAAATATTTAGTTAAGCCTATTAGTCCAGTTTTGGCAACAGAGTATGTAACTGGTTTGACATTTTTATATTTTTTACTTGTATTATATATTCTTTGATCGGGAGCAATTATAGATAAATCTGAGGAAATATTAAGTATTACTCCCTCTTTTTTCTTAGCCATTTCACTACCAAATATTTTTGAACATAAAAAAGCCCCTGTAAGACCAACTCTAATTTCTCTTTCCCACTTTTTGTAATCATAATTTTCAAACGATAAGGATCTTAAATTTTCTGATTTAGGGTTAAATGATGCATTATTAATTAAAATATTGACAAATATTTTTTTTCTTTTTAAATAATTTTTACATTTTTTTATCGAAGTCTCACTAGTAACATCCATTTTCATTTTTATTATAACTTTTTCTTTATATTTTGCTTTTAAACTTGAAAAAGTTTTATCGAGATTTTTGGTATTAATATCGGTCAAAATGATATTAGCACCACACTCTAATAAAGAATGTGCATGTTCGTTGCCAAGTAACCCACCAGCTCCAGTAATTAGAGCAAATTTATCTTTTAAATTAAATTTTTTGAGCATTAAAAGTTTTTTGTTTGACCTCCATCGATTACAAAAACACTTCCAGTTATAAAATTTGAATTTGAAATTATAAAATTTACTGTTTCTGCAATGTCTGAGGATGATCCAATTTTTTGAAGAGAGACTTCGTTTTTTAAGAAATTTTTTACTTTAACTTGATTCGTTTTTAATTTTTTTTGCCAAACGGAACCTTCAAACATTATATTTCCAGGCGCAATAGCATTTAACTTTACACCCTTCGGTCCTAAAATTTTTGAATAACATTTAACAAAGGTGTTTAAAGCTGATTTACTTACAGAATAAGTCACTGGAGCATCTTTAACATACTCAATACCGCACACTGAAGAAATACAAATAATCATACCTTTTGACTTAATTAATTTTTTTTCAAAAATTTTAATTGTATCAACGGCTGAAAAAAAATTTTCGTTTAAACTTTTCACCCAATCCTCCTTTTTTTCTTCACCCGGTTTTGCTGATTTTCCATTTCCAACATTGCAGATTAAAACATCTATATTCTTAATTTTGTTCCCAATTTTTTTAAGATCCTTTATTTTTGTTACATCTCCGATAACAAATTTACAGTTACCTAGTCCTTCACTTGATTTTTTTAATTTTTTTAAATTTCTGCTGTTTATTATAATATTATTGTTTTTATTTTTAGAAAGTATTTGTGCTATCTTCCATCCTATTCCAGATGATGACCCTGTTATCAAAATATTTTTTTTAAATTTTTTCATATTGAATTTCTTGAAATAAATTTTAAATATTGCCTAATTGTCATCTCCTCCTTGCCAATACTTTTTCTAGCACCTTGTAAAATCATATTTCCTTTAAAATTTATTTTTTTACACAAATTAAAAATCAATTTAAAATTTGCATTCCCTTGACCAAAAGGGACTGTTTTTCCAAATTTTTTTCTGTCTTTTAAATGAATATTTTTGATATATTTTCCATATTCTTTAAATTCTTGGATTGGATCAAAATTCAGTGAGGCACTATTTCCTGTATCATAATTAATACCAAAATGATTGCTGTTAAATTTTTTCATAAATTTAGAATTTTTTTTTGGATTTAAATCAGTTTCAAAAAGAATTTGAAGTTTGTTTTTTTTCAAAATTTTTTTGAACTTACTTAATTCAAACACTAGTGTTTTCTCTTGTTCCCTATTTTTTATTGATCCTGCATCAACTAATGGAATAATCAAAAATTTAATTTTTAAATTTGAAGCATTAATAATTATATTCTTTAGATCTTTTAAGAGTTTTAACTTTAAGCGACTGTTTGAAGTCTTCCAAAAAGGTTTTTGCATAAAACAATCGCCTGTAATAGATTTAATTTTAATATTATATTTTTTGCTCAAAGCTTTAATTTTAGGGTGAATTTCTTGCATCATCAGTGGATTTTTATCTAAATCTTCGTAATCTAGAGTCCACTCTAGAAACTTGAATGATAGTTTTTTTGCTAAATTAAACTCTTTCTTCCAACTATATTTAGGAAATGATTGAATTTTTCCATTTAGGGGTTTTGATAGTCGTCCTTGCATTATACCCAAATTACTAATCATCAAAACTTATAAGGTGTTACTGCTTTAGTTTTTTTGGAATATTTGTCCCAAGTTTTAATTTGTTCTTTTATATCTAGTTTATGTTCTTTACCCCAAAAATTAAGAAGCTTATTAAAAGTTTTTCCAACTTTTCCATCGCCAATTTTAATACTATTTAAACTTGTTACCGGTAACATACAAAAAGGTGTCCCTGTAATAAAAGCCTCATCTGCATCATATACATCAAAAGGTTCTATATTTTTCTCGATGGACTTAATTTTTAATTTTTCGCAAAGTTCATTCATAACGTAAGATCGTGAAATACCTCTAAGCATATTTCTTCCTTCCGGACTAATTACTGCTCCATCTTTAACTATAAAAAAATTGTCACCAGATCCTTCAGCGATATAACCATCATTATCAAGCATTAAAGCCCAATTGTTTTCTCCTTTAAAAAGAGCAGCCTCCATATTTGCGTTTAAGTAAAATAGCCTACTCCTATTTTTTATTTTTGGATCCATTAGACCTGATGGTATTACTCTCTGAGGAGTAATAACCATATTTATCCCTTCATCAAAAAACTTACTCATACCTCTAACAGTCCACTTTAAAGGAAAGTCAGCAACAATAATATTTGAGCCTTTTTCGACACCTACTACGTCTTCATAAATACCTAATATACCTCTTGAAATATCGATCATTAATCTGTGTTCATCATTCTTTTCAAAGAGATGCTCATTTATCTTCGAGGTTTCATGACATATGTCTAGTAACTCTTTCTTGGAAAGATTAATACTTATTCTCAAAATTTTAAGACCTAAGAAAAGTCGATCAATATGTTCTTTTAATTTAAAATGTTTTTTATTGAAAGATCTGGTCATTTCAAAAACCATGTCACCGAACATTAACGATGAATCATAAATTGAAATTTTTGCTTCACTTTCTGGAATGAATTTTCCATTGAAATAAACCATTCTTTCATTACTTCTAGTTTTCATTTTTTTTCTATTCTTAATTTTTTTCTAATTTTTTCCTCAGTTTCCGTAATTTTTTTTTCTCCATCTCCTAAAATTTTTGAAACAGATAAAATTACTTCACTTAAATTTTTTAAATTTCTAGCTTCAATTGAAGCTGCTTGATCTGAACCATACATTGTTCTATCTAACGTAATGTGTCTTTCAACAGATGTGGCTCCTAACGCAACAGCTAGTATACTAACTGTTATCAAGCTATTCTCATGACCAGAGTAACCAACTTTACAGTCATATCTTTTTTTCAACATTGGAATACATTTTAAATTCGCCTCTTCGTCTTTTAACGGATAAGAACTATTGCAATGCATAAGCTCAAAGGGACAATTTGTTTTTTTAAATAAATTTACTACCTCATCAATTTCTTCGATTTTTGACATTCCAGTTGAAATGAAAGTGTATTTCTTTTCTTTAGCAATGGCGCCTAAAAGAGGGAAATTACCAAGCATAGCTGATGCAACTTTATTATATTTACAATCAAATTTTTTTAAAAATTCTTGAGCATTTAAATCCCATCCCGAAGCAAACCAGTTAATCTTTTTTTCATTACAATATCTGTTTATTTCAGCATACTCTTTTTCATCAAATTCCAATCCTTTCTTTTGGTCTCTTTGAGTTTTGCCCCAAGGACTTTCTCTAGGAGAATCTAAAAATTCTTTTGTGTAAACACTGTCTATATCTCTTTTTTGAAATTTTACAGCATCGAAATCAGCTTCGGCCGCATAATCAATAAGTTTTTTGGCAATTGAAATATCTCCGTTATGGTTAATGCCTATTTCAGCTATTAAAAATGGTTTCATAAATTTAACTTTCTCTCAATTAAATCACAGAGTATGTGCCCGATAAAAATATGCATTTCTTGAATACGCGCTGTTGAAGTCGATGGTATTGTCAAACTTAAATTGGCTTTATTTTTACACTTTCCGCCTTTATTTCCTAAAAAACTTATGGTCTTTACTCTCTTCTTTTTTGCAATATTTAAAACATTAACAATATTTTTACTATTACCAGAAGTTGATATTGCAACTAGTATATCTTCTTTTTTTGCCAAAGCATCGAACTGCCTTGAAAAAATGTTTTCATACCCGAAATCGTTTGAAATGCATGTTAAAGTAGAAGCATTACTGCTTAAAGATATGGATTTAAGAGGTTTTCTATTTTTTTTAAACCTTCCAATTAACTCAGCGGAAAGATGCATACTGTCAGAGGCGCTTCCACCGTTACCACACCAAAAAATTGTGCCTTTTTTTTTAATTGATAAAGCCATCAAGTCTGCTGCTTTGTTAATTTGAAAAAATAAATTAGAATATGTTTTTTTTATTACTTCAAGATGTTGAAAAAAGTGATTTTGTATAATTTTATTGGTATTAATTTTCATTATAATTTTTTTGGTATGTAGATTTTATTTTTATTAGGAATATTTGTTTTTAAAAGTTGCTGAATATAGTTGTAGTCCTTTTGATCATCAATTTCTAGAAATGAGTGAAACTCTGAATTAAAATTTGATATTTTTTTTCCAAATCTATCCTTAAATTTTAAAAAAGTTTCTTTACGAGTTATGTAATAAGATCCTGTTTCATTAATATCGTTAATCTCTTGACGTCTTTTCCTTTTCTTAGGTTCAAATGTAATAGGCTTTAATTTATTTTTTATTTTTCTCCACAAAAAAGGTTTGTAATCAATACTAGAAAAAACAGTATCAAATTTTTTATTTATGCAATGTTTAATCGCTTCATCAAGTTCTCCGATTTTTCTCATTGGAGTTGTGGGTTGCAGAAATACAACATAGTTAAAATTATATTTAAGTTTCTTTTGTATAAAATTAATAGCATGTATTACCGCAAGATCATTTATAACATAATCACCTGATAAATACCTCGGTCGTTTGATAACCTCTGCTTTTAGTTTTAGCGAAAAAGAAGAAATATTTTTTGAGTCTGTTGTTACGAATGTTCTATCTATGAGATTTGAACTTTTAGCATAATTTATAGTATAAGATATAAGAGGATGACCATTAAGATTTATAAGATTTTTGTTTTTAATACCTTTAGATCCACCTCTTGCAGTTATTATTGCAACAATTTTATTTTTTTTATACATTATTTAAACATAGCTCCGCACTTAACAAAATTTAATTTTATCTTTTGTCATATTAAAAATAATTATTTTAAATAGACCTAAATAAAAACTTGTCACCATTTATATTTATTTTCATATTGCCTATTAAAATATCGATTTTATTTTTTTGCATATTTATTATTTTAAAAATTTGATCTGTAAAAGGACCGGATGAGAACTTGTAATTATTTGTTAGACACATGTCATAAAATTTTTGTGTTAAATATCCCTCTTTATTTTCCGACTCTTTACATTTGTCTATAAAATTTTTTATTTCAATTTGAGATTTTTCAAATCCCCGTAAAAAATACTTTAATCCTTTTGTGAATTTAAGGTTATTTAGTATTACTGGATCATTGAATTGTTTGTGGAAGCAAAATATATAATCTCCTAGTAAACTTAACTCCTTTTTAATTAATTTATTTTTTTTATACTTTTCAAAGCATAATTTTGGATTATAAAAATTTACTCCTAAGCCTAACTTTTGATTTAGTTCATTTTTTAGTAAGCCAAAGTATCTTTTATCAATTTTTATAATTGTCCACATTTATTTTTCATCCAATTCTTTTTTTAATTCATCGTACTCTCTCATTTTTCTTTTCATAAAATCTACAGTAAGCTTTGTTCGTTCAGCGATGCCTTTTGGTGTTACAACATATTGAAGATATTTTATTTTGCTTTTTTGTTTTTGGAAATTTTGTAATTTCACAAGACCTTTTTTTTGAAGTGCCTTTAAGCAATAATTTAACTTACCCAAACTAAAACCCAAATTTTCTGCTAGTTCTCTCTGAGAAGCGTCAGGTTTCTTTTTAAGTGTTCTTAATACCTCAAAATGATCTTGTTCGTTTTTCATAATGTTCAAATATTGAACAATTTATCGTTCAAGAATTGAACAGTCAAGTACGATTTAAGCTTAATTTATAATGATTTCGTAGTTTTAAACCTTTAGGTAATTTATAAAAGCGTATAATTTTGGATCAAATTTATTTGGGACTCGGTTATACAGTATAAATAAAGCTCCATCAGCCATATTCCAAGACATATGACCTAAAAGTAACATAATAAATACATCTTTATCTATATTCATTGTTAAACATGGTTTGCCATTAGTTTTTGGAAAAGATCCATTTAATTTTTTTAACTTGGACTCATTTAAGTCTATTAAAAACTTTTTGCTCTCATCTTTGTCTTTAATATTAAATAATAAGTTCCAGTTAGTTTTGTAATTTTGTTTCAATTGTTCTGCAAATAGTCTTTTAGATGCATACTCCAATAATCTTTCCTCTGAAATAGCTTGGTTTAATTTCACTTTGTCATTATCGTATTGTACTTTGGATATTTTTTTTATAAATATTTCTCTTTCTTTATTTGTATGTGAT
>CACDQG010000006.1 GCA_902554785.1 uncultured Pelagibacteraceae bacterium
AATCGATTAGAGTTATTAAAAATGTATTGTAATACTTTTGATAACTTTATAGATTTTTCAAAATTAGAGGGTCTGTGATGGCAAAAGTAGTATTTAGCTTTGATGATAAATCCGCTAAAAAGCTAAAAAATAAAAAAAATATTTTAGGCGGAAAAGGAGCAAATCTTGGTGAGATGGGTAGATTAGGTTTACCCGTTCCTCCTGGATTTACTATTACGACAGATGTTTGCTATCTATTTTACAAAAATAAAAAAAAATTACCAAAAAAAGTGATACGAAACATTGAGTCAGAGCTCAAAAATATTGAAAAGAAAACTAAAAAGAAATTTGGTGACCTTAAAAATCCATTACTAGTATCAGTTAGATCAGGAGCTAGAATTTCAATGCCTGGTATGATGGATACAATTTTGAATCTTGGTCTTAATGATAAAACAGTTGAGTCATTAAAAAAGAAAACATCTAATGGAAGATTTGCAAAAGATAGCTATAGAAGATTTATACAAATGTACAGTAATGTAGTTTTAGGGGTAGAAGGACATTTATTTGAAGAGCTAATTGATAATTACAAGTTAACCAAAGGAGTTTTGCAAGATACAGATCTAGACGAGAGTGATTGGGATGGTTTAATTGTTAATTTTAAAGAGTTAGTAAAAAAAGAAAAAAAAATTAATTTTCCTCAAGATGTAAAAGAACAATTACATGGAGCAATTAATGCTGTATTTTTGTCTTGGGATAGTCAAAGAGCAAAAACTTATAGAAAATTAAATCAAATTCCAGACCATTGGGGTACAGCAGTAAATGTTCAAGCTATGGTCTTTGGAAATATGGGTGATGATTGCTCAACAGGTGTTGCATTTACTAGAAATCCTTCAACAGGAGAAAACTCTTTTTTTGGGGAATTTTTAATAAATGCGCAGGGTGAAGATGTTGTAGCAGGGACGAGAACTCCTCAAAACATTACAAAAAAAGCAAAACAAGACTCGGGTTCTAAATATCCTTCAATGGAAGAAGCTATGCCTAAAGTTTATAAAGAACTCGCAAAAGTATTTCTTAAGTTAGAAAGACATTATAAAGATATGCAAGATATCGAGTTTACAGTTGAAAATAATAAGCTTTGGATGCTACAAACTAGATCCGGAAAAAGAACTGCTAAAGCTGCAATTAAAATTGCAGTAGATATGGTTAAAGAAAAATTAATTTCAAAAAAAGAAGCAATCAAAAGAATAGATCCAAATACTTTAGACACGTTATTACATCCTACTTTAGATGATAAAGTTGATAAAGACGTAATTGCTTCTGGTTTGCCTGCATCACCAGGAGCTGCAAGTGGTAAAGTTGTTTTTACCGCCGACGAAGCAGAGAAATTAAATCAGATGATGCAAGATACGATATTGGTGAGGTTAGAAACTTCACCAGAAGATATACATGGAATGCATGCAGCCAAAGGAATTCTAACTGCAAGAGGAGGAATGACAAGTCATGCTGCTGTAGTAGCAAGAGGAATGGGGAGACCGTGTGTTTCGGGCTCAAGTGAAATAACAATCGATTATGAATTAAAACAATTTAAAGCTGGAGACGTAATTATTAAAGAGGGAGATATTATTACTATAGATGGTGGAAGTGGAAAAATAATGAAGGGACTAGTTCCGACTGTGAAACCTGAAATTTCTGGATACTTTTCCACAATAATGAAATGGGCTGATGAATTTAGAAAATTAAAAGTAAGAACGAATGCTGAAACAGAAGCTGACAGTAAAACGGCTAGAGAATTTGGAGCTGAAGGAATTGGCCTATGTAGAACTGAACATATGTTTTTTGATGAAGAAAGAATTCTATCTGTTAGACAAATGATTTTATCTAAATCAAAAGAAGATAGAAATAGTGCGCTAGAAAAACTTCTACCCCATCAAAAAGAGGACTTTAAAAAAATATTTAAAGTTATGTCAGGTTTACCTGTCACAGTAAGATTGCTAGATCCGCCACTTCACGAGTTTTTACCAAAAGCTGACAAAGACATACAAGAAGTTGCAAGATCCTTAAATTCATCAGCGAAAGAAGTTAAAGATAGAATAGCAGAACTTCATGAAGAAAATCCTATGCTTGGGCATAGAGGATGTAGACTAGGTATTTCTTTTCCAGAGATTTATGAGATGCAATGTAGAGCAATATTTGAAGCCATAGTTGAATTAAAAAAACAGAGAGTAAAAGCAGCTTTTGCAGAAATAATGATACCATTGGTTTCAACAGATTCCGAACTAAAAATTTTAAGAGATTTAGTTAATAAAATTGCCAAAGAAATAGAAAATGAAAATAAATTAAAACTTGAATATATGGTAGGTACTATGATTGAATTACCACGTGCTGCTTTACAAGCTAAGTCTATTTCAAAACACGCTGATTTTTTTAGCTTTGGAACTAACGATTTAACTCAAACGACTTTAGGAATAAGCCGAGACGACTCCGGAAAATTTTTAAATGATTATATTGATAATAAAATTTTTGATGTAGATCCATTTGTTAGTATTGATCAAAATGGAGTAGGAGAATTAGTGCAAATAGCTTCTTATAGAGGTAGAAAAACAAATAAAAATATTAAGTTAGGAATTTGTGGAGAGCACGGAGGTGATCCGAAGAGTATCGAATTTTGTTCTAGAACAGGACTAAACTATGTTTCTTGTTCTCCATTTAGAGTACCAGTAGCAAGATTAGCTGCCGCTCAAGCAGAATTATCTAAATAATAAAGTCGTATCAAATGATTTAGAACTGTGAGTTATAGCACCAACTGAAATTCTATTTACCCCTGTTATTGATATTTGTTTAATATTTTTTAAAGAAGCATTTCCAGAATACTCTGTTTCATATTTTTTTTTGCAAAGTTTTATACAATTTTTTAATTGTGAAGTGCTCATATTATCAAAAAGTACTCTTTTAAATTTTAAGCCTAAAATTTGTTTAAGCTGATTTATATTTTCAACTTCTACTGTAACAATTTTTTTTGTTTTTATAGCTTTCTTAACTAATTTCCTAAGATTATTATATGCACTAATATGATTGTCTTTAATAAGAATTTCATCACTTAAATTATATCTATGAGTATGGCCACCTCCTTTCTTGACAGCATATTTTTCAAGTGTTCTCAAATTAGGTGTAGTTTTTCTTGTGCAACAGATTTTAGTTTTTTTACTAATTTTTTTTACAAATTGATTTGTAATTGTTGCGATACCTGAGGCATGATTCAGAAAATTTAAAGCAGTTCTTTCAGCGGTTAAAATTGTTTTTGTTTTAGCTTCTATCATAGCAATTATTTTATTTTTTTTAATTTTTTTCCCGTCAGAGACTTTCTTAGTAAAAACGGTTTCTCTTCCAATTAATTTAAAAGCTGTTTTACAAAAATTTAAGCCGGCTATTACACCATCTTGTTTAGCTATTATCTTAGCCTTAATAATTTTATTTTTAGAACTAATGAGGCTTGTAGTAATATCACCTCTAGGCCTCAAGTCTTCCTCCAGTGCCTTTTTCACTACAGATTTGATATAAAATTGATTTAATTTTTGCACTGATCTAACGACCAATTTCAGTCATTCTTTGTACAGATTGTCTTGCTGCTTTTGCCATTTTTTCTTCAATAAAAATTTCATTCTTTTCACTTTCTAAACAATCAAGAATTTTTTGTAACGTAATTTTTTTCATGTAAGGACAAAGATTACATGGCTTAATAAATTCCACATTTGGATTATCCGCTTGAACATTGTCACTCATTGAACATTCAGTAACTAACATGACTTTTTTTGGTTGATTTTTTTTAACATAATCAATCATGCCGCCCGTTGAACCAGCGAAATCACATGCATCTAAAACCTCACTTGGACACTCGGGGTGACCTATAACCTTAATTCCAGGATTTGCTTTTCTAATATCTTGAATTTCTTTTGGTGAAAATTGTTCATGCACGATGCAAGAGCCTTTCCAAGAAATAATTTTTACCTTAGTTTGTTTAGCCACATAATTTGCTAAATGTTGGTCAGGTAAGAATATTACTTTATCAGTGTTTAATGATTCTACTACCTTGACTGCATTAGCAGAAGTACAGCATACATCAGTTTCAGCTTTCACGTCTGCTGAAGTATTTACATACGACACAACAGGAACACCTGGATATTTTTTTTTTAACAATTTTACATCTTCACCAGTTAATGAAGCAGCCAGTGAACATCCCGCATCCATATCAGGAATTAAAACCTTTTTATCTGGGCTCATTAATTTTGCTGTCTCAGCCATAAAATGAACTCCACAAAGAACTATTATATCTGCAGAAGTTTTAGCAGCTTCAACTGCAAGTGCTAATGAGTCAGCTGCTATGTCAGAAACTCCATGGTATATTTCAGGAGTTTGATAATTATGGGCAAGAATTACGGCGTTCTTTTCTTTTTTTATTTTATTAATTTTTTCTATTAGAGGCGCGTGCACTTTCCACTCTATTTCAGGAACGTGTTTAGAGATTTTTTTATAAATCTCAGAAGGGCTTCTATTAAACTGTTCTTGTGCAGACATACTTATTCTAATCTATCAACTTGAACTAATATTGTCATTCATTTATTGTCGCATAGTTAATGCGGTCGTGCTGAAATTGGTAGACAGGCACGCTTGAGGGGCGTGTGGGTTTCCCGTGAGAGTTCGAGTCTCTCCGACCGCACCAAAAAGGGAATTATGATTGAATATTTGAGAAAACACAAAAGAATTGTTCTTATAATTTTAGTAATAGCTTTTATTGAATTAAGTGGATATGGAATTCTATCTTCACTTTCTAGATTACTTAACGCTTTATAAAATTCTACATTCTTTATTATTTGCAAGAAGTTTCTTATTTTTAAACTCTTGTAGATCAGGATCGATTATCTTAATTAATCCAAAAGGGTAAGGTTGATCTATAATTATTTTTCCTATTTTAATACTATTGTAAATAACTTCATCGCCTATATTAAGTTTTTCATTTGATGATATAGGCAGCAATCTTCTCCTCAGCTTATTTTTTAATTTCATTCTTGCAGTATTTTCTTGTCCTATGAAACAGCCTTTTCTAAAATCAATAGCTTGAAGTTTTTCGAAGTTTGCTTCTAAACCAAATAATTGATCTTTTAAATTTACAATACCTCTCTCAGGAATACCTAATTTATGTGCTAGAGAATAATATACTGCGCTATCTACAATTTTTAGATTTAATTTTTTTATTGTTAGGTAAAGTTTATCTAAATTTGAAAATATCCTAGCTCCTAACTTGATATTTCTTGGATCAGAAAAAATAGGAGTATCTCTATATCGAATAGTATTTAAATCAGATTTTACATCTTTTTGTAGTTCCTTAAATTTTTCAGGGTTCACAACTCCAATTACAAACTTTGACGAAAGATCTTTAATCTTAATATCCGATCTTAATTTATATTTTGATAAATTTTTTATAAGTTCTTCAGCAGAATTTTCATTACAGTCCAACAAATATCCGCTATGATTTTTTACAATAAAAAAATCGGTAAAATATTTTCCTTGTGGCGTCAGCAAAGCTGCAAAAATAGAATTTTCATTTGAAACTTTTTTGATATCATTAGTTATAATATTTTGAAGAAAATCATCAGCCTCGTTACCACTTATTAAGATCACCCCTCTTTTTTCTAAAATAACTACTTGATCTTTTTTCATAATTATACTTATACATTATATTATAAATATTAAATATGTCTGATAATTATAGTCTCATTATTAAAAACGGATCTTGCTATATCAATGGAAAATTGACAAAAACAGATGTTGGTTTATTAGGAAATAAAATAAAAAAGATAGGCAATATAAAATTAAATAGTTCTAAAGTTTACGATGCTAAAGACAAAGTTGTTTTACCAGGAATAATTGATACGCAAGTACATTTTAGAGAACCAGGATCTACCGATGCAGAAGACCTGGAAAGCGGTAGTAGAGCGGCAGTGTTAGGTGGAGTTACTTCTTTATTTGAAATGCCTAACACAAATCCACCAACAGCAAATTTAGTTGAATTTGAAAAAAAATTACAAGCAGCTAAAAATAGGATGCATAGCAATTATGCATTTTATTTTGGAGCCACTCCTAATAATACTGAACAATTAGCTAAATTAAAAAACGTTGAGGGATGTTGTGGAGTAAAACTTTTCGCAGGTTCTTCCACTGGAAATTTATTAGTAGATAAAGAATCAGACATTGAAAAAGTAATTTCCAGTAGTGATAGGATTGTTTCAATTCACTCTGAAGATGAAGACATAATTAGATTAAGGAAAAAATTTATTAAAAAAGGAGACGTTCACTCACATCCAGAATGGAGGAATGTTGAATGTGCTATGTCTTCAACGCGTAGAGTAGTAAAAATTGCTGAAAGATATAATAAAAAAATACATGTATTACATGTTACTACAAAAGAGGAGGTAGATTTTTTGGCAATGCATAAAAAAAATGTAACTTTTGAAACTACTCCTCAACATTTAACTTTATACGCACCTGATTGTTACAATAAATTGGGGACATATGCTCAAATGAATCCACCGTTAAGATCAAAAGAACATTATGATCATTTGTGGGTAGCAATAAAAAATAATATTGTTGATGTTCTTGGATCAGATCATGCCCCACATTTAAAAGTAAATAAAGATAAAGTGTACCCGGAAACTCCATCTGGTATGCCTGGTGTTCAAACAATATTTCCAGTTATGATTGATCATGTGAACAATGGAAAACTTACTTTAAGCCAATTAATTAACTTAATGTGTGAGAATCCTTGCAGAATTTTCGGTATTAAAAATAAAGGCTTTATAAAAGAGGGATATGATGCAGATCTTACAATCGTTGATATGAATAAGGAGGTTGTTATTAAAAACGAGATAATTGCTAGTAAATGTGGCTGGACACCTTTTCATAACTATAAAGTTAAGGGGTTTCCAGTAGGAACAATTGTCAATGGAACTTTAGTAATGTCAGATGGAAATATTCTTATTGAGTCTAAAGGAAAACCCCTAGAGTTTTAATATTTTATTTTCAATCAGGTCTTCTTTAATTTCATCCAAAATAGCTGGATCATCTATCGTTGCAGGCATCTTGTAAGGTTCGTTATCAGCGATTTTTCTTACAGTTCCTCTTAATACTTTACCAGACCGAGTTTTTGGTAATCTTTTTACAATAATAGATATTTTGAAAGCTGCAACTGGACCAACTTTTTCTCTAACCATTTTAATACATTCATCGATTATTTCTTTTTTATCTTTTGTTACTCCTGCTTTAAGAGCTAGTAATCCAATTGGTATTTGACCTTTCAGCTTATCTGCAATTCCGATAACCGCACACTCAGCAACATTAGGATGTTCTGCTAAAACTTCTTCAATTGCACCAGTGGATAGTCTATGACCAGCGACATTAATGATGTCGTCGGTCCTAGACATAATCCAAACATATCCATCTTCATCAATATGTCCTGCGTCATAGGTTTGATAATATCCAGGATAAGTAGACATATAATTTTCTTTGTATCTTTTATCTGCACCCCATAAAGTAGGGAACGTTCCTGGTGGCAATGGAAGTTTAACTACTATGTCGCCCATTTTTCCCGCACCGACTTCTTTACCTTCAGAATTTAAAACTTTCAAATCATAACCTGGCACAGGTTTAAATGCAGAGCCATATTTTACAGGGAACGACTCTATTCCTGTACAATCAGATGTAATTGCCCAACTAGTTTCGGTTTGCCACCAATGATCAATCACTTTAGAGCCTGAAAGTTTTTCAAACCACTTAATAGTATCAGGATCAGCTCTCTCTCCTGCAAGAAAAAGTTTATCGAATTTGCTTAAATCATATTTCTTAAAAAATTCACCATTTGGATCCTCTTTTTTGATAGCTCTAATTGCAGTTGGAGCTGTAAATAGAGATTTAACATTATGTTCAGATATTATTCTCCAAAAAACACCTGCATCCGGAGTGCCAACAGGTTTACCTTCAAATAAAACTGTAGTACATCCATAAAATAATGGTGCGTAAACGATATATGAGTGACCAACAATCCAACCTATATCACTTGCTGACCACCAGACATCATCTGGTTTAATATTGTAAATATTTTTCATCGTCCATTTTAATGCAACAATATGACCTCCGATATCTCTTACTATTCCCTTAGGCAAACCTGTAGTTCCTGATGTGTAAAGTATGTAAGCATAGTCATTAGCATTCATTTTCTCACATTCAGCTGGTTTCACATCCTTGTGCGCCTCTTCCCAAGTAATATCTATATTAGAATTCAATTCTGCTTTATCTTTTTCTCTCTGAAAAATAATGCAATTGTTTGGTTTATGATTTGCAAGCTCCAAAGCTTTATTAACTAAAGGTTTATAGTGCACTGTCCTTCCTGGTTCGTAACCACATGAAGCTGTAACTATTATTTTTGCCTTTGAGTCGTCTATTCTGCTAGCCAATTCGTTAGCAGCAAATCCACCAAATACCACAGAGTGAATTGCACCAATTCTACCACAAGCTAACATCGCTATAACTGCTTCAGGTATCATAGGCATGTAGATTATTACTCTATCTCCTTTATTAACACCTTGTTTTTTTAAAGCGCCCGCAAACAAAGATACTTTTTTTTTTAATTCGTTATATGAAATATTTTTCTTTACACCCGTTATTGGACTATCATAAATAATTGCAATCTTTTCTCCTTTACCTTTATCGATGTGGAGATCTAGTGCATTGTAACAAGTATTAGTTACTCCATCTTCAAACCATTTATAGAAAGGAGGGTTGTTTGAATTGAGTATTTTGGTGGGTTTTTTATACCAAAAAATATCATCAGAGACTTCTTTCCAGAATTCTTCTCTGTTTTTTATAGATTTATTGTAAATTTCCTTATATTTCCGACTCAAATCATACCCCTCAAATTTCCTTAATTTTTAAGAGTATTTCACAAATATCCCCAAAAAAAAATAAAAAAACCTTTAAAAATGGCCTTTTTTGAAGAAAAAAAGACTTCACTGTAACTTTTTTTTTTACTATGGTTCCCGACAAGTTATTCGGTAGTGGGTAATTTTCCATTTGTCCGAGTAGTTTATATATAAACTAAACGAAAACTAAACAAACGAGGGAGGTTTTCATGAGAAAATTAGGTCTATTTGCTTTAGCAGCTGTTGCCTTTTTAGGTATTACAAGCTCGGCTAACGCAGCGACTGCCATGTTACAGACAAATGATTTCGTAGGAATTTCATTTTGGCTTGTATCAATGGGAATGATTGCAACAACTGTGTTTTTCTTTGCAGAAAGAGGAACTGTTGCGGCATCATGGAGAACATCTTTAACAGTAGCTGGACTTGTAACTGGTGTTGCATTTGTTCACTACATGTATATGAGAGAAGTTTGGGTGACTTCAGGTGATACACCAACAGTATACAGATATATTGACTGGTTAATTACTGTGCCACTTCAAATGATCGAATTCTATCTAATCTTGGCAGCTGTAAGAAAGGTGCCAACTTCTATATTTTGGAAGCTATTAATTGGTTCATTAGTAATGTTAATCGGTGGATACTTAGGTGAAGCTGGTTATATTCAACCATTTGTAGGTTTCGTAATTGGAATGGCTGGATGGATTTACATCTTGTTTGAAATATTCTCAGGTGAGGCTGGAACGATGGCAGCAAAAGCTGGAAACAAGGCTATGTCTACTGCGTTCAGCGCAATGAGAATAATAGTAACTATTGGTTGGGCAATTTATCCTCTAGGATATATTTTTGGTTACCTAACTGGTGGTGTTGATGCAAACGCTTTAAACATAATTTACAATTTGGCTGACTTTGTTAACAAGATCGCTTTTGGTCTAGTTATATGGGCAGCAGCAATGCAAAACACAAGATTATCATCTAGATAATAGATAATTTAATTGGAAAGGGCGGGTATGTCTCACATGCTTGCCCTTTTTTTTTGGTAAAATAGAATATGGAAATTTCAAAACCTTATAAAGGAAAAGGAAAGCGTAAAATAAAAAAGATGCCTTTCACAGTAAAAGGCTACATTTTATATTATGCTTTTTTTTGGGTAATTATTATATCAATTTATCTAGCTTATTATTAACATGCCTAAAATTACCTATAACGATTTTCAGGGAAACTCTAAAACTATTGAAGTAGATAATGGCCTTTCAGTAATGGAGGGAGCAATTCAAAAAGATATTCCAGGAATAGATGCAGATTGTGGAGGTTCTATGGCTTGCGCTACATGTCATGTTTATGTCGAAGATAAATGGTTAGATAAAATTCCAAAAGCAGAGGATGCTGAAAATGATATGATTGATATGGCCTTTGAACCAAAAAAAAATAGTAGACTAAGTTGTCAAATAATTGTTAGTGATGAATTAGATGGTTTAGAAGTAACGACTCCAGAAAAACAAACTTAATGAAAAAAACAGATGTTATAATTATTGGCGCTGGTCCCGTAGGTCTTTTCGCAGTTCATCAACTCGGCATCAAAGGTCTTAAGGCAGTAGTAATTGATAACCTTAATAAAGTCGGTGGACAATGTATTGAACTTTATCCAGACAAACCTATTTATGATATTCCGGCAGTTCCAGAGTGCACTGGCGAACAACTAACTAAAAAATTATTAGAACAAATAAAACCATTTAAAACTGAATTATTTTTAAATGAGAGAGTTGATGAAGTTTATCAAGAAAAAGAGAATTGGGTTATAAAAACAAATAAACAAAAAGAATTTGTTGCACCTAACATTATTATCGCAGGCGGAGTGGGCTCATTTGAACCAAGAAAAATATCATTAAAAAATGCTGAGAAGTTAGAGGGAAAATCTGTATTTTATGCAGTAAGAAATAAAGAGCAATTTAAAAATAAAAGAATTTCAATATTTGGGGGAGGAGACTCAGCTTTGGATTGGGCTTTAGAGCTTTCAAAATTTTCAAAAATAACACTTATTCATAGAAGAAATGAGTTTAGGGGAGCTCAGCATACTCTCTCAGAAATAAGAAAACTAGAAAAAGAGGGGAAGGTATCAATTAAAACTCCATGTCAAATTGAGTCCCTAGATAGCGAGAAAAAATTAAAATCTATTACAATAAAGTTCGATGACGGAAAGAAAGAAAAAATTTTAACCGATGTAATACTAGGCTTTTTTGGGTTAATTATGAAACTTGGGCCTATCGCTGAATGGGGATTGAATATGGATAAAAAAACCATTGAAGTTAATCCAGAAAATTTTGAAACGAACAAAAAAGGTATTTTCGCAGCAGGAGATATTTGTTCTTATCCAGGTAAATTAAAATTAATACTTTCAGGATTCCATGAAGTTGCACTTGCATCTGTTGAGTGTTTTAAAAGAGCAAGGCCAAATGAGAAATATAGGTTTGAATTCACAACTTCCTCTAAAACGATACAAGAAAGACTTGGAAAAAAATGATTGAACTTCTTACCGCTAACACTCCAAATGGTAAGAAAATATCAATAATGTTAGAAGAGATTAACTTTGAGTATAAGGTAACAAAAATTAATATTAATAAAGATGAACAATTTGCACCAGAATTTAAAAAAATAAGTCCTTTTAGCAAAACACCAGTAATCATTGACCACAAAAACAATCAAAGTCTTTTTGAATCGGGCGCTATATTAATTTATTTGGCAGAAAAAAGTGGAAAATTTTATGATAAAAATGAGAGAACGCTTATTAATCAATGGTTGATGGGCCAAATTGGTTATGTAGGTCCTATGTTAGGTCAACATCATCAATTTCATTATTATAATCCTGGAAAAAGTGATTTTGGTGAGCAACGTTATTTTAAAATTTCAGAAAGAATTTACAAAGAACTCGACGAACGATTAGCAAAATCAAAATATCTTGCAGGCGAAAAATATACCATCGCCGATATTGCAACTTTCCCATGGATCGCAAGGCACGAGTGGCATGACATAGGTTTAACTAAATTTTCTAGTTTAGCAAAATGGTATCAAAATATATCAAACAGAAAGGCAGTAAAAAAAGGTTATGATTTATTAAATAAAGGTGAAGAAATTCCTAAAGTTTAATCATCTGCAAAAATCTTTTCATCTCTTTCGTGTCTTTCCTGAGCTTCTATTGAAAGAGTCGCTATTGGTCTTGCAATTAATCTTTTAAGTCCAATTGGCTCCCCAGTTTCCTCGCAGAAGCCATAAGTTCCATCCTTAATTCTTTGTAAAGCTGCATTAATTTTCGAAATTAGTTTTCTACTTCTATTTAAAGATTTCATTTCGACTGATTTATCAGTGTAAGACGAGGCTTGATCTACCATATCAGCAGAGGAAACATTATCATCAGATGAATTTAAAATATTTCCTAAATTATTATTTTTATTTATATCGTTCTTCCATTTCAATAATTCTTCAGTAAAAAATTTTTTATGCTTCGCGCACATGTATTTTTCTTTAGAATTTGGAATATATTTTTTTTTAGTATCTGTTTTTTTCCGCATTTTACGAATTTGGGGAGTATATGTTTGATTTTAGTCGTGTCAATAGCTTATAAATTGTAATAATTTCTTTTTATGATAGCAAAAAAAAATGTTAGTAAAATATACTTTTATTTTATATTTTTTCATTTAGTTTTATGGACATTAGCCCCATCACTATCTAATGAAAATTTACCACTAGACACTATCGAAGCATTAGCTTGGGGAAGTAATCTAGATTGGGGATTTAATAAACACCCCCCTCTAAGTGCATTTGCAGTAGAATTTGTTTACAGCTTTTTTGGATCAAACGATTGGGCTTATTATTTTTTAAGTCAAATTTTTGTAATAATTTCATTTATATATGTTTGGAAACTAGCAAATGAAATATTTGAAAATAAAGTTTTTTGTTTAATTTCTCTTATTATTCTGGAAAGTATTTTTTTTTTCAATTTTACAACTCCAGAATTCAATGTAAATGTAAGTCAACTTCCTTTTTGGGCAATATGCGTTTACTTTTTTTGGAAAGCAATAAACTTAAATAGAACATCAGACTGGATATGTTTAGGAATTTTTTCTGCTTTAGGATTTCTTTCTAAATATTTATTTATTTATTTATTAGTAACCTTTTTTCTATATTTATTATCGAATTTTAAAAATAATAAAAAATTGATCAAAAACTATTTTATATCTGTATCAGTAACTTTTTTAATTTTAGCTCCTCATTTTGTTTGGTTGTATCAAAATGAATTTGTTACAATTTTTTACGGATTGAATAGGTCAGGCTTAGATCAGTTTTCACTAATTAATCATTTTACTTACCCTACAGTTTTTCTAATTAAACAATTAATAATTTTAATTCCATTTTTTTTTTCAATCATAATGTTAATTGAAAAGTTTAATTTCAAATTAAATTTAAAAAACAAAAAAATCTTATTTTTAATTTTTATTACTCTTTTACCTTTATCATTAATTTTACTCACCTCGCTACTTACAGGCGCCAAAATTAGAACTATGTGGATGACACCTTTTTATCTTTTTTTTGGAATATTATTTATTGACGTTTTAAAAAAAAATATAAATTTGAATAAAATTAAAAGGTTTACTATTACAATAGCAATTTTATTTTTTCTCTCTCCATCTTTATATTTGTTCATTTCCTTTTATGATGATAAAAAGCGAACTGATTATCCTGGTAGAGAAATAGCAAGACTGGTGCAAAATAAATGGGATGATAATTTCCAAAATGAGATTAAAATAGTAATTGGTGATGAATGGTCTGCAGGAAATTTATCATATCATTTATCTTCAAGACCAAAATGGTTAAGTGATTTAAAGGGTGACACCTCAATTATTTCTGAAAATCAGGGCGTGATATATACTGGAAATCCTAAAATTTTAAAAAAAATTTGTCCAGGAGTTTTCGGATCAATTAAGCCTGTTGGGTATTGTATGATCGGAAAAAGATGAAAAAAATTATAATTTTAACACCTATATTTAATGATTGGCCGTCATTAGAAAAGTTAATTTTTGAGTTGAATTCAAAATTTAGTAAATTAAATGATTACGAGTTTAAAATGATAGTAATTGATGATGGTTCAACTGTTTCTCAACCTAAAATTAATAAACCGGTAAATTTTACTACAATTGAAATAATTAATATGAAAGAAAATAGAGGACACGCAGAGTGTATAGCTTACGGGCTGGGACATATCATTGATAATGAGAATTTTGACAAAGTGATATTAATGGATGGAGATGGTGAAGATAGACCAGAGGAAATAGAGGATTTATTAGATAAGGCCTTCCCATCTTCAGATATTTCAGTTGTGGCAAAAAGAATTAAAAGATCAGAGGGCCCAGTTTTCACAATTCTTTATCACTTACACAAACTTTTAACGTTAATATTTACTGGAAAAAAAATTAATTTTGGTAATTTTAGCTGTATATCAAAAAAAGATATATTAAAGATAAAAAACAAATCTTCCCTTTGGAGTAGTTATTCAGGAACTTTTAAAAAAAATATAAAAAATTATGAAGAGATAAATTGTGTTAGAGGTAAAAGATATTTTGGACCTTCAAAGATGTCACTTTTCAAATTATTATTACACTCATTTTCTATTATAGCAGTATTTAAATATGAAGTTTTTTTAAGATCAATCATAATATTTCTTTTCTTTTTCTTTTTTAAAAACTATTTAGGAATTATAGTTTATATACCTCAGTTATTTGTCATATTATTTTCGTTGTTAATTTTTGCTGTATCTTTAAAAAATGAGAAAAACTTAAGATATAGAAGAGAGAGGGATTTAAACAAAATCAAAAAAACAACAATTTAAAGTTGAAAAATGAGACTTAAACAGAATCAAATATGAATCAAAACATGAACATTTTTAAATCTATTTGCGCTATTGTGGATAATCTTAAATACAGATAATCTTAAATTTTAAATTAAGGATTAAAAAATGATTAAACTAAGATGTCATTGTGGACAAGTTGAAGCTGAAATAAACATACATACTGATCTAGAAAAATACATAAGATGTAATTGTTCGATTTGTAAAAGGAAAGGAGCTGTTATGTCAATGGTTAAAAATGAAGATTTTAAAATTACCAAAGGTCAGGATAAATTAAACTTATATCAATTTCATACTAAGGTCGCCAAACATTTTTTTTGCTCAATTTGTGGAATTTATACTCATCACAATCCAAGATCCAATCCTGCAATGACCGGATTTAATGTTGGTTGTGTTGATCAGATTAATAGTTTTGAATTAAATAATATATTAATTAATGACGGTCAGAATCATCCACTAGATAAAAAAAATTAATGACTCCTAAAGAAAAAAATTATAAAAAATCTAAAGAGGAATATTTAAAATTTTTAAAAACCCAAGAAGTTTTATCAGAACCTTTTAGGGATAAAATTAGTCAATTCAAAAACTTTTATTTACCAATAAGTGAAAGAATTTATAGAAGCTATAAAATAGACAAAAGTCCAAAAATTATTGGTTTAGCTGGCGGACAAGGTTCTGGTAAGTCAACAATATCAAATATTTTAAAAATTACCTTAAAAACTATGTTTAATTTAAATACAGTCATATTCTCTATAGACGATTTTTACAAAACAAGAATAGAACGAAAAAAAATGTCATTAAATATAAGTCCTCTTTTTTTTACTAGAGGTGTCCCAGGTACTCATGATACTTCATTATTGATGAATTGTTTTAAAAGCCTCAAAAAAAAAAAATTTGAAAAAACGCTGATTCCAAAATTTGATAAATCAATCGATGACAGAGCACCAAGAAACAAATGGCAGACTATTTCAAAAAAACCTAACGTTATTATTTTTGAAGGTTGGTGTGTTGGAGCTTTCCCTCAAAAAAAAAAAGATTTATTTAAACCTATTAATAGATTAGAAAAATACCAAGATAAAAAAAGAATTTGGAGAGGTAGGGTAAACGAGGAACTTAAAAAAAATTACACAAAAATTTTTAAATTAATTAATACTTTAATTTTTTTAAAAGTTCCAAGCTTCAATCATGTTTATAAATGGAGACTATTACAAGAAGAAAAACTTAAAATTACTTCAAAAGGAAAAAAAACTATGAATAAAAATGAAATTAAAAATTTTGTGATGTTTTATGAAAGAATAACTAAACATATGTTAAAAAATTTTAAAAAAATTGCAAATGTAGTAATAAAAATAGATAACAAACATAGACTTAAATCAATAAAATTAAATTAAATGAAAAAAATAATATTTTTTTTGTATATTTACTTATGCAATCAAGTTTATGCAGAAGAAAATATTTATTTTTATATAAATAAAGCGCTTAATAATAACTTACAACTTAACGCAGAACGTAAAAATTTAGAGTCTGCTAAACAAAATAAAAACATATCAAGAAGTGAGTTTCTACCAAGTCTAACAGTTACTGGAGATCAAACGAGTACTACTTCGACCAATAGAAAAAACTCTAGTGGAGATGCATTGAAAGATATTAATTTAGACTCTGAAAGCAAATCAATATCTCTAGAACAAAAAATCTTTTCTGGTTTTAAAGGTTTAAATACTTTTAAAAAATCAGAATTAGAAACCAAAAAAGCTAATTTAAAGTTAAATCAAGTTAAACAAAAGACAATTTTAGATACAGTTTCATCCTATTTTGACTTAATTTATAAAACTAAAAATGAAAAATTTAATATTTTAAATGTAAGTTTATTTGAGAGACAAGTTGAGTCCGATAACGCTAGATTGCAAAAAGGAGAGATTACTCTTACTGACTTAGCTCAATCGGAGTCTTCTCTTGCAGGAGCTAATGCAAAATTGATACAAGCAACAACGGAATTACTTTCATCAAAGACAAATTTTGAAAGAGTTACTGGTGAAAGGATATTAAATTCTGAAAATTTAAGTCAAAAAATCGAAATTAAATTACCTGAGTCACTCCAGTCATCCATTAAAATATCAAAATTAAATAATATTAACCTATTAATTTCTAAAATAGATTATGAAATTTCTGTTAAAGACCTGGAGATCGAGAGGGCAAGATTATCACCGACCGCTTCTATCAAAGTGTCAAAGTCTGAAAACAAAGATTTTAGTTCAACAGTAGATGAACAAAATGATGAAAGTGTTAAAGCTACAATCACTTGGCCGATTATTAAAGGGGGCGAAAACATTTCATCAATTAAAAAGTCTTCTTTTGACAAACAGCGAGCTAAATTAATTCTTCAGGATACATTGAATAAAGTAGAAATAGAAACCTCAAATGCTTGGTCTTTATACAAATCGTCAAAAAGCGTGTTAAAAGCAACTAAAGCACAACTAAAAGCTGCTGAAATTGCTAATGAGGGCATCACTCTAGAGTATGACTCAGGAAACACTAGAACTACTCTAGAAGTTATTCAATCCAGAAGCCTATTATTGGATGCTAGAATAGCTTTTGCAAAAGCTGAAAGAGATTTTATTATATCTCAATTTGAGTTAGCCAAACAAATCGGAACATTATCCTTAGATTTGCTCAAATAATCTTTATTTATAAGGATTATTTTAATCTCTTGATTAAAAGAACAAAATGTGTACATTTTAAGTATCGATTCGAATAACAAAAAAGGATAAAAATGACAAAAAATAACTTAAAAGTCGTAAAATCAGACAATAAAAAACAACAAGAATTAAAAGAAAAAAACAAATCTTTAGAAGCTGCTATTAGCCAAATAGATCAGAATTTTGGAAAAGGCTCAGTAATGAGGCTTGGACAACAACAAGCTTTAGATGTTGAAGCTATTTCAACAGGCTCACTAAGCCTAGATTTAGCTTTGGGTATAGGTGGCTTACCAAAAGGTAGAATAATTGAAATTTATGGGCCAGAGTCTTCAGGTAAAACAACTCTAGCATTACAGGTAGTTGCAGAAGCGCAAAAAGCTGGCGGAATATGCGCTTTTGTAGATGCAGAACATGCAATGGACCCAGTTTACGCGAAGAAGCTAGGTGTTAAAACAGAGGAATTGTTAATTTCGCAACCTGATACAGGCGAGCAAGCTTTAGAGATAACTGACACATTAATTAAATCAGGTTCAGTCTCAGTTTTAGTTGTAGACTCAGTAGCAGCATTAACACCTAAAGCAGAACTTGAAGGTGAAATGGGCGATCATCACGTTGGATTACAATCTAGATTAATGAGTCAAGCGTTAAGAAAAATAACTGGCTCAGTTTCTAAGTCCAATACAATGGTTATATTCATTAATCAAATAAGAATGAAAATTGGGGTGATGTTTGGTAATCCAGAAACTACATCTGGTGGTAATGCTCTTAAATTTTATTCATCAGTAAGAATGGATATAAGAAGAATAGGTGCAATTAAAGAAAAGGATCAAATTATTGGTAATTCTACTAGAGTGAAGGTAATTAAAAATAAAGTTGCCCCACCATTTAAAGTTGTAGAATTTGATTTAATGTACGGCAAAGGAATAAGTAAATTAGGTGAACTAATTGACCTAGGCACAAAAGCAGGCGTGGTTGAAAAATCTGGCGCATGGTATGCATACAAAGGAGAAAAAATAGGCCAAGGTAGAGAAAATGCTAAAATTTATCTTCAAAAAAATCCAAATGTTGCTGCAGAAATAGAAAAAATTATCAGAGATGAGGCCTCAGCGATTAGCAAAGAGTTAGAGGGCAACCCTTCAGCAAACGAAAAAATTAGCGATAAAAAAGAGGAAGAATAATTCTTCTGCCATCATTTCAACGGGAGGTTTAACTAATCTCCCGTTTCTCATGAAACCTCAACTTTAAATTGATTAAATCAATATTTAGTAGGTAAAAATTTCGTGTCAAAAATACATGTGTACAATCTAGTTCAGATTGGTTTTAATTAATAAAAAACAAAAGGGGAAAAAATGAGTACACAACAAGCATCAAGCTCGAAAGTGTCTTCATCTTTAGATACCTCTCATTTGAAGGTTAAATTTCCATTTAAAGCTAAGTATGGAAACTACATTAACGGAAAATTTGTAGAACCTAAATCAGGAAAGTATTTTGATAATACTACTCCTATCACTAATGAAGTTATCTGTAAGGTGCCACGATCGAATGAGAAAGACGTTGATTTTGCTTTAGACGCAGCTCACGCAGCATTTCCTGCATGGGGAAAAACATCAATCACAGAGAGATCTAATATTCTCTTAAAGATTGCTGATGTGATAGAGAAAAATCTTAACGTTTTAGCGACAGCAGAATGTTTAGACAATGGTAAGCCAATCAGAGAATGTATGGCAGCAGACTTACCTTTAGTAATTGACCATTGGAGATATTTTGCTGGAGTAATTAGAGCTGAGGAAGGTTCAGTTGCAGAAATAAGTAACAGTGAATATTCTTACCACATACCTGAGCCATTGGGCGTAGTTGGTCAGATTATACCGTGGAACTTCCCATTATTAATGGCTACATGGAAACTGGCGCCAGCACTGGCAGCAGGAAACTGCGTAGTATTAAAACCAGCTGAACAGACGCCAGCATCAATAATGTTGTTAATGGAATTAATCGGAGATCTATTACCAGCAGGTGTTGTTAACGTTGTAAGTGGATATGGTCTTGAAGCAGGTAAACCTTTAGCTTCTTCAAAAAGAATTAAGAAGATTGCTTTTACAGGTGAAACTACTACTGGACGTTTGATTATGCAGTATGCATCTCAAAACTTAATACCAATAACATTGGAATTAGGTGGTAAATCGCCAAACATTTTCTTCGAAGATGTAATGGCTAAAGATGACGACTTCTTTGACAAATGTTTAGAAGGTTTTGCCATGTTTACGCTTAACCAAGGAGAAGTTTGTACTTGTCCAAGTAGAGCTTTAATTCAGAAATCTATCTATGACAAATTCATGGAAAAAGCGATAGCAAGAACAAAAGCTGTAAAACAAGACAATCCTTTGAAGATGGAAACAATGATTGGTGCTCAGGCTTCATTAGAACAAATGGAAAAAATTAAGTCTTATTTAGACTTAGGTAAAAAAGAAGGTGCCAAAGTTTTATGTGGTGGAAGCGAAGCTAAGATCAATAGCGGTCTAGAAAAAGGAAACTATATCCAACCAACTATTTTCGAAGGAAAAAACAATATGCGAATATTCCAAGAAGAGATCTTTGGACCAGTTGTATCAGTTACAACTTTTAAAGATGAAAAAGAAGCATTAGAAATAGCTAATGATACTCTTTATGGACTAGGAGCTGGTGTTTGGACTAGAGATGGAAACATTGCATACAGAATGGGTAGAGGTATAGAAGCAGGTAGAGTTTGGACAAACTGCTACCATGCGTATCCTGCTCATGCTGCATTTGGTGGTTACAAACAATCTGGTATTGGAAGAGAAACTCACAAAATGATGTTAAATCATTATAGACAAGTGAAGAACTTACACGTGTCTTATAGTGAGAAAAAATTAGGCTTCTTTTAACCAATAATATATAATGGCCCATGATTCTTAATCATGGGCCGAAATATACAAATGAAGGTATCATTCACATTATCAGCAAAAAAACTACTTAACGAAATTAAAGAAGTTCACGGTGACGATCTTTTATTTCATCAATCAGGCGGATGCTGCGATGGTAGCGCGCCTATGTGCTTTCCAGCTAAAGAATATCAAGTAGGCAATAGTGATGTGAAATTGGGAGAGGTAGATGGAACCCCTTTTTACATGAATGAAGACCAGTATGAAAAATGGAAACATACAGACCTTACAATTGATGCAGTTAAAGGAATTGGTGGAATGTTCTCGCTAGATAATGGCACTGGACAAAGATTTCTCACAAAATCAGAAATATGTGTTGTTGTAGATAACGATAAAAAGCAGACAAATTAATCTCTTTATAGACAAGCCGAAAAATATCTGTATTTAATTAAGTATGAGCCAAATTTTGCTTACAGATGTTAGAAAAAAATTTTTAGAATATTTTAAAAAAAACAATCATCAAATTGTTGACTCAAGTAATTTAGTACCTAATAACGATCCAACACTAATGTTTACTAATTCAGGAATGGTTCAGTTTAAAAACGTATTTACTGGGCTAGAAAAAAGACCTTATAAAACTGCGACCACATCACAAAAGTGTGTAAGAGCAGGTGGAAAACATAATGATTTAGAAAACGTAGGTTATACCCCTAGACACCATACTTTTTTTGAAATGTTAGGAAATTTTTCATTCGGTGATTATTTCAAAGAGCAAGCCATCCATTATGCTTGGAATTTATTAACTAAAGATTTTGGACTACCAAAAGAAAAATTATTAGTAACTGTTTTTCATGAAGACGAAGATGCTTCCAATCTTTGGAAAAAAATATCGGGGCTGAGTGAAAATAAGATTATTAAAATATCAACGTCTGATAATTTCTGGTCCATGGGTGAAACGGGACCATGTGGCCCATGCTCTGAAATATTTTATGACCACGGTGATAAGTTAAAAGGTGGAATTCCAGGAAGTCCTGATGAAGATGGTGATAGATTTATAGAAATTTGGAATCTTGTATTTATGCAATTTGAACAAATATCTAAAGATAAACGAATTGATTTACCTAAACCTTCAGTTGATACAGGTATGGGGCTAGAGAGAATGACAGCAGTCCTTCAAGGTACTCACGATAATTATAAAATTGATCACTTTCAGAAGATTATGGCTGCTTCATCTGATATTACAAAAACTTCAATTGATGATAAAACGATCGCAAGCCATAGAGTAATTGCTGATCATCTTAGAGCAAGTAGCTTTTTAATTGCTGAGGGGATATTACCTTCTAATGAAGGTCGAGGATATGTTTTAAGAAGAATCATGAGAAGGGGAATGAGACACGCTCATTCTCTAGGCAGCAAACAACCTGTTTTTTATAAACTTTTTGAAATTTTATTAAATGAAATGAAAAGTAGTTATCCTGAACTAATTAACGGGAAAGAATTGATAGTCGAAACAATTAAAAATGAAGAGGAAAAATTTTCTTCACTTCTTGAACGAGGAATGAAAATATTGAATGAAAATTTAAATAAAGTCCAAAACAAAATTTTTCCAGGAAAAGAAGCATTCAAGTTATATGATACCTATGGTTTCCCTTTAGATCTGACTGCAGATATTTTAAGAGGCAAAGATATAAAAGTAGATAACGATAAATTTGAGAAGGAGATGGAAAAAAGTAAAGCATTAGCAAGAGCTAATTGGAAAGGTTCAGGAGACAAGACCGTTGAGGAAAGGTGGTTTAAAATTAGAGAGGAATTAAATCCTACTGAGTTTTTAGGTTATGAATTTGACAAAGCTGAAGGCGTAATAATTAAGATTTCAAAAAATGGTAAATTTGTTCAATCTGCTAGTACTGGAGACGAAGTAGAAATAATAACAAATCAAACACCATTTTATGGAGAATCAGGTGGGCAAGTTGGTGACCAGGGATATATTTTTAGCTCAGAATGTAAAATAAAAATTAATGATACACAAAAAAAGATGAGAGATTTATTTGTTCATTATGGAAAAATTGAAAAAGGCTCAATATCAACCGGGCAGAGTGTAAATTTAGAAATAGATGTTTTAAAAAGAAATAACTCTAAAGCTAACCATTCAGCAACTCACTTATTACATGAATCATTAAGAAGAACTCTTGGAAAACATGTAACTCAAAAAGGATCATTAGTTTCACCTGAGAGATTAAGGTTTGATTTTAGTCATAATAAACCTATTGAAAAAGACGAAATGACAAAAATAAATAATACAGTAAATGAAATAATAGCAGGATCCTCTGATGTACAAACAAGAATAATGACTCCAAAAGAAGCTGTAAGTATGGGTGCTCTTGCATTATTTGGAGAAAAATACGGAGAAGAAGTAAGAGTAGTTTTCATGGGAAAAGAAAATAATGGTTTTTTTTCAACAGAATTGTGTGGTGGCACTCATGTTAGAAATACTAGAGAAGTTGGTAAGTTTAAAGTTATAAGCCAATCTTCGATTGCGTCAGGTATTAGAAGAGTTGAAGCATTAAGAGATAAGCAACTAGAAGAGTATGAAAAAATACAAAGTAAAGATAAGTCTAAGAAAGAGTCTAACCTTAAAAAAGAGATAGAATTAATTAAAAAAGACCTTCAAAAATTAAAAATCAAACCTGATTACAAGGAAAATTTAGATTTGTCTGAAAATTTAAAAATTTTAACAAAACAACTAAATAAAGTAAGAATTGAAAGTATCAAGAAAGATAAAAGTAAAAATATAATAAAGGATAAAAAAATTGGAAATATGCTAATTCGGGAACAAATTTTAATAGATTTTCCTCCAAAAGAACTTAGAGGTATTATCGATCAAGGAAAAAAAGATATTAAATCTGGAATAATAATTTGTATTTCTACATTTGAGGATAAGGTCGGTTTAGCAGTAGGAATTTCTCAAGATTTGACCTTAAAATATAATGCTGTCGATCTAGTAAAAACTGCATCTACTATTTTAGGAGGTAAAGGAGGCGGCGGTAGAAAAGATTTTGCTCAAGCAGGCGGTGTAGATAAAAACAAAATCGATGAGGCCTTTAAAGGAATATTAAAGAAAATTAATTAAGTTTCTTTTTCAGATTTCCGTCAATCGCTTCTAGGAATTGATTCGTGGTAAGGTATTTATTTGATTTATCTATCAAAATTGACAAATCTTTAGTCATTGAACCACTTTCAACTGTTTTAACGCATACGTCTTCAACATTTTTAGAAAATTTAATTAGTTCTTCATTACCATCGAGTTTACCTCTATGAGTTAATCCTCTTGTCCAAGCAAATATAGATGCTATTGGGTTAGTTGAAGTTTCCTTTCCTTGTTGATGCATTCTATAGTGCCTAGTTACAGTTCCATGAGCCGCCTCAGATTCTACAGTCTTGCCATCAGGTGTCATCAAAACGCTGGTCATAAGTCCTAAAGACCCAAATCCCTGAGCAACAGTGTCAGATTGCACGTCACCGTCATAATTTTTACAAGCCCAAATGTACCCACCATTCCATTTCATAGCACAAGCAACCATGTCATCAATTAATCTATGTTCATAAGTTATGTTTGCTTTTTTAAATTCAACAGAAAATTCTTTTTCAAAAACTTCTTGAAAAAGATCTTTAAACCGTCCGTCGTAAGCTTTTAGGATTGTATTTTTTGTTGATAAATAAACTGGCCATTTTCTTCCTAGACCGTAGTTCATACATGCTCTTGCAAAATTTTTTATAGAATCATCTAGATTGTACATTGTAAGAGCAGTTCCAGATCCAGGAAAATCAAAAACCTTAAACTCTTTTTTATCTTTTCCATCCTTGGAAGTCCATTTAACTTCTAAACTTCCTTCACCAGGTATAAGAAAATCAGTAGCTTTATATTGATCACCGAAAGCATGTCTTCCGATAACAATAGGCTGAGTCCAACCAGGTACTAATTTAGGAATATTATTACAAATGATTGGTTCTCTAAAAACTGTACCCCCTAAGATATTTCTAATAGTCCCATTTGGCGATCGCCACATTTTTTTTAGTTTAAACTCTTCTACACGAGCCTCGTCAGGTGTAATGGTTGCACATTTTACTCCTACACCGTATTTTTTGATGGCATTTGCTGCATCCAAAGTAATTTTATCAGCGGTTTTATCTCTACTTTCCATCCCAAGATCATAGTATTTAAGATCTATCTCAAGATATGGTTTAATCAGCTTATCTTTAATAAATGACCATATAATTCTAGTCATTTCGTCGCCATCTAGCTCAACTACTGGGTTTTTGACTTTTATTTTTGCCATAAAATATAGATTGATAAACTTTGATTTTTATACATATTAAGAAAAATTTAGCAAACTTAAAATTATGTTAAATACTATATTTCCTAAGATACATAAAGAAGGCTATAAATTCTTAGCTATTTCTATCATTGTCACTTTTGTAGTTTTATTTTTTTCAAAGACTCTTGGTTTAGTTTTTATAATTATTTCCTTATGGGTTTATTATTTTTTTAGAGACCCAGAACGTTTTTCCATAGGAAATGACGCTTTTCTGGTTAGCGCCGCAGACGGCTTAATAACAGATATATCAGAAAGGTCTGGACCAGAGGAGCTAAGATTAGAAAATACAACTTATACAAAGGTAAGTGTATTTATGAATGTATTTAACTGTCATGTAAATAGAGTTCCAATTTCAGGGAAGATAGAAGAAATTTATTACAAGCCTGGAAAATTTTTGAACGCATCTCTTGATAAAGCGAGTGAGGAAAATGAAAGGAACTATTTTAAGATAAAATCTAAAAAAGATAATGAAGAAATAATAATTGTTCAAATTGCCGGTTTAATTGCAAGAAGAATTGTATGTGAAGCAGAACAAGGACAAGAACTTAACCAAGGGGATAGAATCGGAATGATTAGATTTGGAAGTAGAGTTGATATGTACTTTAAAAACAAAAAAGTTTTAGCTAAAATTGGTCAAAACGTAGTAGCAGGAGAAAGTTTAATAGCATCTGAATAATGGAACAAAATAAAAAATTTAAATTAGTTTCTTCAAAAAGAACAAGATACATTTTACCTAATATTCTTACTTTAGGAGGAGTTTGTCTTGGAATAAGTTCTATTAAATTCTCGATTGATGGGAATTTTAATTTAGCAGTAATATTGATTTTATTCGCAGCAATTTTAGATGCACTAGATGGACGAATAGCACGACTGATTAAAGGAACATCTGAGTTCGGAAAAGAGCTAGACTCTCTCACAGATTTTGTAAGTTTTGGAATTGCTCCAGTTTTTATTTTGTATTTTTGGGAATTAAATAATTATGGGAAATTAGGTTGGGCAATCGCTCTGATTTACTCCGTATGTTGCGTCCTAAGATTAGCTAGGTTCAATTTAACAAAAACTGAAAATAATCAAGAATGGAAAGATAATTTTTTTGAAGGCATACCTTCTCCAGCTGGAGGTATATTAATTTTGATGCCATTAATTTACGAACTGAGTGACTTAAATTTTAAATTTAATGCGAAAGGTATTACACCATATCTAACAATTTTAATAGCATTGCTTTTAGTAAGCAAAGTACCTACTCTTTCTTTTAAAAAAATATCAATTTCCTCAAAAACTACAATTTTTTTACTCTTAGCTGCGGGGATGATTTTTACAGCTTTGTTATTTTATACTTTTGAAACTTTATTGGCTTTTGCATTTATTTATTTAACATCGATACCAATCAGTTTTTTTATATTTAAAAAAGAACAAAAGAAAAATTCACTTAAAATATCTGACGAAGATCACGAAGATATTTTATAATGAAAAAATCTAAACGCGTTAAAAAAAGTAATACTTGGAAAATTAAACAGCACAGAGACCATTTTTTTAAAAAATCAAAAATTTTAGGTTATAGATCAAGAGCATCTTTTAAGTTAATTCAATTAAATGAAAAATTTAATTTTTTAAAAAAAAATTCAAACCTTTTAGATCTAGGCTGTAGTCCCGGAGGATGGTCTCAAGTTGCAAGTAAAATTATTACTGTTGGAAAAGTTCTTTCGATTGACCTCAAACCAATGAAACCAATAAAAAATGTTGAATTCTTCATGGGTGATATTTTTAAGGAAAAAACAAAGAGCAAAATCGAAAATTTTTTTCAAAAAAAAATAGATGTTATAATTTCAGATATGGCTGCGGATACCACTGGTAACAAGTCTCTTGATTCGATAAGAACTAACCAGTTATGTTCTGAGGTCATAAACTTATCTACAGGTATCCTGAAACAAGATGGAGTATTTATATCAAAGATCTTTATGGGTGAAGATTTTGTTCAAGTAAAAAATTTAGCTAATTCTATATTTAAACATGTTAACTTTTATAAACCTGAGTCCAGTAGAAACGAGTCGAAAGAGACTTATTTACATTGCAAGTGTTTAAAGACTTTATAAATCTAAAATATCGTATATAAGTTTATATGGGACCAATTAAAGAATCTTTAACCTTTGATGACGTTTTACTACTTCCTCGTTACTCTAATATTTTACCAAGTCAGACAGACATTTCACTAAATTTAACGAAAAAAATTTTATTGAAAGCCCCATTTTTATCTTCAGCAATGGATACTGTAACAGAGTCGAAAATGGCAATTGCAATGGCAAACTCAGGTGGAATTGGAATTATACATAGAAATCTTAATATTAAAAATCAAACAAAAGAAATTATCAAAGTTAAAAAAAAAAACTTAATTGTGGGTGCAGCAGTTGGAACTAACAAAGAAGACTTGATTAGAGCAAAAGAATTAATTAACAATGGATGCGATTTAATAGTAGTTGATACGGCACATGGACATAGCGAAAAAGTTTTAAAAACTTTATCGAATTTAAAAAAAATAAATAAATATATCCCGATTTGTGTAGGAAATATTGCAACTGGTGAGGCTGCAAAAAGGCTTTATAATTCTGGTGCGGATATTATTAAGGTTGGAATTGGACCTGGATCTATTTGTACGACAAGAATGGTAGCTGGGATAGGAGTTCCTCAAATATCTGCAATATTAGAGGTTAAGAAGGCTTTAAAAAATAAGAAAGTTAAGATTATTTCGGATGGTGGAATTAAATTTTCAGGAGATATAGCAAAAGCACTAGCAGCTGGAGCCGATGCGATAATGATGGGCTCAATTTTTGCTGGGACTGACGAAAGCCCAGGGCAAAAATTCAAAGTTAGAGGAAAAGTTTTTAAGGAATATAGAGGCATGGGTTCAATAGGAGCAATGTCTTCAGGCTCAGCAAACAGATATTTTCAGGAAAATTTTAAAAATAAATCAAAATTTGTACCTGAGGGAGTTGAGGGTAGGGTAGAATATAAGGGAAATGTCTCAAAAATAATTTACCAACTTAAAGGAGGTTTACGATCTTCAATGGGGTATATTGGTGCTAAAAATTTAAAGCAAATATCTAAAAATGCAAAATTTATTAAAATTACTAAAGCTGGATTTTACGAAAGTATGGTGCATAGTGTTGAAATGACACAAAAAACAATTAATTATAAATTATGATCTCAAGGATAATTCTATACTTAAATTTAATTATTTTAATTAACAGCAACTTATTTGCGAGTACTCAATTTTTTGAACAGGGATTAAAACTTTTTAAAAATAAAAAATATAGTGAAGCAAAATTTAAATTTGAACAAGATATAGTAATGAACCCCAAAAGTGAAATGTCATATTTATATTTATCAAAGATATTTAATAACTTAGATAAAAAAGACTTAGAGGAACAGAACTTAAATACTGTAATTTTATTAAACCCCCAAAACGAAGAAGCAATTTACAATCTTGCAAAGCTAAAATTGGACACTTCTGATTATCAAAAGAGTAAAGAACTTAATGATAGATTAATTAATTTTTGTAAAAAATTATGTAGTGAAAGTCAAAAATTAAAAATTGAAATTGAAAATTTATCAAAAAAATAAATGCAATTTCATATTTCTAGGGAAAATGTTTTAATTATTGATTTCGGCTCTCAAGTCACTAAATTAATTGCAAGAAGAGTAAGAGAGCTAGGAGTTTTCTGTGAAATACTTAATCCCAAAGATTTTAAAAAAATTGAAAATTTCAACAACATTAAAGGCATCATTTTATCAGGAGGACCTTCATCTGTCACAAAGAAAAGCTATCAAAGTATTCCCAAAAGTATATTTCAAAAAAAAATACCAATACTTGGTATATGCTATGGCTTACAATTAATTGCTAAACTACATGGTGGTAAAATTAAATCATCAAAAAAAAAGAGAGAGTTTGGCAGAGCATCCATTTTTGAAAAAAAAGGTTCCGTTTTAACAAGGGGTTTTTTTAGTAAAAATTCCGCTGTATGGATGAGCCATGAAGATGCAGTATTTAGAATACCTAAAAACTTTAAAGCAGTAGCTTATACCAAAAGTTCTAAATTAACTATTATAGAAAATACTAAAGATAAAATTTATGGAGTACAATTTCACCCAGAAGTTACGCATACAAATAATGGAAAAAAAATTTTTAAAAATTTTTTATTTTCTATTTGTAAGATTAAAAGAAATTGGAGTGTTATCTCTCAAAAATATAAATTAGTAAACGAGGTGAGAAGTATTGTAAAA